>NZ_JBFUKI010000009.1:0-229615 GCF_056400925.1 Alsobacter sp. P4_H11
CCCCTCGAGGGGGAGGGTCGACGGGCGAAGCCCGGCGGGGTGGGGTGCAGCCGGGGCCGCGTGCAATTGTGTCAGTGAGCGCTTCGCCCGGCGTCACCCCACCCCGCCGCTGCGCGGCGACCCTCCCCCTCAAGGGGAGGGTGTAGGCCGAGCCCTTCGCCAACCATCTGGATTGCTTCGCTGCGCTCGCAATGACGGGAGGGTGTCCGCACGCCCGCCGCTCGCGCCTTCTTCCCCGGAAGAAGAACAGCGCCCGACCAGCAAGGCGAGTGCCACCCGCCCCTCGCCGTCATTGCGAGCGACAGCGAAGCAATCCAGCTGATGGTGGGCGTCACGCTCGGCTCCGCCGCGTAAACATGCAGGAAAAACGCCGCAGCCCACCCTCCCCTTGAGGGGAGGGTCGACGGGCGAAGCCCGGCGGGGTGGGGTGCGGCCGGGGCAGCGCGCGATCTGCCAGGGAGCGCTTCGCCCGGCGTCACCCCGCCGCTGCGCGGCGACCCTCCCCCTCAAGGGGAGGGTGCAGACCGAGCCTCTCGCCAGCCATCTGGATTGCTTCGCTGCGCTCGCAATGACGGGAGGGTGTCCGCACGCCCGCCGCTCGCGCCTTCTTCCCCGGAAGAAGAACAGCGCCCGACCAGCAAGGCGAGTGCCACCCGCCCCTCGCCGTCATTGCGAGCGACAGCGAAGCAATCCAGCTGATGTTCGGAGGCACGCCCGGCTTTGCCGCGCAAAACATTCAGGAGAATCGCCGCAGCCCACCCTCCCCTTGGGGGGGAGGGTCGACGGGCGAAGCCCGGCGGGGTGGGGTCCAGCCGGGGCCGCGTGCAATGTGTCAGTGAGCGCTTCGCCCGGCGTCACCCCACCCCGCCGCTGCGCGGCGACCCTCCCCCTCAAGGGGAGGGTGTAGGCCGAGCCTCTCGCCAACCATCTGGATTGCTTCGCTGCGCTCGCAATGACGGGAGGGTGTCCGCACCCCCGCCGCTCGCGCCTTCTTCCCCGGAAGAAGAACAGCGCCCGACCAGCAAGGCGAGCGCCACCCGCCCCTCGCCGTCATTGCGAGCGACAGCGAAGCAATCCAGCTGATGGTAGGAGGCACGCTTGGCTCCGCCGCGTAAACATGCAGGAAAAACGCCGCAGCCCACCCTCCCCCTCAAGGGGGCGGTGTACGCCGAGCCTCTCGCCAGCCATCTGGATTGCTTCGCTGCGCTCGCAATGACGGGAGGGTGTCCGCAGCCGCCGCAACCTTCTCCCGGAGGGAGAAGGGTCCCGTTCCCCGCCCTACTCCGCCCGGCCTGTCATCTGCGCCCGGCCGGTCAGTTGCGCCCGTCCAGTCATTTGCGCGCGGCCCGTCATCTGGGCCCGGCCGGTGAGCTGGGCGCGGCCGGTCATCTGGGCGCGGGCCGAGAGGCTGTCGCCGCCGTCGGCGAGTTCGGGGGCGAGCAGGATTTCCTCGAAGGTGCCCGCCATGGCGTCGAGGCGGACCGAACGGTCCTTGGAGTCCACCGCCCACATCGAGACGTCCTTGGCGAAGACGTCGCTGGTCAGCTCCACGCCCGAGAGGCCGAGCTCGATCGGGCTCTGGCCGGCCGGAACCGCCGTTCCGGCGCCATGGACCTTGAAGATGCTGGGCGCGGCGAGCTTGTAGTATTGGCCCTCGAAGCTGAAGCCGTAGATCCGCGCCAGCACGGCGTCGGTCTCGACGGTCGGGCCGTCGAGCTTAAGGTCGGTCATCTTGCGCCCGAACAGGCGCACGACCGAGCCAGCCAGCACGGTCTCGTTCAGATCTGCCATTCGCCCCTCCTCTGGTGGTGGGTAGTCCCGCCGTTCGCCGGCCGGGCATGCTTGCAATCAACGCTCAAATCGCTGGAAGCCAGACACGCCCAAGGTTGCATGGTTGCAGTGCCCCCAATGTGAAGCGGTTCACACGAACCGCGTCGCACTCAATCCGGCCGACGATGTTCGGCGCGAATAATCTTGCCCAGCCCGAACGCCATCGCGCCCTCGTGGCGGCGCGCCGGCAGGCAGCAGGCCGCGTGCCGAAGCGCCCGGAACTGCCCGATCTGCTCCGCAAAGGGCACGCCCGCCCGAAACCGCCGCGAGGTCGCCAGCATCACGCCGGCCGTGACCCGGGCCGGAACAATCGGGTCGATCTCGCGCCAGCGCAGGTTTTCGGCCAGCATGCCGGCCGCATACGAGCCGACCAACTCGGCCGTGACCTCCAGCAGAACGCCCGCGACCTCGCCGAAGGTGAGGTCGTCGATGTCGACCCGGTCCACCATGGCGCCCAGCACGAAACCGACCGTGTCGCGCGCATCCACGAGCGCCTCGCGGAAGTCGCCGCGCAGGGTTTCGTAGCGATCGCCGAAGGTCGCCGCGAGCGTCGCCATGGCGGCGTCGACCTCGTCGCGGTCCCACCCGCGCGCGTCGTCGTCCGGCGCGATGATCCCGCGCGTCACCAGGTTGTCCTGGTAGAGATCCACCAGGAAATCAAACAGCGCGCCCGTGAGCGGCTGGGCAAGCGCATGCGCGTTGCGGCCCTGCCCGGACGGGTCGATCCAGTCCCCGCTGGCGGCGAGCCGCAGGCCGACGAGGTCGCTCATCCGGGTGATGTTGTCGGCGACGCGGATCTGCTGCGTGCTGGAGAGCTCGCCGATCTTGTTGCTGTCGTTGGCCACGTACATGTTGCCGTTGGTCTGCGTCAGCACGCGGTCGATCACGGTCTCGAAATGCAGCGCCGTAAGCAGCGCCGTCATGTCCGACAAGGATTCGTGGAAGGCCAGGAACTCGCCGGTGAGGCGGTCCTGCGCGGGCGTGCCCAGTTCGGCGAACAGCACCGTATGGCCCGTCTCGTGCGCGATAACGTCGGCGTTGAGGCAGAACAGGCGCATTTCGCCTTCATTGTTGACCTGGCAGCCCATCTCCATGAAGCCCGGCCCCGACTGGGCGTTGGCCCACTCCACCAGCGGCACGAGCTCGAGCCGCTCCCGGCCGATCAGGTCCATCCAGCGCACGGTGCGGCCGAGATATTTCTCCCAGACGTCCACCGACAGCCGCACGCAGCCATAGAGATGCGCCTGCAGGAACTGCTCCGTTTCCACCGGGATCCAGGCGAAGTCGCCGTTCTGGTCGGGCCAGGCCGGCGGCCGCACGGCGCCGCGAAACGGCGGCAGCGTCAGCGGCGGGTCATAGGGCTCCTTGTCGACCGCATCCACGACGATGAGGCGGTCGTCCGATGGTCCGGGCCCGACCGAGCCGGCGGGCCGCGACACCTCGATCAGCTCGGGCTCCGGATAGCTGTCCGTGGCCTGGGGAAACAACCTGAACAAGGTTCCGCGCATGGTCAGCCCCCGCTCCGCATGCCCTGCCCGCCCGGCCCGTCGGGACCGGCGAGGTCGAGATGGTACCTGCTCCACAGCGCCCGCGCAAAGGCGCCCTCGTCCGGATAGCAAAGCCTCTCCGCCACACGCGAAAGTGGTTCCAGCGCCAGCGCGTCGTCATCCACCAACCCGTATCGCCCGGCGATCGGCCGCATGTCGGCGGGAGGAGGCCGGCCGGCGTCCGGGATCGAGGCCAGGATGGCGGCGTTGCGCCGGGCCTGCTCCAGGGCGGCCGGAAACGCGCCCGTGAGGCGGAGATGGTCGACCACGTCGCGGGCGTCGGCGGCCGTGACATGCTGGCCGCCGCGACCGGCCACGCGCTCGAACAACGCCGCGAGCCCGGTATCGTCGAGGCCATTCGCCGCCATCCAGCGGTCGAGCGACGCGCGGGACGCCAGGCCCTGCGTGTCGCGCCAGGCGGCGAAGACGCGCCGTGTCTCTCCCGGATCGGAGGAGCCGCCCTCCCGCCCCGCCGCCCGGCAAAGCGCGGGCCAGCGTTCGAAGTCACGCTGCAGATCCGCGATGGCCAGCGCCTCGTCGGTCGTCAGGGCAGCGGCGCGACGCGCGTCCTCGGCGGCCACAAAGTTCGCCCACACGCCCGAGCGCTGGAAGGTGAAGGAGGGCGTCGGCGCGGTCTCGCCCTGCGCCAGGAAGGCGTCGACCCGGGCGATCAGCGCCAGCGCGTCGCGACGCTTCTGGGATTCGTAGGATCGCTCCCACCAGTCGCGCAGAGCCGCCGCGACAGGCGGCGCAAGGTGGGCGCTGGCCAGCAGCGCGTCGGCGCTGCGGTCCGGATAGAAGGTGGCGGCCATCTCGGCGCAGAGCGCGTCGCGAAGGGCCACGCTGATCACGCCCGCTTCCTGCGCCTCCGCGAGCCCCTGCCGCAGGTCCACCATGGCGTCGCTGAGCCTGAGGAAGTCGGTCTCCGGCGGCCCGTGCAGCACCGCGACCTCGTCGTCGTTCTCGAAATTATCCGCGAAGGGGCCGTAGCGCCCCGCCACGAAGCCCTCATAGACCCGGCCGATTCCCACCATCCCGAAGGCGTCCAGCTCGGCCGCCCGCAGCGCCCCCATGCTGGCGGCCCCGAACACCGCGACGCCCTCGCTCATCGCCCACAGGATCTCGCGGTGCCACACCGACGGGACCTGGTGGAAATAGCCGTCCACGATGCCGACCACGCTCGGCCTGTGCGCCAGCACGGCGCGATAGAGGTCGCCCTGCGCGGCCGGCGGCAGGATGGGCGTGTCCGTCAACGCCCGCGCCTCGGCGGCCGGCAGGCTGGGCCCGAGGAAGATGAGGCCGCCCGTCATGACCGCCCGCCCGCCTGGGCGCGGATTCGGGCTGCCCGCAGGCCGCCGGCGCCCCCCTCCTCGCCGGTGAGCGGGGATTCGAGCCCGGGGACCAGCACGCGCGCCACCGGGATGCCGATGTCCGGGCGCGTGAGGTCCACGCAAAGCGCCTGCCCGAGCCCGGCCGCGGCCAGGAGCCCGAGCGCGCGCCCGATGTCCGCGTCCACGCTCCCGGTCGACATGTCCGCGCGGGCGTCGGGCGAGGCCGTGGCCGCGCCCTCCATCCACACGCGGCTGATGCGGCTGCGCCTCGCGCGCGCGGCCGCGTCGTAGAGCTCGGGCGCGAAGTCGTCGCGCGAGCCCGCGATCCAGGTGGTGCGCGCCTGCGCGGCCTCGGTGAGCGCCTTCGCGATCGCGACCGCGGGCGCCGGGTGGCACGCGGCCCCGATCTCGGGGTCGGTCGCGCTCGTGCCCTCGTCCGCGGCCAGGCACAGATAGGCGGGCACGCCCACGTCCGAGGTCACGTCCCAGACGCGGATGCGCACCCCCGCGGCCGCGAAGCGCTCCAGCAGCCACGCGCAGGCGGGATCGCGGATGGCCGCGAGCGCGAGCGAGGGCTCCGTGCGCCCGTCGCGCAGGCGCCAGAGCGTGACCGCGTCGCGCTCCACGAGCTCGTACAGCGCGTGCGCGACCGCGTCCGCGAGCGTGGCGCCGGACGCGAGCCCGTTGGTGTGCGCCTCAAACACGCGCCCGAAGCGCGCCTCCGCGGCGGGCGTGTAGTCGGCGCTCACGCATTCGAGCGGGACCCAGGCGGGCGCGCCCGTCGCGAGGTCGCGCGCCTCTGCCCACGGGATGAGCGCGTCCGCGTCGAAGCGCGCGCCTTCGGCCAGGGGCAGACCCTCCCACACGCAGCGCTCGCCCGCCTCCCGCAGGTCCGCGGCGCGCGCCAGCCGGCACGGCGCCAGCACGCGCTCCGCGTGCCAGGTCTCGGCCGCCTCCATGAACGCGGACGCCTTCGCGGCCGCGAGCGTGCGCCCCTTCCCCTGGAAGACCGCGATCGAGCGCGAGTTGGGGCGCGCGGCCAGGCACACGGGGATGCCCAGCGTGTCCAGGCCCGTGAGCACGGCCACGCGGGTGATGCCCATGCGCGGGCCCAGCGGCGCGAAGCGCGCGTAGGCATCGGCCGGGGCGCTCACGCGTCGGCTCCCGCGCCGTGCAGCGCCCGCGCGGCCTGCACGTCCGCCTGCGCGAGCCACTCGGGCGCGCCCGTGAGATACGGGCGCAGGATGGCGCGCGCCTCCTCGCGGTCCCCCGCCCGCGTACGCACCCGCGCGAGGGAGAGCGCGGCCCGCACGCCCAGCGCCCGCGCGTCCTGCGCCACCGCGAGCGCCAGCGCCTCGCGCAGCGCCGCCTCCGCGTCGCGCCCGCCCGCGCCCGTCCCCGCCCGCAACTCCCCAATCCTCCTCAACACCTCCGGCATCCAGATGCGGAGGCCGGCGGCGTTGCAGACGTCGCGGACATATTCGAGCTCGACCAGGCCCTCGTCGGGGCGGCCGGCGAGCTCCAAGACTTCGGCGAGCATGCAGTAGTAGACCGGGAAATCCTCCGAGGTGCCGCTGTCCTTCTGCTGGGCGAGCCCTTCGCGCAGCATCGCGAGGCCGGCCAGCGGGTCGCCGCCGAGCGCGGCCGTCCAGCCCAGAAAAAGCCGGCCCTTGGACAGGTGGTCGGAAAAGCCCTTCTCCTCCGCCAGCCGCAGCATGGTGGCGGCCCGCTCGCGCACGGCCGGGATGTCGCGCCGATAGGCGCTGTGCATCACCGCGATGTCGATGCAGTGGCTGTAGGATCCGTCATGGCCGAGCTCGGCCGCCCACGCCATGGCGCGCCGCTCCTGCGCGAGGGCCTGCTCGGGCGCGCCCTGCAACCAGTAGACGAGAGCCCGCTCGCCGAGCGCGCAGACCTTCGCGTCATGGTTGCCATAGAGCGTGGCGTGGTGGCGGTAGTCGCCGGCCTCGTAGATCGCCAGCCCCTTGTCGATGTGCTCGCAGCAGGCGCCGAACTGCGCCAGCCCGAAATAGCTGCCCCAGCCGCAATGATGCGCCTGCAGCAGGAGCTCGGGATCGGAGCGCACCTGGGCGCGCTCCAGCAGCGCCTCGAAGCGCCGGGTTTTGTCCCGATAGTCCTCCGACATCCGCCACCAGCCCCAGAACACCGGGTAGTGGGTGCGCGATTCCGGCAGCAGCCGGCAGGTCTCGTACGCGCTGGTGTAGATGTCCTCGACCTCGCGCGAGCCAGGGCCCTTCAGCGAAATCAAGGCCGGCCCCAGCAGCACCAGCACGCGCAGCCGCTGCTCCAGGTGCTCGGGCTCGGGCGGCAGGTGGCCAAGCACCTCCAGGCACCGCCGCAGCTGCGTCACGGCCTCCGGCAGGGCCGACCGCTGCAGGTTGCGCTCGCCCGCCCGCAGCCAGAACGTCACCGCCTGGTCGTAGAGATTGGCCTCCGTCAGGTGGTGGGCCAGCATTTCGGGCTGCTCGCGCTCCACCTCGGGCGTCAGCCGACGAATCTCCTCGGCCGCGACCGCATGCAACCGCCAGCGTCGGTCCCGCAGCAGCGTCCGGTAGGCGGCGTCCTGCACCAGCGCGTGCTTGAAGGAGTAGTGCGCCTCGCCCTGTTCCTGCGTCTCGAACAGCAGCCCGGAGGCCAGCAGCGCCGCGATGCTCCCGTCGAAGCCCGCCCCTTCGCGGGCCGCCACGGCCTCGATCAGCGGCCTTGAGAACGAGCGCCCCAGCACCGCGCCGACCTGCGCCAGCGTCTTCGCCTCGCCGGCCTGGTCGAGCCGCGCCACCAGTATCTCATGCAGCGAGTCCGGGATCCGCGGCATCGCCGCCACGGCGAAGCGGTCGAGCCCGGTGGCCTGCTCCACGGCGTCCACCACCGTGCTGGTGAACTCCTCCAGGAACAGCGGATTGCCGTCCGTCTTGCTGACGATCTGCGCCGCGAAGGCGGGGTCGATGCGCCGGTCTCCGAGCACGGTCTGGATCAGCGCCCGGGCGTGCTCGGGGTCGAGCCTGCCCTGGCGCAGCACCGCCAACCCGGAGCGCTCGATCCAGTCCACCTGCTCCTCGTCCCGGCAGGTCGCGACCAGCAGGATGCGCTGGCGCTCCAGCCGCGGGATCAGTTGCTCCAGCAGCTCCAGCGAGGTGGGGTCGAGCCAGTGGATGTCCTCGACGATCAACAGCAGCGGGCTCGCGGCGGCCCGCCGCTCCATCTGGTCGATCACGAACGCGAAGGTCTGCTCGCGGATCTGCCGCGGCGAAAGCTCGCCGCTGGGGCGTTGATCGATGTCGACCGAAAGAAGCTCCGCCAGGATCGGCGTGCCGGCGCGTCGTGTCTCCTCGTCGCCCCAGACCAGGGCCTCGAGCTTGCGCCGGCGCGTGGCCGCGTCGTCGCCCCGCCGGATCGACGCCGCGCGCGTCATGAAGGCGATCAGCGGAAACAGCGGGCTCTGGGCCGAAAACGGCCCCGCCGTGTAGCGATGAACAACCGCCTCGGCGCCCTCGACGCTGTGGGCGAAGTGCTCCACGACGCGCGACTTGCCGATCCCGGCCTCGCCCACGATCACGAGGCCGCCGCCCTCCCCCACGAGGCTGCGCTTCCAGTGGGTGCGCAGCATTTCGAGCTCGGCCACGCGGTTGACCAGCGTCGCCGGGCGCCGGCCCCGGCGCGCCCGGAACCGCGTCGTCATGCGCTCGCCCTGCACGCGCCACAGCGCCGTCTCGTTCGAAAATCCGCGGAACACCCGCCGCCCAAGCGACTCGCAGGTGAACATCCCCCGCACGAGCCGATAGGTGCTTTCGGCCACCAGCACCTCGCCGGGGCGCGCGGCGGAGTGGATCCGCGCCGCCAGATTCGGGGTCGCGCCGACGATCTCCTGGCGCTCCGACCCGCCGGGCGCATAAAGGTCGCCGACGATCACCACGCCCGTGGTCAGCCCGATGCGCGCTTCCAGCACCGACCCGTCCGGCGTGGCGACGGCCCCGAGCCCGCGCGTGATTTCCAGCCCGGCCCGCACGGCCCGCTCGGCGTCGTTCTCATGGCCGATCGGGTAGCCAAAATAGCAGAGGATGCCGTCGCCGATAAACCGGGCCACGAAGCCCTCGTAGCGGTTCACGATCTGCGTGCAGAAAGCCCGGTAAGACTGTATGATCTCGAGATAATCCTCCGTGTCCATGCGGTCGGACAGTCGCGAGGACCCGACCAGGTCGCAGAACATCACGGTGAGATGGCGCCGCTCGGTGATCGTCTCGGCCTGCAGTTCCGGGTGCGGCGTCGCCACCGTCACGGCCCCGCCGAGCCGCTCGCCGATGGCCCGCATCAGCCGCTTGCGCTGGCCCAGCGTGAAGCCCAGATCCTTGAGGTCGGCCTCCGTGATGTCGCCCAGCGTGTCGAACCCGACATGCTGCGCCGCCAGCGCCGGGCCAAGCTCCGCCAGGCCGTGCAAGGCCAGCCAGTCGACAAAGCTTGTTTCGGGCTCGGACACTCGACGCGAACTCAGCGCAGCGCTCCCGCCAGAATGCCTCATCAGAGGTCCCGGCGGCAAGCGCGCGCGAGTTTTCGGCCTGAAAACAATCAGAACGCGCGATCGGTTGTTGCTGGGAGGTGTGATTCAGGTGCGCTTGGGTGACGAACCCGCGCCGTCATTGCGAGCGCAGCGAAGCAATCCAGAGGCCGGGGCCGCCCCGCTCAGGCGCCGTAATCGCGTCTCTGTAGAGGCGGTGTCGAGCCGCGCGTAACGCCCGGCGTCAGCTGGATTGCTTCGCTGCGCTCGCAATGACGGCAGGGTGGCGCCGCCGTCCCGCGTCCTCCCAGCGCGCCGCTTCGCCGCCGTCATCCCCGGCGACCTGCGCAGCCGGTCGGGACGGGCATTCGGAGCATAGGCGCTCACCCCTGGATCACCTTCCCGGCGCTGCGCGCCGCCGAGGATGACGAAAGAGTCGCGCGCGACGCGGCCGAGTTGATGACAGCAGGAAAGCTTTTTTGCCAGCGGACAACTCGATTCACCTCCAACGCCACCTGCCGGCCTCCGCGCCGTCATTGCGAGCGAAGCGAAGCAATCCAGAGGCCGGGGCCGCCCCGCTCAGCCCCACGATTTGCGCCCTGGGACAGGCAGGCGGTGTCGGCCCGTGCTTAAAGGCCGGCGTTAGCTGGATTGCTTCGCTGCGCTCGCAATGACGGCAGGGTGGCGCAGCCGTCCCGCGTCCTCCCAGCGCGCCGCTTCGCCGCCGTCATCCCCGGCGACCTACGCAGCCGGTCGGAACGGGGATCTAGAGCAAAAGCGCTCACCCCTTGGCTCCTCTTCCCGGCGCTTCGCGCCGCCGGGGATGACGGAGACTTTTGCGCCTGGAAACTGGGTTGAGGATGGTGGGCAGGTAGGACCCACCCTCACTCCGGGATGAGCTTGCCCGAGTAGATCACCGGGCCCGTGGGCCCGCCGGTGGGGGAGCCGCCGGGGGGTTCGACCGAGACCGCGAAGGTGATGGGGTTGCGGGCGTCGTTGCGCAGTTCGGCGGGGGCGGCGACCTGCTGGGCGCCGTCGTGGACGACGCCGAGGGAGCGCGGCGCGGCGCCGTCGCGGATGTACCAGAGTTCGAGGCTGCGGCCCGCGGGCGGCTCCATCGCGACGGGGCGCAGCGTCACCGCGCCGGTGGCGACGTCGACGCGCACGATCAGGGCCGGGAGGTCGCCGCTGCGGTTGATGACCGCGACGTAGCGCCCGGCCGCGGGCGGCGCGGCGGGGCGCAGCCAGGGGGCGATCGCCAGGCTTGCGGCCAGCGCGGCCGCGACGCCCGTGGCGACGCGCCAGCGCAGCACCTGGCGGCGCAGCTGCACCACAGGATCGGGGCCCATGGCCTGCGAGATGGCGCGCCAGAGGTCGGCGGTCGGGGTCACGGGCGCGACGGCCCGGTTCAGCGGCGACAGGCGGCGCTCCCAATCGGCCACCAGCGCCCGCAGCGCGGGGTCGCGCTCCAGCGCCCGCCCGAACGCCGCGCGCTCTTCGGCCCCGAGCGTGCCGAGCACATATTCGCCCGCCAGGGCGTCGGCGTCTTCGGGGGTCATGGGCATGGCGAATTCATGGGCATGGCGGATCCAGGCACACGCGCAGGGCCGCGAGGCCGCGGCGCAGCCACGTCTTGATGGTGTTCACATTGCGGCCGAAGCGGTCGGCCAGCTCCTCGCGGCTATAGCCCTCGCAATAGGCGAGCACGAGGCAGTGGCGCAGTTCGCCCTCGACCTGTCCGAGGCACTGCTGCAGCGCCTGGGCGTCGACCCGGTCTACGCCCTCCCCGGCCGGATCGGCCAGGCTTTCGAGCCAGCCGCCATCCTCGTCGCCGGCCGGAGCGGCCGCGATGGGCTCGGCTTTGCGGCTGCGGACCACGTCGATGGCGCGGTTGCGCGCGATGGTGGAGAGCCACGTCATCGGCGCGCCGGCCTCTGGCGAGTACCGGTTCGCATTGCGCCAGACGCGCAGGTAAACATCCTGAAGGATCTCCTCGGCCAAGGCCTTGTCCCTGAGGATACGCACCGCGATCCCAAGGAGTTTCGGAGACGTGGCGTCATAAAGATCGCGAAACGCGCGCCGGTCGCCGGCGGCGACGGACTGAAGCAGTACGGAAAGATCGGTCGCCGCCACTACGCGCACCCTTGCAGCCCCCCGGAGGCACATACTCCCGGAGGGCGCGCTTGGTTCACTTTCGCACGCGAATGTCGAGGGAGCGGGTTCAACCGCCCTGGATGAACGCGACCACGTCGTCAAGAACCGGCGCGCGTTCGCGCAGCGGCTTCGACAGCGCGAGCAGGATGCCCGCGTGGCTGACCCCCGGGTAAGCCCGCTCCACCACGCGCGTGCCCAGGCCGCGCAGCACCTCGGCGAGCTTGCGCGAGTTGCGCGGAAGGACGGTGGTGTCCTCGGTTCCGTAGGCGAGAAAGGCCGGCGGCGCGCCGCGCCGCGCGATCGAGACGGGCTGGGTCTCCTGCGGCCGCGGCCATTGGCCGAAAGCCTCGCGGCTCGCGCCGACGTCGAAGGGATAGAAGTCGTATGGGCCGGCGATGCCGACCAGCCCGCGATAAGGGGAGCCGCGCAGCCCTGCTTCGCGCGTGAACTGCGGGTTCAGCGCCAGCATGGCGGCGATATAGGCGCCGGCCGAGTGGCCCATGACGAAGATGCGGCCGGGATCGCCGCCATAGCGGCCGATCTCGCTCTTGACCCACCGGGTCGCGAGCGCGCCGTCCTCGACGAAGCCCGGATAGCGGACCTGCGGAACCAGCCTGTAGTCCATCACCACGGTGACGATCTCGCGAGCCGCGAGCGCCCTTCCGACAAACGCGTAGTCGGCCCGCGCGCCGCTGTTCCACGAGCCGCCATAAATGAAGAGCGCCACGGGCCGGCGCTTCACAGCGGCGGTGCTGGCGGCCTCGTCGGGCACGAACACGTCGAGCTTGTGCCGCGGGTCCGGGCCGTAGGCGACGCCTTCGGCGGCGAGCCGGGCGCCGGAATCGGCGGGCGTCACCGCGTTGAAGACGCCGAGCGCTGAGCAGGAGGACAAAACCGGGGCGATAAGGCCGGCCGTCAGGACGGCGCGGCGGGACGGCGATACGGGCATGCGGATCTCTGGCGCGATGGAACGGGAGCCGGGGGGCCACGACCAATACGCGCCAGCCCGCCGGTTGGTTGTGGCGAGGCCGGAGGAAACAGCAGCGCGCCCTTGTCGCACCCCCGGGCGGGCCGTGTGGGCGGAACACCGGCCGGGAGGCCACGTTTTCACCCGGCGGCGCACCGGCCGCGCTGGCAAACACGGAGAAGCCCCGCATGAGCGACACCCTGGACCGCCCTGCCGCTTATCGCTGGAGCCGCCGGGGATTGTTGCTGGCCGGAGGCGTCGGCGTGGGCGGCGTCGGACTGGCGGGGCTCGCCTCCCCGGTTCTCGCCCAGGCTCCCGCGCCCCGCGAGCCGCTCGATGTGGGCGGCGTGTCTGGCGGCAAGGTCCAGTTCGAGCCCATCGCGGCCGGAACCGAGCCTGCGCAGAAGCCCAAGCCCGCGCCGCTGCCTCCCGCCGAGCGCGTCGGCTTCGCGATTGCAGGGATCGGCCGCCTTGCGCTGGAGGAAGTGATCCCGGCCTTTGCGGAAACCCGCATGGCCAAGGTTATCGCGCTGGTGTCGGGCTCACCCGAGAAGGCCCGCACGGTGGGCCAGTCGCTCGGCGTCGCGGCGGGCTCGCTCTATGACTACGCCAGCTTTGACCGCATCGCGGACGACCCGGCCGTGCAGGTCGTCTACGTGATCACCCCGAATGCGCTGCACAAGGACCTGGTGATCCGCGCCGCCCGGGCCGGCAAGCACGTGCTGTGCGAAAAGCCGATGGCGGTGAACTCCGCCGAGGCGCGCGAGATGACGGAGGCCTGCGCCAGGGCCGGCGTGAAGCTGATGGTGGCGTATCGCTCGCAATACCAGAAGCACCACCGCGCGTTGCAGGACGCCATGCGCTCGGGCGTGCTGGGGACGATCCGCGGCATCGAGGCCGTGAACGTGCAGAACCAGGGCGACCCGCGCCAGTGGCGCCTGCGCAAGGCGTTGGCCGGCGGCGGATCGCTGCCTGACATCGGGCTCTACTGCCTCAACGAGGCGCGGTTCCTGCTGGGCGAGGAGCCCGTCGAGGTGACGGCGCGCATCCACACGCCGCCGGGCGACCCGCGCTTCGCCGAGGTGGAGGACAGCGTCGCGTTCACGCTGCTGTTCCCCTCCGGCGTGCTGGCCAACTGCTTCACGAGCTACAGCGCCCACAAGAGCCAGCACCTGCTGGTGAACGGCGCGGAGGGCTGGATGCGGATGGACAAGGCCTTCGCGTATCGCGGCCAGCAGCTGCATCACGGAACGCAGCAGGACGGCCAGGAGGTGCAGCGCACGCTGACGGTGGAGACCACCAACCAGTTCGCGGACGAGATCGACCACATGGCGCAATGCGTCCGCGAGAACCGCAAGCCGCGCACGCCCGGCGAGGAAGGCGTGCAGGACCACGTGCTGATGGAGGCGATCTACCAGTCCGCCGCCGCCGGCCGCACGGTGACGCTGCCGCCCTCGCAGGGGCTGGACGTCACGCGCGGTCCGGCGCTGCCGAAGGAGGGCTAGCGGCCGCGTCGGCGCGGGGGAAATACATCGACACCACGGTGCCGACGCCCGGCTGCGAGCGGGCCCGCACGAAGCCGCCGGACTGGCGCACATAGCCGAAGATCTGGCTGAGGCCGAGGCCCGTGCCCTTGCCTTCCGGCTTGGTGGTGAAGAACGGCTCGAACGCCCGCGCGAGCGTGGCCTCGTCCATGCCCGCGCCCTGGTCCTCCACCTCCACCAGCACGTGGTCGCGGTCCACCGCGCCGCCGCCCTCGGCGGGCGCGCTGCCTGCCGGCGCATTGCGGGCGCGCAGCTGGATGCGGCCGCCCTCCGGCATGGCGTCGCGCGCGTTCACGGCGAGGTTCAGCACGGCGTTCTCGAACTGGCTGCGATCGGCCAGCGTCGGCCAGACGGGCTCCGTCCGGATCTCGATCTGGAAGCGCGAGCCCAGCGTGCGGGTGAGCAATTCCTGCAGGTCCGCCAGCTCGGCCGCGAGGTCGAGCCGCTCGGGCTCCAGCGGCTGCTGGCGCGCGAAGGCGAGCAGGCGCTGGGTGAGCGCCGAGGCGCGCTTGGCGCCGTCCATCGCGCCCTCCACGAAGGCGCCAACGTCCGTGTCGCCGCGCGCCAGGCGCCGCTGCACAAGCTGCAGCCCGCTCAGCACCACGGCGAGCATGTTGTTGAAGTCGTGCGCGATGCCGCCCGCGAGCTGGCCGATGGCGTCCATCTTCTGCATCTGCCGCAGCGTGCGCTCGGCCACCATCAGCTTCTCGGTGCGGGCCTCGACCTCGCGCTCGAGCTGCGCGCGCGATTTCGCCAGCACCTCGCGGGCGTCGACGATGTCCTGGATGTCCGTGCAGGTGCCGAACCAGCGCGTGATCGCGCCCGACGCGTCGCGCACCGGCTGGGCCCGGCCGAGCACCCAGCGATACTCGCCCGAGGCATGCCGCAGCCGGTACTCGATATGGTAGGGGTCGCCCGTCGCGAGGCTGCGCTTCCAGGTGCGGGCGGCGCGGTCGCGGTCGTCGGGGTGGAACACGTTGTTCCACTTGTCCCCGTCCGTCGCCCCGCGCGGCAGGCCCGTGAAGCTGTACCAGCGGTCGTTGAAATAGTCGTGGTAGCCGTCCGGCCGGGTGGACCAGATCATCTGGTCGACCGAGTTGGCGATCGCCTGGAACCGCGCCTCGCTTTCGCGCAGCCGCTCCTCGCTCTCGCGCCGCTCGTCGATGTCGATCACCGAGCCGACATAGCCCAGAAACGTCCCGGCCGGATCGAAGCGCGGCGCCGCGGCGTCGATCACCAGGCGGTAGGCGCCGTCGCGGCGGCGCAGCCGGTATTCCACCCGAAACGGCGCCTGCGCGGCGTTGGCGCCCCGGAACGCGGCCTCGGCGGCGGCGCGGTCTTCCGGATGGATGGGATCGAGCCAGCCGAAGCCCGCCGCCTCGCCGGGGCTCTGGCCCGTGAACGCGTACCAGTTGAGGTTGAGGTACTCGCAATGGCCGGTGGGGTTCGTCACCCACACCATCACGGGCGCATGGTCCGCCATCTCGCGGAAGCGCGTCTCGCTCTCCTGCAGGCGGCGCTGGCTCAACACCCGCTCGGTGACGTCGAGCACGATCGCGAGCGCGCCGCAGAACCGGCCGTCCTCGTCCGCCACCGGCGAGTAGCGCAGGTCCATCCACACCTGCTCGGGCTCGCCGTTGCGGTTGAGCGACAGCTCCTGCTCGTCGAAGGCCAGCGGCTCGCCGGCGAGGCTGCGCTCCACCACGGAACGGTTGAAATCGCGGTAGTCCGGCCAGACATCGAGCACGGGCGCGCCCAGCGCGGCCGGGTGCCGCTTGCCGCACACGGCGGCATAGCCCGAATTGTAGATGAGAACGCCCGTCTCGCCCCACAGCAGCGTCATCGGCACGGTGGAGCGCAGCATCGTGCTCACCGTAACCTTCAGAACGGCCGGCCAGCCCGAGATCGGTCCAAGCGGGGTGCGCCCCCAGTCATGCGCCGCGATGAGGCTTCCCATGGGATCGGGAACCCGAAGAAAGAGAGGCGCGTCGACCACGTTCCAGGCGAACTCCCACGGTCGAAGACCGGCGCTGCGATGAGGCTTCTTCTCTGGGGCAAGACCCCGCCGCGGGTCAACCAGAACCATTGGTAGTAGGCGCATCACACGCCAAGGTTGCTTGCGCCCGGCGCTTGGCCAGCACGGCCGGGCCGGTCTCGCCCAGATCCCAAAACAATCCAGCCATGATCCGCAGCGCCTCCTCGGCGACCGAGCCGAGCAGGTGCTCGTCCGGCGCGTGCTGCGAACAGGCCGGGTAGGAGTGCGGAACCCAGATCGTCGGCAAACCAAGCGTTTCCGAGAAGGCGTCGTTGGGAATGGAGCCGCCCAGATTGGGCAGCAGCGCCGGCTTCTTGCCGCTGGTGCGCGCGAGAGACTGGAGCGCCCAACCCACCCAGGGGTCCTCCGGATCGAGCCGCGTTGCCGAGAACGTCTCCATCCTGCTGGCCGCGATCGTGACGGCGTCATAGCCGCTCGCATCGAAATGTCGCCGGATGGCGGCCAGCGCCTCCGTCGGGTCCGTGCCGACCACGAAACGCAGCTGCAGCGTCGCCTTGGCGAAGCCCGGCACCGCATTGGCGGGCGCGCTCGGGATGCCGGTCTCGTAAGCCAGCACCTCCAGCGCGTTCCAGCCGAAGACGCGCTCCTCCGGGGTGAGCCCGGGCTCGCCCCAGTCGCGGTCGATCGCCGGGTCGTTCGGCCCGCCGCCCACCGTCAGGTCCGCCAGCGCGGCGCGGACGGCCGGCGGGATCTCGCGCGGCCTGAGCGCGTCCAGCAGGATGCGCCCGTTGCGATCCACCAGCGACGCGATGGCGTTCGCCAGGATCGTGCCCGGATTGGCCAGCAGCCCGCCCCAGTTGCCCGAGTGATGCGCGCCGTCGCGCAGGTTCACGGTGAGGTCGAAATTCAGCGCGCCGCGCGACCCCAGGAAGATCGTCGGCCGCTCGGCGCTGAGCCTCGGCCCGTCGGAGGCGATCAGCACGTCCGCGGCGAGCGCCTGCCCGTGCGCGTCGGCGAGTTGGCGCAGGCCCGGCGAGCCGGTCTCCTCGCCCATCTCGATCAGCGCCTTGCAGTTGAAGCCCAGCGAACCGCCCCGCTCGGCCAGCACCAGCGCGAGCGCCGCGATGTTGATCGCGTGCTGGCCCTTGTTGTCCGCCGCCCCGCGCCCGTACCAGCGGTCGCCGTCCACCGTCACCGCCCAGGGGTCGCGGTTCTCGCGCCACCGCCCCTCGTGGCCGTTCACCACGTCGCCATGGCCATAGACCAGCACGGTCGGCAGGTCCGGCCCCTCATGCCGCTCGGCCAGCAGAAACGGCGGCCCGCCCGCCATGGGGTTGTCCACCACCGACGACATGAAGCCGAGCTTGGCCAGCGCCGGCGCAATCGCGTCCGTCAGGTAGCCCCGCAGCTCGGCGCCGCGCTCCCCCGACTGGCTCTCGGTGCGATGCGCCACGAGCCCCCGCAACTCGGCCAGAAACGCGCCCGACGCGAAATGCTCGGCCGCACGCCGGATGGCGCCGTCCCGGGAGGGTGTGGGTGTCATGGAAATTCTCCTGCCGGGCGCGTCCCTTCTCCCCCCGGGAGAAGGTGTCAGCGAAACTGACGGATGAGGGTCTGGCGGGCGATGAAAACGCGCTAGTCCCTCATCCGGTCCTTCGGACCACCTTCTCCCGACCGGGAGAAGGCGCCATTCCCCAACCGCCCCAGATACCTGGCCCAGGCGATCATTCCGGCTTCGTAGCTCGACAGGCGGAAGAACTCGTTGGGGGCGTGATAGTCCTCGTCCACGGTCGCGAACGAGAAGAACACCGTGTCGATGCCCAGCACGCGCTTGAAGATGTCGCCGATCGGGATCGTGGCGCCCATGCGGACGCGGACGGGGCGGCGGCCGAGGACGCCTTCGAGGACATCCTCGGAGAGCGCCAGGCCGGGGTGGTCGGCCGGGATCGCGTAGGCGGGGGCGCCGCCGGTTTCGCGCTTCACGGAGACGCGCACGCCGGGCGGGGCTGCGGCTTCGAGGTGGCGGGCGATGAGGTCGACGATGCGGGCCGGGTCCTGCCCGGGCACGAGCCGGCAGGTGATCTTGGCCGAAGCTTCCTGCGGGATCACGGTTTTCTTGCCCGCGCCCGTGTAGCCGCCATGCACGCCGTTGAACTCCAGCGTCGGGCGGATCCAGTTGCGCTGGAGCAGCGTGTAGCCCGCCTCCCCGGCCCCCTCGGGCGCGCCGACCTCCTTGAGATAGGCGGCTTCATCGAACGGGATCGCCGCGATGGCCGAGACCTCGGCGTCGCTCACCGGGTCGAGCCCGTCATAGAAGCCCGCGACCGCCACCGCGCCGCTGTCGTCATGCAGGCCGGCCATGAGCCGCGCCAACGCCTGGATGGGGTTGGCGACCGCGCCGCCGTGGCGGCCGGAATGAAGGTCCTTGCCGGGTCCGCGCACGGTGACTTCCAGCGCGCAGATGCCGCGGCTCGCCACCGTGACGCTGGGCAGGTCCGCCCGCCACTGCGCGCCGTCGGCCGAAAGGGTGAAGTCGGCTTTCAGCAGATCGCGATGCTCCGCCACGAAGGGCTCCAGATGAGCGCTCGAAACCTCCTCCTCGCCCTCGAACAGGAACACCATGTTGACCGGCAACCGACCATCCGCCTGCATGAAGGCTTCGGCGACCGCGATCGGGATCAGCATCGGGCCCTTGTCGTCGGAGGCGCCGCGCGCATAGAGCCGGCCGTCGCGGATCTCGGCCGCGAAGGGCGGCGAGCGCCAGGCCTCGGCCGGGTCCGGCGGCTGCACGTCGTAATGGCCATAGACCAGCACGGTCGGCGCGCCCGGCGCGCCGCGCCATGACGCCGTCACCACCGGGTGGCCCCCGGTGGGGTGGATCGCCACCTCCCCCATCCCGGCCTCGCGCAGGCGCTGCGCCACGAAGGCGGCCGCATCCGCGACGCCCTGCCGGTAGGCCGGGTCTGTGGAGACGCTCGGAATGGCGACGAAGCGCTTGAGGATCTCGATGTGGCGCGGCTGGTCGGCCTTCAGCTTCGCCTCGATGGCGGCGGTGTCGCTCATTTGCCGCCGTCCACCGGAAGCGTCTGGCCGGTGATCCAGGACGCTTGTTCGCTGGCCAGGAACAGCACCGCGTTGGAGATGTCCTCGACCTTGCCGAGGCGGCGGGTGGCGATGCGGCCCAGCATGGCTTTCTGCCCCTCGGCGCCGTAGCTCGCCCACTGCTTCTCGCTGCTCGGGTTGGAGCGCACGAAGCCGGGCGCGACGCTGTTCACCGTGACGCCGAACTGGCCGAGTTCATGCGCGAGCTGGCGCGTGAGCCCGATCTCGCCCGCCTTGGCGGACGCATAGGCCTGGATGCCCGTGAGGCTGACGCCGAGCCCGGCGCCGGACGAGATGAACACCATGCGGCCATAGCCCTTCGCCTTCATGGCCGGGGCGGTCGCCTGCGCGAGCAGGAAGGCGGCCTTCATGTTGATGTTGACGATGGCGTCCCAGTCCGCCTCCTCGATCTCCTCCAGCGGCCGGCCGACCTGCCCGCAGACGCCGCCGGCGCTGTGCACCAGGATGTCGAATGGGCCGTGCTGCGCGCTCAGCGCCTGGATGTCGGCCTTGCGGCTCAAATCCGCGACCGCGGTGGCGATCCGCCCGGACGCATGCGAGGCGACGGGGGCGAGCTCGGCGGCCAGGATGTCGGCCGCGACTACAGTGGCGCCAGCCTCCGCCAGGGCTTCCGCGATGGCGCGCCCGATGCCGTGGGCCGCGCCGGTGACGAGCGCCCGGCGCCCTTCGAACAGGATCTGCATGGGGGTTCTCTCAGGCTTTGGGGGGCAATGCGGCTTCGAGCTCGGCAAGGTTCTCCCAGGCAAGCGGGCGCTTCCCGTCCTCGATCTCGTGGATCATCGCGATGACGCCCTGCGTGGCGGGGGTCGGCACGCCGACCTCGGCGCCGAAGCTCACGATGGGGCCGAGCTGGGCGTCCGCCTCGGTCTTGCGCTTGCGCACCGCAAGGTCGCGCCAGATGCCCGAATGCGTTTTCGCCGACTTGGCGTTGTGCGCCACCATGGCGTCGAACGAGGCGTCCGCCGCCGCATCCGGCGCGCCCGGCGCGAAGGCCTCGGGCGTGTAGCCGTTGAAGCCGAGCGCGTTGACGCCGAGCTTCATCGCGACCTCCGTCGCCTCCCCGGCCACGCGCCGGAAGAGTTCGCGCGGCTCGCGTGCGTCCAGCGCCTCGCAGATGGACGCGTTTGTGAGCGCTGTGCCGAACAGCAGCGCGCCATAGCCGAGCTTGCCCCAGAGGTAGCCCATGATGTTGTCGGTGATCACGGCGTTGGGCTCGAACAGCAGCATGGTCTCGTGCAGCGCCTTGGCGCGCGGCGTGAGGGCGCCGTCGATCTCGCCGATCACCACGGCGCCGCGGCCGCTGTATTGCACGAGGCCCGGCGCCATGTAGTCGGCGCCGAAATTCACGAAAGCCCCGACCGTGTTCTCGCGCCCGACCACGTCCGCGATCTCGAGTTCGTTGAGCCCGTTCTGGAAGGAGGCGACATAGCCGCCCGGCGCCAGATGCGGCTTCAGCTGCTCGGCCGCGCCGCGCGTGTGGTGCGCCTTCACGCACAGGAGGATGCAGCCGAACTGGCCCTGCACGGCGTCCGGCGTGAAGGCCTTGGCCTGCACGGTGAACTGCTCGATCGGCCCCTCGATCTCAAGCCCACGGCTGTTGATGGCCTCCACATGGGCGGCGTCGATATCGACGAAGACCACCGGCAGGCCGGCGCGGATGAGATAGGCCCCGACCACGCCGCCGATCGCGCCGGCGCCCCAGATCAGGATGGATCCCTGGACGCCGCTCACGCTCCGAGCCCTTCGATCAGCGCGCGCGTTTCCGCGACCGCGATGTCCCAGATGGCCTGCATGTCCGCGTCCGAGCGGTGGTAGAGGCCGCCGAAATTTCCGTCGCCCAGGATCTCGCGCACGCCGGCCGGGTTCTTGGTGCGCATGCGGTCGAGATCCGCCATGGGCTTCTGCTCCTCCGGGCCGCGGATGTTGGCGAGCCGCGTCCAGGGGAAGTTCTCCATCCAGGACGCATGCGAGGCGACCGTGTCGGTCTCCTGCACCTTGGCGAAGGTCTTCGGCGCGTTCCACCAATTGTGGAAGCAGACGGAGACATCCGGGTTGTCGCCCATCCATTCGACGCTGACGGTCTGGGCCGGCGAGTTGCCGCCATGGCCGTTGCACAGAAGGATGCGTTTGAATCCCGCGATCTTCAGCGAATCCAGGATGTCGCGGATCACCGCCGCGTAGGTGGTCGCCCGCAGCGACACGGTGCCCGGATAGGCCATGAAATAGGGCGTGATGCCGTAGGCCTGCACGGGAAACACCGGCACGCCCAGCGGCTCGGCGGCCTCCAGGGCGACGCGCTCGGACAGGATCGAGTCCACCGACAGGCTCAGATAGGCGTGCTGCTCGGTGGAGCCGAGCGGCACCACGGCGCGGTCGTCGCCCTTGAGGTAGTCCTCGACCTGCATCCAGTTCATGTCGCTGATCCTCATGGGACAGCCTCCTTGAGCATCGGGCGCACCGGGGCGCCGTTTCGTAGGGTTTCGATGAGCGGCAGCAGGGAGCCCTGCACCGCGTGGGGATCGGGCGTGTGGCGATACTCGATCGCGTTGGCGGAGCCTTCCGGCGGCGCGCCGGCGGCCGTGAGCGCGGCCTCCGCGCCGGTGGCGTACACCACCACGTCGACGCGCTGCAGGAAGGCCGGCAGCTCGGCGTCGTCCGCCACGATGGCGTCCACCGCGCGCACATGCGGGGCGAAGCGCAGCACGCCGGGCTTCATCAGCGCCAGGAACTCGGGGAACACGGAGACCAGCCCGACATGCGCCAGCGGATCCAGCGCGGCGAGCCGGGCGCGGGTCGCCTCCGCGGGGAGGAAGCTGACGCTCGCCACCGGGGCGACGCCGGCCGCGATCTGCTCGGCCTCGCTCTTGCGGTTGGCCAACGTGACGATGAGGTCCGGCGGCGCGCCGGGCCAGCCCTTGGCCGCGAGTTCCTCGAAGGTGAGCGGCGCGATGCTGTCGCCAGGCTTCAGCTGCCGGGCGATCTCCCCCGCATAGGCCTTTGTGGCCTCGGGGAAAACGCCCAGCATCACCAGCCGCATCGGCCGGCCGTCGCGGACGCGGCCGCGCGTGATCGCGGCGGTGAGCAGCGAGGCGACCTGCGCGGTGGAGAGCCCGGCCGCCTCGGCGGCGGCCAGCGCGGCGTCGAGATGCGCCTGCACTCGGGCCAGCGCCTCCGGGCTCTCGGCCCGGGCGTCGTCCGCCACATAGGTGCCGGCGCCGGGACGCGTCGCGATGAGCCCGCTCGCCTGCAGCTCGCGATACACCGCCACGGCCGTCATGGGGGCGATGCCGCCCGCCTCGGCGAGCTCGCGCACGGAGGGCAAGCGCGTGCCGGGCGGCAGCTCCCCGCAGGTGATGCCGTATTCAATCAGCCCCTTGAGTTGCACGCTGAGCGGCACCGGAAGCGTCCGGTCCAGCGCGGCGGCAAGGTTGCTGAGAAGAGAGGCGCCTGGCATCTGTTCTAGGCAGTTAGCACAAAGGACGGGCGCGTCATCGGAATCTGCAACTCCAGAGCCTCTTTCCGAGACGTTCCTGTTGACGTCCGATTGTCGACCCTTCTAGCATCCTAGGACAGAACACCAGACGGCGTGAAGCCGCTGAGGGGAGAAAAAGATGAGAAGGACGTTTCTGAAGGCGAGCGCCGCCGCGCTCGCGCTCGCCGCCGGCCTGATCCACCTGCCCTCCGCCGCCGATGCGGCGACGCGTGGCGGCAAGATGATCTACGCCCGCTACGCCGACAGCCTGTTCCTCGACCCGGTGCTGAACGACGCCAACGTGGACATCTGGGTTCTGACGAACCTCTATGACACGCTGCTCGCCCCCACGGCCGACGGCGTCGGCGTGCAGCCGGGCCTCGCCACCAAATGGGACATGGCGGCCGACGGCAAGTCGCTCGCCGTGACGCTGCGCCCGGGCGTGAAGTTCGCGGACGGCTCGGCGCTTACCGCCGAGGACGTGAAGTGGTCGCTGGACCGCGCCCGCGATCCCAAGGCCGGCGCGTGGTCGTCCTCGCTCGCCTCAATCGAGTCGATCGCGGTAACGTCCCCCGAGGTCGTGACGCTGACGCTGAAGCATCCCGACCCGACGCTGATCCCGGCGCTCGCGACCTTCAACGCCGCCATCCTGCCGCAAAAGCTGTTCGAGGCCTCGGCCGGCGCCACGCCGGAGGAGAAGGCCAAGGCCTTCGCCGAGAAGCCGATCGGCACCGGCCCGTTCATCATGACGGCCTGGAAGCGCGGCGTCTCGATGACGCTGAAGCGCAACCCCTATTACTGGAAGCAGGGCGAGGACGGGAAGGCGCTGCCTTACCTCGACGAGCTCGAGTTCCAGATCATCCCGGACGACGCCACGCGCCTCCTGAAGCTCAAGGCCGGCGAGATCGACGGCACCGAGTTCATCCCGTATTCGCGGGTGAAGGAGCTGCAGGGCGACGCGAACCTGCGCATGGAGCTCTGGCCCGCCACGCGCGTGCGCTACCTCACCTTCTACAGCGGCCCGACCATGAAGGACGGCAAGCCGAACCCCTTCAGCAACCCGAAGGTCCGGCAGGCGCTGAACTACGCCGTCAACAAGGACGCGATCATCCAGATCACCACGCTCGGCCTCGGCAAGCCGATGCGCTCCTACATGTCGTCCACGACGCCGCTCTTCTATGGCCAGGACCTGTACAAATACGATCTCGCCAAGGCCAAGGCGCTGCTCGCCGAGGCCGGCTTCGCCAACGGCTTCGAGACCTCCATCTACTCGCTCTCCGGCAATGGCGACGACGCCAACGACCTCGCGGCCGTGCAGCAGATGTGGGGCCAGGTCGGCGTGAAGCTGCGCATCGACCAGGTCGACAACGCCACCCGCACGGCCCGCTACCGCGAGGAGAACTTCGCCATGCGGACGTCGGCGTGGACCAACGACATCTCCGACCCGAGCCAGATCACGTCGTATTTCGCCTATTGGCCGAACATCCACTCCCTCCATTCCAACTGGCAGGACAAGCGGGTGGACGAGCTCTTCGAGAAGAGCCAGCAGGAGATCGACCCCAAGGAACGCGCCGAGCAGTACAAGGAAATCCAGCAGCGCTACACGGAGGCCGCCCCCATCCTGTTCCTGTACGAGACGCCCTACCCGGTCGCCTTCCGCAAGAACGCCAAGGGCTTCGTGCAGATCCCGCTGGGCAACAACCTGTTCGAGGCGGCCTACAAGGACAAGTGAGGCTGGCTTTTCTTGTAGTGACGCGGGGTCGTCGTACCCCACCCCGTCATTGCGAGCGCAGCGAAGCAATCCAGAGGCCGGGCCTGGAGCGCAGCGCCCAGCCTCAGACTGGATTGCTTCGCCTCCGGCTCGCAATGACGGCGAGGCGCTCCACGGTGGCTACACCCTCCCGTCATTGCGAGCGGAGCGAAGCAATCCAGAGGCCGGGCTTGGAGCGCAGCGCCCAGCCTCTAGACTGGATTGCTTCGCCTTCGGCTCGCAATGACGGCGAGGCGCTCTGGCTTTCCGCCCGCCCAGGGCTCCCACCCCTCCCCGACAAAGGACACGCATGAGCAAGGCCGGACTGATCGCCGCGCGGTTGCTGCAGATCCTGCCGACCTTTCTGCTGATTGGCGTGGTGGTGTTCGTGCTGGCGCGGCTGCTGCCGGGCGACCCCGTGAGCGCCGCGCTGGGCGATCGCGCCACCGACGAGGCCGTGAACCGGCTGCGCGAGCAGATGGGGCTCGACCGCTCCATCCTGGAGCAGTTCCTCCTCTTTCTGCGCAGCGCCCTGCAGGGCGATTTCGGCCAGTCCATCGCGTTCCGCACGCCAGTCACGACCGTGATCGCCGAACGCCTGCCCGTGACGCTGGTGCTGACAGGTCTCGCCACCCTGATCGCGCTGGCGCTCGCCGTGCCGCTCGCCTTCGTGGCGGCCGTGAACGCCAATCGCTGGCCGGATTTCCTGATTCGCGGCGTGTTCCAGGTCGGGCTGTCGTCGCCGGTGTTCTATGTCGGGCTGATCCTCCTAACCGTGTTTGCCGCCTGGTTCCGCTGGTTTCCGGTAGGCGGCTATGGCGAGGGCTTCGCCGACATCCTGTGGCACCTGCTGCTGCCCTCCACCACGCTGGCGCTGAGCTTCTCGGCCGTGATCATGCGCAACCTGCGCGCCTCCATCCTCGAGGTGCTGAACGCCGAATTCGTCGACTTCGCCCGCGCCAAGGGGCTGTCCCGCCGGGTGGTGATGATCCGCCACGTGCTGCGCAACGCGCTGATCTCCACCGTCACGCTGGTCGGCCTCCATGCCGGCTCGCTGCTGGGCGGCGCGGTGATCACCGAGAGCGTCTTCGCGGTGCCGGGCGTCGGCCGGCTCATGGTCGACAGCATCTTCGCCCGCGACTACCCGATGATCCAGGCGCTGACGCTCATCCTCGCGGTCGTGGTGTCGCTGGCCTTCCTCGTCACCGACCTGATCCAGATGGCGCTCGACCCGCGGGTGGCCCGATGACGGCCCTCGCGCTCACTTTCCGCCGCGCCCCGGCTTCGCTAATCGCTGGCGCGGCCGTGCTGCTCGTGGTGCTGCTGTGCGCCGTCGCGCCCGGCCTGATCGCCCCCTACGACCCGCTGGCCTTCGACTACGGCGCGCTGCTGCAGCCGCCCTCGGCCGCGCATCCCTTCGGCACCGACCAGTTCGGCCGCGACATTCTCTCGCGCACCATCGCGGCCTCCACCATCGACCTCCAGATTGCGATCTTCGCCACCGTCGGCACGCTCGTCATCGGCACGATTATCGGCCTGCTGGTCGGCTACTACGGCGGGATCGCGGATGCGATCTTCGGGCGGCTGGTGGACCTCGTCGTCACCTTCCCGTTTCTGGTGCTGGTGATCGCCATCGTGGCGGTGCTCGGGCCCGGGCTCTCCAACATGTATATCGCTATCGGGGTGGTCGGCTGGGTGTTCTACGCCCGGCTGATGCGAGGCGAGGTGCAGGTGCTGCGGGGCCAGGACTACGTGTCGGCCGCCAAGGTGCTGGGCTATGGCGAGGCGCGCATTCTCCTGCGCCACATCCTCCCCAACGCGGCGCGGCCGATCCTGGTCTACTGGATGACCGACATGGCGCTCGCCATCCTGCTTGGCTCCAGCCTCGGCTATCTCGGCCTCGGCGCACAGCCGCCGGCGGCCGAATGGGGCGTCTTGATCGCGGACGGCAAGAACTTCTTCTCGCAGGCCTGGTGGATCACGGTGTTTCCGGGCTTCGCCATCGTGTTCTGCGGCATCGGCTTCAGCCTGTTCGGCGATGGCCTCGCCGACCTCATGGATGTGAGGCGCTGATGGCCGCCCCCGCTCCCGCGCCCTCCTCCGCCCTGCTGGACGTTCGCGACCTCCATGTCCGCTTCGCCACCAAGCGCGGCCAGATCCGCGCCGTGGACGGCGTCAATCTCTCGGTCGCGCCTGGCGAGACGCTGGGGCTCGTCGGCGAATCCGGCTCCGGCAAGAGCGTGACGCTGCGCGCCATCCTGCGGCTGCTGCGCTCCAACGCCACCATCACCGGAGAGGTGCGCTGGCAGGGCGAGAACCTGCTCGCTCTTCCCGAGAAGCGCCTGCGCGACATCCGCGGCAAGGACATCGCGGTGATTTTCCAGGAGCCCATGTCGGCCCTGAACCCGGTGATTTCCATCGGCCGCCAGATCGACGAGAGCCTCGTCGCCCACACGACGCTGGACGCCGCCGGGCGCCGGCGCCGCGCTGTCGAGCTGCTCGATCTCGTCGGCATCGCGTCGCCCGAGCAGCGGCTCGCCGGCTTCCCGCACGAGTTCTCGGGCGGCATGCGCCAGCGCGCCATGATCGCCATCGCGCTCGCGGCCGAGCCGAAGCTACTGCTGGCCGACGAGCCCACCACGGCGCTGGACGTCACCATCCAGGACCAGATCCTCAAGCTGCTGCTGCGGCTCAACCGCGAGCTCGGCATGGGGCTGATCCTGGTGACGCACGACCTCGGCGTCGTCGCCGAAACCTGCGACCGCGTCAGCGTCATGTATGCCGGGCGCGTGGTGGAGAGCGGCCCGGTGGACCAGGTTTTCACCGCGCCGCGCCATGCCTATACGGATGCGCTGCTGCGCAGCATGCCGCATGGCGGCGCGGCGCGCGCGCCCTTGCGGCCCATCCCCGGCCAGCCGCCCCGGCTCGACCGCGCCATCGCGGGTTGCCCCTTCGCGCCGCGCTGCGCCTATGTGGAGGACCGCTGCACCGTGGAGGCGCCGCCCTTCGCGCCCGTCGCGCCGGACCAGCGCGCCGCCTGCTGGGCGAGCGACCGCCTTGCCGCGCGGGAGGGCGTCGCGTGAGCGAAACCATCCTGACACCCGCGCCGATGGCCGGCGCCCCCATCATGACCGTGGACGGGCTGGTGAAGACCTTCCCGCTCGGCCGCGGCCTCGCCGACATCCTCGCCCGCCGCCCGGTGCGGGCCGTCCAGGCGCTGAGCGGCGTGTCGCTCACGGTGCGCAAGGGCGAGACCCTGGGCGTGGTGGGTGAATCCGGCTGCGGCAAGTCCACCCTGGCGCGCTGCCTCGTGCGGCTGCACGAGCCGGACGCCGGCGCGGTGCGGTTCGAGGGCGCAAACGTGCTCGAACTCTCGGGCGACGCGCGCCGGGCCTATAACCGCAGCGTCCAGATGGTGTTCCAGGACCCCTACGGTTCGTTGAACCCGCGCCTGTCGGTGGGCGACGCGCTGGCCGAGGCGCTGACCGTGCACCGCATCGTCGAAGGCGGCGCGGTGCGCGACCGGGTCGGCGAGTTGTTGGATCTCGTCCACCTCCCCCGCGACGCCGCCGACCGATACCCGCATGAATTCTCGG
Organism: Alsobacter sp. P4_H11; assembly: GCF_056400925.1. Classification (NCBI taxonomy): domain Bacteria; kingdom Pseudomonadati; phylum Pseudomonadota; class Alphaproteobacteria; order Hyphomicrobiales; family Alsobacteraceae; genus Alsobacter; species Alsobacter sp. P4_H11. The sequence continues at coordinate 27,824 of NZ_JBFUKI010000009.1, forward strand.
GCGGCCAGCGCCAGCGCATCGGCATCGCGCGGGCGCTCGCGGTGGAGCCCTCCGTGATCATCGCGGACGAGCCCGTCTCGGCGCTGGACGTGTCCGTGCAGGCGCAGGTCGTGAACCTGTTTCTGGAGCTGCAGGAGCGGCTCGGCCTCACGCTCATATTCATAACGCACGACCTGCGGCTGGTGCGGCACATCTCGCACCGCATCGCCGTTATGTATCTCGGCAAGGTGGTGGAGACCGGCGACACCGAGGCGGTGTTCACCGCGCCGCGTCACCCCTACACGCGCGCGCTGATCGCCGCGGTGCCGCAGGTGGACCCGCATGCGCGCTCGGCCCGCGAGGCGGTGCGCGGCGAGCTGCCGAGCCCCATCGCGCCGCCGCCCGGCTGCCCCTTCCACCCGCGCTGCCCCATTGCGGAGCCGCAATGCCGGACCGTCGTTCCCGCGCTCGTTCCGCGCGGCGGGCCATGGCCGGTCGCCTGTCACCTCGCCGGCCCGGCCGACGCGCCCGCAGCCTGATCGCCAGCAAGAAAGCCCCCTCATGAGCCTCTCCGCCCTGCGCCAGCGGATCGCGACCGTGTCCGACCTGCTTTGCACCCTGAACCTCATCGTCTGGGACAGCCGCACCATGATGCCGCCCGGCGGCGCCACCGCGCGCGGCCATCAGATCGCGACGCTCACCCGCATGGCGCGCGACACGCTGGCGGCCGACGCGACGGTGGACCTCCTCGCCCGCGCCGAGGACGAGGCCGCCGGCCTGCCGGCTGGCGACCTCGCGCATGAGGAGCTGCGCCAGATCCGCCGCGCCGCCGAGCTGCACCGGCGCGTGCCCGCCGCCTTGATCGAGCGCCGCGCCGCCGTGCGGGCCGCCGCCAACGCGGCCTGGATCGAGGCCCGCGCCAAAAGCGACTTCAGCCTGTTCGCGCCGCTGCTGGAGGAGACGGTCGCCAACACCCGCGCCTATGCGGACGCGATCGGCTGGGAGGCGCACCCCTATGACGCGATGATCGGCCTCTACGAGCCCGGCGAAACGCTGGCGAGCCTGCAGCGGCTCTTTGGCGCGCTGCGCGACGGCTTCCGGCCCATCCTGGACGCCGCCTTGGCGCGCCCGCAGGCGCCGGCGGCCTTCGTGCCCGGCGCGTATCCGGCGGAACGGCAATGGGAGGCAGCCAAGGTCTTCTCGGCGCGCTTCGGCTTCGATTTCAAGCGTGGGCGACTGGACACGACCGTCCACCCCTTCGAGATCTCGTTCACGCGCGATGATGTCCGCATCACAACCCGCTACAACCCCGTCGACCTGCGCCCTGCCCTGTTCGGCGCCTTTCACGAGACCGGCCACGGCCTCTACGAGCAGAACGTCGACCCGGCCTTCACCCGCACGGTCTTCGCGAGCGATCTCGTCGGGCTCTACGCGGTGGGCGGGACGAGCTTCGGCGCGCATGAATCGCAGTCGCGGCTGTGGGAGAACCATGTCGGCCGCAGCCGCCGCTTCTGGGAGCTGAACTTCGCCGAGCTGCAGGGCTTCTTCCCGGACGCGCTGGCGGGCGTGACGCCCGAAGCCTTCTACGCCGGCGTCACTGGCGTGCGCCCCAGCCTGATCCGCGTGGAGGCCGACGAGCTCACCTACGACCTCCACATCATGCTGCGCGTGGAGCTCGAGGCCGCGCTGATGGATGGCAGCCTCAAGGTCGCCGACCTCCCCGCCGCCTGGGCGGACGCGATGCAGCGCCATCTCGGCTTGACGCCGCCCGGCGACCGCGAGGGCGTGCTGCAGGACATCCACTGGTCCTCAGGCATGATCGGCTCGTTCTGCACCTACACGGTGGGCAACGTCATGGCGGCGCAGCTCTACGCAGCCGCCAAGGCCGACCCCGTCGTGGCGGCCGGCGTCGCGGCGGGCGATTACGCCCCCCTCGCCGACTGGCTGCGGGCTCATTGCTGGACGCACGGGCGGAGCAAGACGCGCGACGCCATTTTGCAGGACGCGTGCGGGAGCGGCCTGGACGCGGGCGCCTACCTCGCGCATCTGCGCGAGAGGTATGTCGGCTGATGAAGTCCTGCCGTCATTGCGAGGAGCGCAGCGACGAAGCAATCCAGAAGCCGGGCGAAGGCTCGGGGCCCACTGGCCCGGCATCAGCTGGATTGCTTCGCTGTCGCTCGCAATGACGAGAGGGCAGCCCGGGCGTTCGAACGAACGTTTCCAGTGTAGCGTCACCTCTCAGCCGTCATCCCCGGCGACCTGCGAAGCAGGTCGGGAAGGGGATCCAGAGCAAAGGCGCTCACCCCTGGGTCCTCTTCCCGGCGCTATGCGCCGCCGGGGATGACGGAGAGAGTCGAGGCTGCTGGCCTGAGGCGAAAAAGCCGCCGCGCCCACGAGACGCGGCGGCGATGCCTCAGCCCTTGATGAAGGCCAGCAGGTCGGCGTTGATCACGTCGGCATGCGTGGTCGCCATGCCGTGCGGGAAGCCCGGATAGGTCTTCAGCACGCCGTTCTTCAGGAGCTTGATCGCCAGCCGGGCCGAGTCGTCGATCGGCACGATCTGGTCGTCCTCGCCATGCATCACCAGGGTGGGGACCTCGATGGCCTTAAGGTCCTCGGTGAAATCGGTTTCCGAGAACACCTTGATGCACTCGTAGTGGTCCAGCGCCGAGCCCATCATGCCCTGGCGCCACCAGTTGTCGATGGTTCCCTGCGAGACCTTCGCGCCCGGGCGGTTGAAGCCGAAGAACGGTCCTGCCGGCACGTCGACATAGAACTGCGCGCGGTTCGCCGCGAGCGCCTGGCGGAAGCCGTCGAACACCTCCATCGGCAGGCCGCCCGGGTTGGCGTCGGTCTTCAGCATGATCGGCGGCACGGCGCCCAGCAGCGCCGCCTTGGCGACCCGCCCCTTGCCGTGCTTGGCGACATAGCGCGCCACCTCGCCGCCGCCGGTGGAATGGCCCACATGCACGGCGTCCCGCAGGTCGAGATGCGCCGCCAGCGCGGCGACGTCGGCCGCGTAGGTGTCCATGTCGTTGCCCTTGCCGGGCTGGCTGGAGCGGCCATGCCCGCGCCGGTCATGCGCGATGACGCGGAAGCCATGCCGGGCGAAGAACAGCATCTGGGCGTCCCAGTCGTCCGCCGACAGCGGCCAGCCATGGTGAAACACGATCGGCTGCCCGTGGCCCCAATCCTTGTAGAAAATGTCGACGCCGTCGGGGGTCTTGATGAATGCCATGGTGATGTCTCCTTGGGGGTGGGAGGAGGATTGCGGCCTGCACGCACGCGTAAGCGCGGGGTGTGACGGGCGCGTGTCTATAATCAAGGTTGCGCGCCCGGCCGTCGAGCCCGAGAAAAAGGCGCCACTCTTTTGAGTTGCGTACCTCAGAAACTGAGTTAAGTTCGTCCCACAGGTGGGGTAACGCCACCACGAGGGAGGAACCGGATGAGCATTCTGAAGCGCGCTGCGCTGGCCGCGGCGGCACTCGCGATGACGGCCGGCATGGCCGCCGCGCAAACCACCGTGAAGTGGCTCCACATCGAGGTGAACCCCAACCAGGTGAAGATCTGGGAGGAGGTCGCGCGCGACTTCGAGGCCAAGAATCCCGGCGTCAAGATCGAGATGCAGTTCCTCGAGAACGAGGCCTACAAGGCCAAGCTGCCGACCATCCTGCAGTCCAAGGACCGCCCGCACATCATCTACAGCTGGGCCGGCGGCGTGCTGAAGTCGCAGGTCGAGGCCGGCGTGCTGGAAGACCTCACCCCGGCGATGCAGGGCTACAAGGACAACCTCGCCCCGGCGGCGGTCGCGGCCTTCACGGTGGATGGCAAGATCTACGGCGTGCCGCATGCGCAGTCGCAGGTCGGCTTCATGGTCAACAAGGAGTTGATGGCTAAGGGCGGCGTCGACCCGGCCTCGGTCAAGACCTGGGACGACCTGCTGGGCGCCGTGAAGAAGCTCAAGGCCGCGGGCGTCACCCCGATCGTGGCGGGCGGCGCGGACAAGTGGCCGCTGCATTTCTACTGGACCAACCTCGCCGTCCGCCTCGGCGGCAAGCCGGCCTTCCAGGCCGCGCTGAAGGGCGAGAACGGCGGCTTCGCCGGGCCGGTGTTCCTGAAGTCGGGCGAGCTCTTCAAGCAGCTCGTCGACCTGCAGCCCTTCCAGAACGGCTTCCTGGGCTTCAAGAACCCGCAGGCGGTCGGCGCCTTCGGCGACGGCAAGGCCGCGATGATCCTGGCGATCAGCTCGTTCTACCACACGCAAAAGGCGCTCGCGGCCGACAAGAAGGGCATCGCGGACGACAATATCGGCTGGTTCGACTTCCCCGTAGTGCCGGGCGGCCAGGGCGACCCCTCCGATACGCTCGGCGGCATCAACGGCTGGCTCGTCACCAAGGGCGCGCCCAAGGAGGCGTCCGCCTTCCTGAAGCACTTCGTCTCGCTCGACGTGCAGAAGCGCCTCGCGGCCGGCAACTTCCTGATCCCGACTTACAAGGGCGCCGAGGAAGGGCTCGCCAGCCCGTTCATGCGCCAGATCGCCGCGAACCTGGCCAAGTCGAAGTACCACCAGAACTTCTATGACCAGGACCTCGGGCCCAACGTGGGACGCGTCGTGAACGACGCCACCACCGAAATGGCCGGCGGCTCCATGGACGCCAAGCAGGTCGCGCAGGCGATCCAGGACGCCGTGAAGCAGGGCAATTGAGCGCGTCGTGGGAGGCGCTGCCTCCCGAGGAGGCGGCGACCCCGCCAACACGGGCGACCCCTCCCCGGGAGGCTCCGCCTCCTCGCCTCCCACGACAACTGCCAGGGACCAAACCCATGCTCGCCACCGCGGCGCGCCGTTCCATGCGGTCCGGCAAGCTCACCGCCATCGCGCTGTTCCTCCCTCCGGCGCTGCTGCTGTTCACGATCTTCGTGGTGCTGCCGATCGCCGAGGCGGCCTGGTACAGCGGCTACAACTGGAACGGCTTCGGCAGCCCGAAGAACTGGGTCGGCTGGGACAACTACCGCTTCGTGTTCGAGACGCGCGCCTTCGGGCTCGCGTTGCGCAACAACCTGCTGATCATCGCCGTGTCGCTGATCATCCAGCTGCCGCTCGCGCTCACGCTGGCGCTGCTGCTGGCGGAGAAATTTCGCGGCGCGGTGGCGCTGCGCATGCTGTTCTTCATGCCCTACATCCTGGCCGAGATCGCCACGGGCCTGATCTTCAGCTTCGTCTATGACGGCGACTACGGCTTGCTGGCCGCCATCTACCGCCAGTTCGGGGCCGAGGCGCCGCATCTGCTGGCGAGCCCGCAGACCTCCATGCTGGCCGTGCTGATCGTGGTGGTGTGGAAGTATTTCGGCTTCCACATGATGCTGTTCATCGCCGCCCTCCAGGGCATGGACCGCAACCTCATCGAGGCCGCGCGCATCGACGGCGCCACGCGCTGGCAAACCGTGCGGCTGATCATCATCCCGCTGCTCTATCCCACCATCCGCCTCTCGGCCTTTTTCGCCGTGGTGGGCTCGCTGCAGCTCTTCGATCTCGTGATGCCGCTGACGCGCGGCGGCCCGGCCGACTCGTCGCAGACGCTGGTGAGCTTTCTCTACAGCTTCGGAGTGATGCGCATGCGGGTGGGCTTCGGCAGCGCGGTGGGCGTCATTCTCTTCGTGATCTGCGTCACCTTCGCGTTCACGTACAAGCGTTGGTTCATGCGCGATGAATAGCTCCTCGCCGGTCGTCGGAAAGGGTTTCGATCCCGCCGCGCTCTACAAGGGCCTGTTCCTGGCCGTCGTGGTGGTTTTCGTCGCCACGCCGCTGGTCGCCACGCTGCTCGGCGGCTTCAAGTCGCTCGGCGAGTTGCGCACCAACCCGTTCGGCCTGCCGCAGGTGTGGGAGTGGGAGAACTACGCCGGCATTCTGCGCTCGCCGCGCTACTGGATCCTGCTGCGCAACTCGCTGGTGATCTCCAGCCTCACGGTGGTGCTCACCCTGATCGTCGCCTCCATGGCGGCCTTCGTGTTCGCGCATATCCGCTTCTTCGGAAGCGCCATGCTGCTGAACTACATCACGCTCGGGCTGCTGTTTCCCGCCGCCACCGCGATCCTGCCGCTGTTCATCAAGGTGCGGGATCTCGGCCTGCTCGACAGCTATTTCGGCGTCGTGCTGCCGCAGGTCGCCTTCGCGCTGGCGATGAGCATCCTGCTGCTGCGGCGCTTTTTCCGCGACCTGCCGGTGGAGCTGCTGGAGGCCGCGCTCGTGGATGGCTGCAGCTACATCAACTACTTCCGCTACGTCACGCTGCCGCTGTCCCGGCCCATCCTGGCCACCGTCGGCACCATCGCGTTTGTGAATTCCTGGAACGCCTACCTGGTGCCGCTCGTAATGCTGAACAGCGACGAGCGCTATCCCTGGCCGCTCGGCATCATGATCTACCAGGGCGAATACTCGTCCGAGTGGCACCTGATCCTGGCCTTCATCACCCTCACGATCCTGCCCACCATCCTGCTGTTCCTGCTCGCCCAAAAGCACATCGTCGCCGGTCTCACGGCCGGCGCGGTGAAGGGCTGAGCGGGCGCCGCGATACGAGAAACCAACCGGAGCGACCCATGAGCAAGACCGGGATCGGCGTCATCGGCTGTGGCAACATCAGCCAGAAATACATGACCGCCATGCAGCAATTCCCCAATATCGAGCTGCGCGCCGTGGCCGACATGCGCCAGTCCGTGGCGGATGTCCGCGGCCGCGAGTTCAATGTGCCCGCGATGCGGGTCGACCAGCTCCTGAAGCGCGACGACGTCGAGATCGTCGTGAACCTCACGGTGCCGCTGGCCCACACGGACGTCAGCCTCGCGGTGCTGAACGCCGGCAAGCACGTGCACTCGGAAAAGCCGCTCGGCGTGAACGTCGCCGAAGCCCGCAAGGTCATGGACCTCGCGGCGCAAAAGAACCTGCGCGTCGGCTGCGCGCCCGACACCTTTTTGGGCGGCGGCCACCAGACGGCCCGCAAGCTCATCGACGACGGCGCCATCGGGACGCCGGTGGCGGGCTCGGCCTTCTTCATGTGCCCCGGCCATGAGCGCTGGCACCCGGCGCCGGGCTTCTACTACCTGCGCGGCGGCGGCCCGATGCTCGACATGGGGCCCTACTACATCACCGACCTGATCCAGCTGCTCGGCCCCATCGCGTCCGTGATGGGCTCGGTGTCGACGCCCCGCAAGGAGCGGCTCGTCACCAGCGAGCCCATGAATGGCGAGATGATCCCCGTGGAGGTCGCCACCCACGTGGCCGGCACGCTGGAGTTCGCCTCGGGCGCGCTCGTCACCATCGCGATGAGCTTCGACGTGCCCAAGCACCGGCACACGCCCATCGAGATCTACGGCACAAAGGGCAGCATCCTGGTGCCCGACCCCAACCGCTTCGGCGGCGAGGTCATGGTCGCCAAGCTCGGCGGCGACTTCGAGGCCATGCCGACCACGCACGGCAATGCGGAAGGCGAATACCGCTCCATCGGCGTCGCCGACATGGCGGCCGCCATCCAGAACAACCGCCCCCACCGCGCCAGCGGCGCGCTCGCCTTGCACGCGCTGGAAGCCATGGAGGCGTTTCAGACCTCGTCCGACGAGGGACGGCGCGTGAAGCTCGAAACCACCGTGGAGCGCCCGGCCATGCTGCCGCCGGGCCTGCCCACCGGCCAGCTCGACTGAGGACATGACCATGCGGACTGCAATGATCGTCTGGGGCGGATGGGCCGGGCATGATCCCGACCTCTGCGCCTCCATGATCCGGGGCTGGCTGAAGCGCGAAGGCTTCGATGTGCGGGTCGAGACCAAGACCGACGTCTTTCTCGACCCGGCCATCAAGGACTACTCGCTGATCGTCCCGATCTACACGATGGCGAAGATCGAGAAGCCCGAGGCGGCCGCGCTGTGCGAGGCCGTGAAGGGTGGCGTTGGGCTCGCCGGCCACCATGGCGGCATGGGCGACGCCTTCCGGGACGCCGTGGATTATCAGTTCATGTGCGGCGGCCAGTGGGTCGCGCATCCGGGCAACATCATCGACTACAAGGTCGACGTGACCCGGCCGGACGATCCCATCATGGCCGGCATCGAGAGCTTCGAGCACCGCTCGGAGCAATATTACATGCATGTCGACCCGGCGAACGAAGTGCTGGCGACCACCACCTTCACGGGCGAGCATGCGCCCTGGATCGACGGCGTCGTGATGCCGGTGGTCTGGAAGAAGCGCTTCGGCCAGGGCCGCGTGTTCTATTCAGCGCTCGGCCACCGGGCCTATGAACTTGACGTGCCGGAGATTCGCACGCTCATGACGCGCGGTTTCCTGTGGGCCGCACGCTGACGCCATGACCGAACACCGCCTTCTCCGTCGATCGACCCTCGAAGACGTCGCCCGCGAGGCCGGCGTCTCGCTGGCGACGGCCGACCGGGTGGTGCATCGGCGCGACGGCGTGCGTGAGAAGACGATCCGCCGCGTCGAGGCCGCGATCGCCAAGCTGGGCTACCGGCCCAACGCGGCGGCCGCGAGCCTGTCGCGCAACAAGACCTGGCGTTTCGCGTTCATGCTGCCGGCCAATTCCAACGCCTTCATCGCCAACCTAGCCGAGCAGGTGGAGCGCACCTCGGATTGGCTGACCCAGCAGAACGGCTTCATCGACGTGATGCGGGTCGACGTGTTCGATCCCGTCACGCTCGCCAGGGCGCTGTGGGACCTGCCGGCCGTCTACGAGGGCGTCGCCGTGGTGGCGCTAGACGACGCCCGGGTGCGGGCCGCCATGGACGACCTCGTGGCGCGCGGCGTCCACGTCGTCACGCTGGTGTCGGATGCGCCGGGATCGCGCCGGGCGAACTATGTGGGGATCGACAACCCCGCCGCCGGACGCACCGCCGGCTCGCTAATGGGAAGATTCCTGCGCGGTCAGAAGGGCTCCGTCGGCATCATCACCGGCTCGCTCTCACTGCGCGACCATGCCGAGCGGCACTTCGGCTTCCGGCAGGTGCTCTCGGCCGAATACCCGGACCTCGTCGGCCTGGCGCCCACCGAAGGGCGCGACGACAGCGCCCGCAACCACGAGATCGCCCGCGCCATGCTGGCGCAACATCCGGACCTCGTCGGAATCTACAACGCCGGCGCGGGCAACGAGGGCATCGCGGCGGCGCTGCGGGAAGCTGGCGCGGGCCGCAACATCGTCTGGATCGCGCACGAGCTCACGGCCGACACCCGCCGGCTGCTGCTGGAGGGCACGATCGCGGCCATCATCAACCAGGATCCCGGCCACGAGGCCCGCTCGGCCGCCCGCATCCTGCTGGCCCTGTGCACCGGGCAACTGATCTATCCCGACCAGGAACGCATCCGGATCGAGATCTTCCTCCGGGACAATTTGAACTGACGTTTTGCCGTTTTTCGGAACGCGCCTGAATTCAACAACACCTCATCCTGAGGAGCGTCGCCTCTTGGCGATGCGTCTCGAAGGACGAGGGACTCCAGAGCGCCCGACCGTGCGGCCTGCTGGATCCCTCGTCCTTCGAGACGCAGGCCCAAGCGGGCCTGCTCCTCAGGATGAGGGATGTTGGAGGTTTGGCCCTGCGCTTTTCCCTCCCTGCGCTGTCATTGCGAGCCCGAAGGCGAAGCAATCCAGCCTAAAAGGCTGGCGTTAGGCTGGATTGCTTCGCTGCGCTCGCAATGACGGGGACGATGGCCCCAACCGATGGGCGTTCGGAGGCTCGGCTATACCGCCGGCGCCGTTGGAGCCGCGCCCGGCCCGGCCAGCGCGGCTGAAATCTCCGCCATGGTGGCCTTTTCGGCGTCGCTCACCTTCACGCCGCCAAAGCCCAGGAAACCGCCTTCGTTGCCGGCTTCCGCCGCCTTCTGGGCGACGTGGTTCAGCCAGGCCTTGAACGCGGGCGCGTCCTCCGGGGCCTTGGCGTCGAGGATCTGGGCGACCGAGCGGATCTCCTGAAGCGCCCTGTTCTTGTAGTCGGCCATTTGCGCGCCCTTGAACTGCGCCTGCAGCCAGTCGCGCGCCGCCGTCCGCGTGTCGGAATTCGCGATGTCGTCCGCCACCGCCTTCACGAGCGGGTTGGCGTTGGCGTCCTGCTTGGCTTCCAGCAGCGCCCAGCCGCCGGACATGGCCTCCTTCAGGAGCCCCCAAAGCCCGCTCGGCTCGGCCGCCGTGATTGCGAGGCCGGTCAGCATCGGGCTGGCGACGACGCGGGCCCATTCCTCAGGTGTGAAGCTTGCCTTGCTGGCCATGACGTCCTCCCTCGAACCCGCCTCAATGGCCCGATCGCGGCATGGTTCCACGCGGGCCGGTCACGGGCGACGCGGAGGGAAGCGACGCCTTAGTGGACCGTCTGAGCCGGCTGGGCGCTGGCCATCGGGCCGGCGGTCGTCGCGGCGTCCGCGATCACGCCCGCCAGCTTCTGCGCCAGGCAGGCGTAGCCGGCGTCGTTCATGTGGAAGCGATCAGGCGCAAGGGCGGCGTCGAGGCGCTCCTCGCCGCCGGCGTCCACCCAGGCCTGCATCATGTCGTGGCGATGAAACACAGGCACGCGCGCGGCGGCGGCCTCTTCGCGCACGGCGGCCACGAAGGCGCGGTAGCGGCGGCCGTCCTTGATGGCGGGGAAATATTGTTGGTCGATGATCATCAGCCCGAGCCCGGCGCTGCGCACGGTCGCGATGCCGTCGCGCAGCATGTCGCGGAACGGGGCGACGTCGCCGCCCGCGAGGGCGTCGTTGGTGCCGACCTGCCAGAGCACGAGATCGTAGCCGCCATCGGCCACGGCCGACCGAAGCCGCGCCAGCGTGGCGTCGGCCTTCTCGCCGCCGATACCGGCGTTCACGACCGTGACAGGCGCGCCCGGGATGCGGCGCGCGAGCTCGGCCTGGAGCTGCGCTGGATAGCTGAACTGCGGCGACGTCGCGCCGACGCCCTCCGTCGAGGAGGAGCCGATGGCCAGCACGCGCAGGGGGGAGCCGGCGGCGCGATCGGCCTGCACGCGGGAGAGCCGCAACGGATCGGAGAAGTTCTGCGCGCCGCAGGGAATCGACCCGGCCTCGGCCGCTCCGCAGAGCGCCAGGCACATCAGAACCACCGTCGTCGCGAGCTTCAAAACTGCGCCCCCAGCCGTTTAACCGAGTGTGACTTAAACACACGGACCTGAACGCCTGCTGAACAAAGCGCCGGGCCTTAGGGAATCGGTAACCACCCTATGACGAGGAATTGATCGCACGGGCCGCAAGCCCGACGCAATTTTCACGCACTCATACGTTGAGCCGCGTCGCCCCCTCGAACGGCCCGCCCGGACAGGCACGAAGATGCAGAGCCCCGACCGTTTCCTCGCCATCGACGCCCTGCGCGGCTTCGCGCTGGTGACGATCTTCATCAACCACGTGCCGGGGACGATCTTCGAGCGGTTGACGCACAAGAATTTCGGGCTTTCGGATTCCGCCGAGGTGTTCGTGCTGCTGGCCGGCGTGGGCGCCGCGCTGGCCTATCTGCGCCCGTTCCGGGCCGGCGACGCTGCGCGCCAGATGTTCCGGATGGTGGTGCGGGCCGTGCAGATCTACGCCGCGCATCTCGTGGTGCTGGTGGTCTGCGGCGCGATCGTGGCGGCGGCGGCGCTCTCCTACCATGACCCGCGCATCCTCGAGGCCATGAACTTCGAGACCGTGGCGTCCGCCCCGATCGAGAGCCTGCTCGGCATCGCCACCTTGGGTCTGCAACCGTCCTACCTCAACATCCTGCCGCTCTACGTGGTGCTGCTGCTGATGGCCCCGGCCCTGATCGCCCTGGTGGCGCACAGGCCGCGCCTCGCTCTGCTGTTCTCGGCGGGCGTCTATTTGGCGGCCCAGTTCGGCGCGGTTCCGCCGAGCTACCCGCAGGAGAACGCCTGGTTCTTCAACCCCTTCGCGTGGCAATTGCTGTTCGTGATCGGCCTGTGCGCCGGCGCGGCGCTGGTCGAGCGCCGGCCCATCCGCCGCCCCGCCTGGGTGCTGCCGCTCTGCGTGGCCTATCTGGCCGCCGGCCTAGCCTGGAAGCAGCTGGAGTTTTATCCGGAAGGCGTGCCCGGCCTGCCGCGCTTCCTGTGGGACGACGACAAGCACCTCCTCTCGGTCCCGCGCCTCGTGCATGTGCTCGCGCTGGCCTGGGTGGTGACCGCCCTGCCGCTGGAGCGCTGGCTGCGCCAGGCCCCTGCGCTGGCCCCCCTCGGATGGATGGGCCGCAATTCTTTGGTTGTTTTCTCGATCGGCACTATCCTGGCCATCGGCGGGCAGGTCCTGCGCATCATCGGCGCCGGCGACCCCAGCCTCGACGTGGCGATCATCGGCCTGGGCCTCGCGCTGCAGGTTGGTTTGGCATGGGCTCTGGAATGGAACCGTTCGGGTCTGAAGCCGCAACGCGAGCGCGCGGAAGCCGGCGCGCCGGTCTCGGCGCAGCGCTAGCCGCCGCGGCGCTCGCCGCCGCGTTGCTGCTCGGCGGCGCTTCCGCGCGGGCCGAGGTTTCGCCCCGGTGCCGCGTGCCGGACGTCTACCTGTCCATGGCGGCCGACCTGAAGCGCACCGAGCGCCTGATCGACCGCGCCACGCCGGTGCGCGTCATGGTGCTGGGCCCCGAGATCGGCGGCGCGGCCATGCCGGAACGCCGCCGCGCCCGCCTGCATCAGGAACTGGCGCGCCGGTTGCCGGCCACGAACTTCGAGTTCGTTGACGACAGCGCCCCCTCCGGCCTCGTGGAGGACGACTTCAACGCCATCCGGTCGGCCGCCGCCCGGGTGGAGCCCGACCTCGTGATCTGGCAGGTCGGCGGCGCCGACGCGCTCGCGTCCACGGACGCCGAGGAATTCGGCAAGCGCCTCGCCGACGCCGCCAAGTGGATGAAGGAGCGCAACATCGACCTGATCCTGGTCGATCCGCCCTTCGTGCCCCGCGTGCGCCACGAGCAGCTCTACTGGCGCATCGTCGGCAAGATCCGCGAAGTGACGGACCGCGCCCGCCTCAACCTGTTCCAGCGCTACGCGGCCATGCAGTTCCTCGATTTCGAGCGCCAGAAGCTCAAGGAAGAGCCCAGCGACGCCAATTCCCGCCGGGTCTGCATGGCCGAACTCGTCGCCGAAGCCATCGCCAAGGCGGCGACGCGCTAGGGCGGCCACCGCTCAGGCGCGCCGGATCACCACTTCGAGATACTCGGACTCCACCACCACCGTGCCGTCCGTGGCGCGGTTGAACGTCCCGATCAGCGCCATGATGTCGGCCGCCAGCGCCTCCTGGCCGGCCGCGTCCAGCGCCCCGAAGGCCTTCAGCACCGGCCCGTACCAGGTGCGGAACACCTCCAGCCAATGGGCCGGCGAGCGGTAGCGGAACGCAAAGGTCCGGGGCGTGGCCCGGATCTCGGCCGCGCCGGCGCCGAACTGCTCTTCCAGCCACGCGACCCGGCCCCAGTTCACCGGCGGGCGCGACCCGGGCGGCGGCGCGACGCGCTTGCCGACCGTCGAGAACAGGCGCCCGATGAACCCGTCGGGCGTCCAGTTGGCCATGCCGATCCGCCCGCCGGGGCGAACGACGCGCAGGAGCTCCGCGGCCGCGGCGGCGTGGTCGGCCGTGAACATCACCCCGAAGGTGGACAGGACGACATCGAACGAGGCGTCGTCGAACGGCAGCGCCTCGGCGTCGGCGGTCTCGACGCGCAGCGCAAGCCCATCCGCAGCCGCGCGGGCCTGGGCGCGTTGGAGCAGGGCCGGCACGTAGTCGGTCGCGGTCACGTCCGCGAAGCGGCGCGCCGCCGCCAGCGAGGCGTTGCCGTTGCCGGCCGCCACGTCCAGCACGCGCTCGCCGGCGCGCAGGTCCACGGCTTCGCAGAGCGTCTCGCCGACGATCTGCAGGGTGGTTCCGACGATCGCGTAATCGCCCGAAGCCCAGGTCGCCTGCTGCCGCGCCTTCAAGGCCGAAAGGTCAACCGGCGGAGCCGCGGGGGTCATCGCCGGAGTGGGAGCTGTGAGCGTCGACATGAAGACCTCCTGTGGTGAAAGCCTCCCAAGCGTGCCTTTCGCCACAGCGCGGCGCCATCGGGCCGGTGCAGTATTCTGCATCCTGCAATTGATGTAGTTTGGGCCTGCAACGACGGTCGGAACGGAGAGCGATGGACGCGCTGAGCCGACGTGAGGCTGAAATCGCCCGCGCCTATGCGGACGGGGCGAGCCATCGAGCGATCGGCGAGAAGCTGTTCATCGCGCCCTCGACGGTGCGGACCCACGTTGCGACGATCTACCAGAAGCTGGGCGTTTCCTCGAAGCTCGAGCTCGCCCGGGCGCTTGGCTCACTGGGCGGAGCCGCCCCGGCGGACGCGCCGGCAGCCGCCGGCGAGCACCGGCGCGCACTCGCGATCATGCCCTTCCGGGCGCAGCAGCCGGCCGAGCGCACGGTGGCGGCCGGCCTCGTGCAGGACGTGATCACGCGCATCTCCAAGCTGCGCTGCATCCACGTCATCGCGCGCGGGACATGCTTCGCCCTGGACGAACGAGGCGTGCGCGGCCGCGAGGCCGCCGAACTGCTGGGGGTTGACTACCTCGCGTCCGGCGAACTCACGCGGGTGGGAGGCGCGCTGCGGGTGTCGGTGGAGCTCAGCGACTGCTCGCGCGACGAGGCGATCTGGGCCGAAAGCTTCGAATTCCCGGCCGACGAGACGCTGCTCGCGCTGGAGCGGATCGGCGACAGCATCGTCGGCGCCGTCACGGCCGGCATCGAGATGGCCGAGCGCAACCGGGCGCTGCTGAAGAGCCCCCAGTCGCTCGACGCGTGGGAGAGCTTCCACCGCGGCGTCTGGCACATGTTCCGCTTCACGGCGGCGCACAATGCCCGCGCGCAGGAGCTGTTTCGCCGATCGGTGACGCTCGACCCCACCTTCGCGCGCGCCCATGCGGGCCTCTCCTTCACGCATTTCCAGAACGCGTTCCTGCTGCGGCCCGAGCACCGCGAGGACGAGGTCGCCCGCGCGCTGGAAGCCGCCGGCGAAAGCATCATCGCGGACAACCGCGATCCCACCGCGCATTGGGCCCTTGGCCGGGCGCTCTGGCTGAAAGGCGAGAACGGCGAGGCCGCGGCTGCGCTCGACGCCTCCGTCGAGCTCAGCCCCAACTTCGCCATGGGGCACTACTCGCTCGCCTTCGTGAACAGCCAGTCCGGGAACCCCGAGGACGCGATCCGGTCAGCCGACCAATCGCACCGGCTCAGCCCGTTCGACCCGCTGCTGTTCGGCTTCCTGGGCGCACGCGCAATGGCGCTGTTTCGCCTCGGCGACTACGGGCAGGCCGCCGACGCGGCGCTGCGGGCCGCGGCCAGGCCGAACGCCCATGTGCACATCCAGGCGATCGCGGCGCTGTGCCTCGCGGGGGCCGGACGCCTCGAGGAAGGCCGCCGCAAGGTGGCGGACATCCGGGCCGTGTCACCCTCCTATGGGTGCGACGATTTCCTGGTCGCGTTCCGCTTCCCGCCGGCCGACGGCGTCGCGTTCAGCCGCGCCGCGGCCCGCATCGCGTTCACGTGACGCGCCGGCGTCCCGTCACCACCCCTGCGTGCCTGGCCCGCCCTTGAACGGCCCGACCACGTCGTCCGTGATCCAGCCGCCATAGAAGCCGCCCTCCTGAGGCCGCACGGGGGCTCCGTCAATCGTGCAGCTGTCCATGCGGCCGGGATACACCGCGATGAACCCCGCGATGGGCGCGAAGCCGGGCGTGGGCCGCGGATAGCACCAGGCGGCCGAGCGCGCCACCGCGCCGGCTCGCCCCTCCCCGGCAGGAACCACGATGTCGAAATAGCTCGCCGGGCCCTTCCACTCGCACACGCTGCCGACGCCCGGCAGCGAGACCAGCCAGTCCATCCGCACGTCCTCGGGCGGCAGGTACCAGGTGGGCGGATGGCTCGTTTCCAGCGCCCGCCAGGCCCGCCGCGTATCGGCCAGCACGCCGCCGCCGAAGCGCACCACGACGTGCCGGTCGGACGGGCGCAGAATTGCGGGCCTTGGATAGTCCCAGACCGACTCCTGGCCGGGGCCGGGCGGCAAGGGTTGGGGACGTAACGCCATGGCGTGCTCCGTGATGAACCGGCTTGGCCGCCGCCCTGCGTGCAACGATCAGGCAGCAGCCACGTTCGCAGTATGAGCCAGATGGGCCGGAAGGCCCGCTGTTCATTCCGTCGCAGGCCTGCGCGTCAACGTCGCGATCCGGTTACCGGGCGGGCGTTCTGGCGCGCGCTTGTGCAAGGTGAACGGTCTTTGTTCGGCCTTTCGACGCAATCGACATGGCGTTGCCTGTCATTACCCGCGAGGATGGACGCCGACGCAAAGTCTGGCGCCCCGCCCCCGCCCGAGGAGTTCACCATGCGCCTGCACGTTGGCTGTGACCTGGGATACGAGTTCGTGCAGCCGACGCCGCTGATCGCGATGCTGAACGTGCACGCGTCGCGGGTTTCGGATCTCGAGCAGCCCGACCTCCTGATCACCGATCCGCCCGTTCCCGTGGAGGGCTACCGCGACACGTTCGGCAATTGGTGCAACCGCATGGTTGCGCCCGCCGGGGCGTTCAAGCTCAGCATCCGGGGGATCATCCGGGACGACGGGCAGTGGGACGAGGTTTCACCGGACGCCCAGCAAGCCGAGGTGCAGCTGCTGCCGCATGACGCGTTGCTGTTTCTGCTCGGCAGCCGCTACTGCGAGACGGACGTGATGTCCGGCGTCGCGTGGGAGTTGTTCGGCCAGACCCAGCCGGGCTGGACCCGCGTCAAGGCGATCGTGGACTATGTGCACAACCACCTCACCTTCAGCTATCCGCAGTCGCGCCCGACGCGCACGGCCGCGGAGGCCTATCGCGAGCAGATCGGCGTGTGCCGCGACTTCGCTCACCTCGCGATCACGTTCTGCCGCAGCCTCAACATCCCGGCGCGCTACTGCACGGGTTACATCAGCGATGTCGGCCTGCCGCCGCCACATGCGCCGCAGGATTTCGCCGCCTGGATGGAAGTCTATCTCGACGGCCGCTGGCACGTGTTCGACCCGCGCAATAACGACCCGCGCATCGGCCGTATTCTGGTCGCCTATGGCCGTGACGCCGCGGACGTGCCCATGACGATGACGTTCGGGCCGAACATCCTGACCTCGTTCGAAGTCATCACCGAAGAGCTTGCGCCGTTACCGGCCTAGTAGAACCGCCGACAGCGGCTTTGCCGTCGCGGTCCGATCTTTCCTCACCCCCGAACACCGCTCTCTGTTTCACAATGGGACAGAAAGCGCGCGCCTGAACTTTGCAACCTCCGATTGTAACGCGAGCGACCAGTGTCGCTCCGGGACATTCGGAGCCCAAAGATGCGCGCACTCACACCGATCGGCCTCTTCATCGTGGCGCTTGGCGCGTCCGCGACCACGGCCTCTGCCGACACCTGCGATCCTTTCTCGAGCGGCTTCGTCCAGCTGTGCCAGCTCTATGAGCTGAACACCGGCACGCTCGCCAATGCCGGCCCGATCTCCTTCGGCTCGTCCCCTGCGCGAAGCGGCATCCGCAGCGGCGGCGCCGGCCAGGGCTCCGTCAGCAAGGCAGCAGCGCGGTCGGGCGGCGCGGGAGCCGCCGCGGGCGTCGGCGGCTCTGAGGGCGGCACAGGCGGCGCGGGCGCAGGAGCGGGAGTCGGCGCTGGAACGGGCGCAGGGGCAGGAGCAGGTGCGGGCGCCGGAACTGGCGCAGGAGCCGGCGACGGCGGCACGGGCCCGGCGGCCGGCGGCGGCAAGGGCAAGAACGGCCTCGGTCACCAGGGCGGCCCTGGCCAGAAGGGTGGCGGCAAGGATGGCCCCGGCAACGGCAACGGCAATGGCCCGAACGCCGGCAACGGCGGCGGCAACACCAACGGCTCGGGACCCGGCACGGGAGCGAGCGGCTCGGATAACGGCCAGGGTGCGGGCCAGGGCGGCTCCGGCAAAGGCAAGGGCGGCGACGGCCAGAAGGGTGGCGGCAAGGACGGCCCGGGCAATGGCAACGGCAACAGCCCGAACGCCGGCAATGGCGGCGGCAACACCAACGGCTCCGGCCCGGGCACGGGCAACAATGGCTCCAACAACGGCAAGGGTTCGGGCCAGGGAAGCTCGGGTCAAGGGAACTCGGGTCAAGGCGGCGCCGGCGGCAAGGGCGGTGATTCAGGCGGCGGCTCGGGCGCAGGCGGCGCGGGCGGCTCCGGCGGACAGGGCGCATCGGGCGGGGCCGGCAATGCGGGCGGCTCCGGAAACGCGGGCGGACAAGGCGCATCGGGCGGCGCTGGCGCATCCGGCGGTACCGGCAGCGCCGGCGGCGGCTCCGGCCAGGGCGGCGCCGGCGGCAAGGGCTCGGCTGGCGCGGGCGGCTCCGGCTCGTCGGGCGGCGGCTCGGGCGGTGCGGGTGGCGGATCCGGCGGCGCAGGTGGATCTGGCGGAGCGGGCGGAGCCGGTGGCAATTCCGGTGGTGCGGGCGGAGCCGGTGGCGGCTCAGGCGGCGCTGGCGGCAACTCGGGCGCCGGCGGCAATTCGGGCGCTGGCGGCTCGGGCGGCGCCGGCGGCTCCAAGAAGTAACGCTTAGCCGACCTCTGGCGGTCGCCGCTTACCGCGGCGGCCGTTCATGCGTGCGGCAGCCAAGAGGCTGCCGCGATCTCGTCGCTTTCAGGCCAGCCGGGATTCAGCCTGCGGCGAAGCCCGCCACGCCGCCACCAGGAGCCGAGCGGCCGCAGCCGCGGCCGTCGCCGCATTGGCGCCGATGAAAACGCCGAGCGCGATCCAGCCGGCGCCGCCCGCCATCATGGCGAGCACGGCCCCCAGCACAGCGCCCAGAAATGCAAATCCAGCCAGACCGATCGCCATCGCACCCTCGTGTTCCGACGAACACGCTAGGACGCAAAGGTAAACGGCGTGTTGAGCAGGCCCCTCGCATGCGAGCGACCGGGGCGCTCAGTAGCCGACGACGCGCAGGCAAATCCACGTGATCGCGAACGCGACCACGAAGGACAGCACGGCCCCGCCGATGGCGCGCGGGCTGCGCAACCCGGCCGCCCTGCCCGGCCCTGCGAACACGAACCAGAACGCCACGATGAGCCCGATGATGGCGGCGATGTCGTTGCGCGGCATGAAAGCCCCTCCGGTTGCGGCGGCTCAGCCGCCGAGTTTCGTCAGAATAAACGCGAGGAGAAACCCCGCGACGGTGATCAGGCCCGAAAATTCGTGGGTCGACTCGAAGGCTTCCGGGATCATGGTGTCGGCCAGCATGGCCAGGATCGCGCCGGCCGCGACCGCCGTGGTGGCCGCGATGATCTCCGGATTGGCCCCTTCCAGCGCCACGTTGCCGAGCATCGCCGCGATGCCGGACACGACCGCGATGCCTCCCCAGACGCCGAACACATAACCCGCGCCCCGCCCCGCCCGCCGCATGCCGGCCGCGCTGGAGAGACCCTCCGGCACGTTGGACAGAAACACCGCCGCCACCGTGACGAGGCTGACGCCCTTGCCGGCAAGCAGGCCGACGCCGATCACCACCGATTCAGGGATACCGTCCAGCAACGCCCCGACCGCGATGGCGAGACCCGACGAGCCGGAGTCAGCCTGGCTTTCGTCCGGGTTGTGCCCCGACCGCTTGCGATGCTTCGCGCCCCGCCGCGTGATGTAGATGTTGGCCGCCGTGTAGATCGCCGCGCCGCCCAGGAAGCCGAGCGATGTCGAGTCGAACCCGCCTAGCCGGTAGGCCTCGTCCATCAGGTCGAACGCGACGGCCGAGATCAGCACGCCGGACCCGATCGCCATCACGGACGCGATGGCCCGCTGCGACAACGACGTAAACCACGCGATCGCCGCGCCCAGGACCAGCGCCGATCCGCCGACGAGCCCCCAGAACCCGGCTTGAAGCCACAACGGCATGTGCATGCATCGACCTCTGCCGCCCGTTCACGAACGAAGGTTCGGGCGAGCGGTTCCGTCGTGGCGCACTGTCCTTGGGCTCCGCGTGGATGGCCCGGACGAGCCCGGCCATGACGGAGAGAGCGCGAAGGAGGTCATCCCCTCTCGTCATTGCGAGCGCAGCGAAGCAATCCAGTCTAAAAACCGGGCGCTAGACTGGATTGCTTCGCCTCCGGCTCGCAATGACGGCGAGGCAGGTTGCCTCAGCCCCGAACGTCGCAGCCGAACTCGGCCGCCGAGGCCGCCAGCCACGACCAGAAGCTGCCCGCCATGCTGCGCGGCGCGAGCAGCGTGAATGTCTCGCCCTCGCGCCAGATCATGACGTTGATGTGCGAAACCGCCGTGAGCGCGACCGCGCCGTCCTGGAAGGCGGAGGGATGAAGGTCCAGCATGACGCCCTTGGCGAGCATGCGCCGCACGTTCGGGCCGCTGACCCGCAGGGCCGCCCAGCCGTCGCTCTGGTCCGATACCGCCGCCAGCGCGCCGAGCCCGTCGCAGGCGGATGCGAGATCCGCGTGCGCGTCGGTGATCAGCATCCAGCGGTCGGGGCCGGCCCACGCCAGCGCGCGGCTGGCGGAGCGCCGGATCAGCGGCGTCGCCGGCGGCGCGATCCCGAGCCGGTCGCGAAGGGCGGCGGCCAGAGCCGGCCCGCCGCCATCGGCGACGATCAGCGTCGCGATCCCGAGCCCGTCCAGGAGCTCCACCACGACGCCGGTGCGGTTCTCCGCGCCAATGCGGCCGGCTCGCGCTGCGTCGGCCCAGGCGCTGCGCCGGGTCCAACCCGCCATTGCGGTCTCAACCATGGAGGCGCGCCCCTTCCGGATCAATGAACACGGGACTGCAGACCTCCACTTCGATGTCGCCGTTCCGCACGGGATCCACGGCCCGCACGCGCCCGCCGATCCGCTTCTGCCCGTCGGCCAGCAGGCCGAGCCCGATCCAGCATCCGAGGTTTGGCGAGAAGGCCACCGAGGTCATGTGGCCAAGGTCGTTCGCCATGGTGGCGGCGGCGTCGACCGCGACGAAATGCGCCCCGGCCCGCAGCCGCTGCGCCGGATCGACAGGCCTCAGCCCGACCAGGATTGGCCGCTCGGGCGCGACCAGCGCCTCGCGGCCGGCCATCACGCGGCCGATATAGTCCTTCTTGGATGACATCATGCGCCCGAGACCGAGGTCGCGCGCGGTGGTCTGGCCGTTGAGCTCACCGCCGGCCGCGTGGCCCTTCTCGATGCGCATCACCGCCATGGCCTCGAGCCCGTAGGGCGTGACGCCGAACGGCCGGCCGGCCTCGGTCAGCGCGGTCGCGAGCGCGTGGCCGTAGCCGGCCGGGACCGCGATCTCGTAGGCGAGCTCGCCCGAGAAGGAGATGCGGAACAGCCGCGCCGGCACGCCGCCGCCCACCGTGATGGCGCGGGCGGCCAGATAGGGCGTCGCCTCGTTCGAGAGATCGTGCCCGGCATCCACCACGGCCCGCAGCAGGTCGCGCGAGCGTGGCCCCGCGACGGCCATCTGGGCCCATTGCTCGGACACCGAAACCAGCCGCAAATCGAGCTCGGGCCACAGCACCTCGTGGCAGAATTCGAGATGCTGCATCACCGCGCCCGCGTTGGCGGTGGTGGTGGTGAGCAGATAGTGGCTCTCGCCCAGCCGCGACGTGGTGCCGTCGTCCATGACGAAGCCGTCCTCCCGCAGCATCACGCCATAGCGCGCCTTGCCGACGGGCAGCGACTTCCAATGGTTGATGTAGACGCGCTCCAGGAATTCGGCCGCGTCCGCGCCCTGCACGTCGATCTTGCCCAGCGTGGAGACGTCGCAGATGCCGACGCCGCCGCGCACGGCCAGCACCTCGCGGTTCACGGTTTCGAGCCAGTCCGCCTCGCCGGGACGCGGGTAGTATTGCGCCCGCATCCACAACCCGCTCTCGACGAACACCGCGCCCTGCTCGCGCGACCATTCATGCGTGGGGCTGAGCCGCAGCGGCCGGAAATCCTTGCCGCGGTGGTGGCCGGCCAGCGCGCCGATCGCGATCGGGGTGAAGGGCGGGCGGAAGATTGTGGTCCCGGTTTCCGGGATGGTCCGCCCGGTCTGCTCGGCCAGCAGCGCGAGGCCAGGCAGGTTGGAGGTCTTGCCCTGGTCGGTCGCCATGCCGAGCGTGGTGTAGCGCTTCAGGTGCTCCACCGAGCGGTAGCCCTCGCGGGCCGAGAGCTCGATGTCGGAATCCGTGACGTCGTTCTGGAAATCCACGAAAGCCTTGCCCCTGCCGCCCGGCACGCGCCAGAGCGGGGCGGAACCGGGCGCCTCGGGATCGGCATCCAGAGCCTGAGCGACCGGTGCGGCGAACCCGCAGGCGGAGGCCGCCTCAGCGCCGAGCCGCGCGCCTTCGGCGAGGATGTCGGCAAGCGCGAACACGCCCGCCGCCGCGCCCGCGACGCTCATGCCGGGTGGCAGCTTGTCGGGCACGAAGGCGTCGATCGCCGGATTCCAGGCCGGCTTGTTGTTCTGGTGCGAGGTGAGATGCAGCGTCGGGTTCCAGCCATTGGACACGGCCAGGAGATCGCACGCGACGGCCTGCTCGCGCCCTTGCGCGTCCCGGAGCGTCACGGCGCTCAAGGCGCGTCCGCCAGATGCGGCGCTCACCACGGAGCCCGAATGCAGCGTGGCCCCGATCTCCCGCGCCAGCGCGGCGAGCGCCGGATCGGGCTCCGGCCGCGGGTCGACCAGCGCGGACACGCGGGCGCCGGCGGCAGCGAGGTCGCGGCCGGTGGACCAGGCCTCGCCGGCGGTGGCGAACACCACGGCGTCACGCCCCGGCAGCGCCGCGAAGCGGTTCACATAAGTGCGAACCGAGCCGGCCAGCATCACGCCGGGCGTGTCGTTGCCGGCGAACACCACCGGCCGCTCGATGGAGCCGGCCGCCAGCACGCTGCGTCTGGCGACGATGCGCCAGGCCCGCTGCCGCGGCTGGTGCGGCGGCGGAACCGGCAAGTGGTCGGCCACGCGCTCCACCGCCCCGAACGTGCCGCCATCGAAGGCGCCGTACACGGTGGTGCGCCGCATGATGGTGACGTCGGGCAGGCTCTCGAGCTCCGCCACCGCGTCGCGCAGCCACTCGCCCGCAGGCCGCCCGTCGATCTCGCGCCGGTCCGACAGCAGCCGCCCGCCCAATTCAAAATCCTGCTCGCACAGGACCACGCGCGCGCCGGACCGGCCCGCCGCCAACGCGGCCGCCAGACCGGCCGGGCCGGCGCCGATCACCAGCACGTCGCAAAACGCGTGCGCCTTCTCGTAATGGTCGGGGTCGGGCGCCCCGGCGGCGCGGCCGAGGCCCGCGGCGCGGCGGATCAGCGGCTCGTAGAGCTTCTCCCAGAAGGCCGCCGGCCACATGAAGGTCTTGTAGTAGAAACCCGCGCTAAACAGCGGGCCCGCAAGGCCATTCACGGCCAGG
Source organism: Alsobacter sp. P4_H11 (assembly GCF_056400925.1). NCBI lineage: Bacteria > Pseudomonadati > Pseudomonadota > Alphaproteobacteria > Hyphomicrobiales > Alsobacteraceae > Alsobacter > Alsobacter sp. P4_H11. Next base: position 51,203 of record NZ_JBFUKI010000009.1, read on the forward strand.
AGGTCGAAGGCGAGCGACGGCCAGCGGTTCTGGCTGCGCGCCTCCAGCCCGTCGAAAAGCTCGGCCGTGGTGGCGCGCGTGTTGGGCTCGCGGCGTGCGCCCGTGCGCAGCTCGACGATGCCGTTGGGCTCCTCCGGCCCCGCCGACAGGAAGCCGCGCGGGCGATGGTACTTGAACGAGCGCCCGACGAGGCGCACGCCGTTGGCCAGCAGCGCCGACGCGAGCGTGTCGCCCGCATGGCCGGCATAGTCCCGGCCGTCGAAGCGGAACCGCAGCGTCCGGCTCCGGTCGATCAGGCCGCCCTGCGGCGCCCGGTTCGGCTGCTCGATCATGCGGCCGCTCCCCGCCGGGCGGGCCGGACGTCCGAGATCGCATGGGTGCGCGTTTCGCGCGTCACCACCAGCCAGGCGTGGCAGCCGGCGCTGTGGCGCCAGTATTCACGGTGCGGCCCGGCCGGATTGTCCCGCAGGTAGACGTAATCGAACATCGCCTCGGCGGGCGCGTCGGCGGCGGGACGGCGCACGGTGGCGTCTCCCAGATAGGTGAACTCCCCCGAGTCACGGTCCCCGCAGTGCGGACAGGCGATTCTCATGGACGCGGCCCCTGCCCGTTCAGTGAAGGTTCGGCTGCGCGCCGGCGCCCGATTCATCGATCAGCTGGCCCGTGGCGAAGCGATCGAGCCGCAGCTGCGCGGCGACCTCGTGCGGCTCGTCGCGGGCGATCAGGTGCGCAAAGCAGAAGCCCGACGCCGGCGTCGCCTTGAACCCGCCATAGCACCAGCCGCAATTGAGGTAGAGCCCCTGCACGGGCGTGTGGTCGATGATGGGCGAACCGTCCATGGTCATGTCCATGACGCCGCCCCACTGCCGGAGCGTGCGCAGCCTGCCGAGGCCGGGCCACATCGCCATGCCGGCCTCCATCACGTGCTCCACGGTCGGCAGGTTTCCGCGCTGGGCGTAGGAATTATACATGTCGATGTCGCCGCCGAACACGAGCCCGCCCTTGTCGGACTGGCTGATGTAGAAGTGGCCGACCCCGAACGTGATCACGGTGTCGATCAGCGGCTTCACGCCCTCGGACACGAAGGCCTGCAGAACGTGGCTCTCGATCGGCAGCCTCAACCCCGCCATGGCGGCGACGCGCGAGGAGTTGCCGGCGGCCGCCAGCGCCACCTTCCTGGCCCGGATCGGGCCGCGCGTGGTCTCGACGCCTGTCACCCGGCCGTTCTGCACCGAGATGCCCGTCACCTCGCAATGCTGGATGATGTCGACGCCGCGCCGGTCGGCCGCGCGGGCGTAACCCCACGCCACCGCGTCGTGCCGCACCGTGCCGCCGCGCCGCTGGAGAAGCCCGCCCTGGATGGGGAAGCGCCCATTGTCGAAATCCAGGAACGGCGCCATCGCGCGCACCTGCTCGCGGTCGAGCAGTTCGCCGTCCACGCCGGCGAGCCGCATGGCGTTGCCGCGCCGCGCATAGGCGTCGCGCTGGCCATCCGAGTGGTAGAGGTTCAGCACGCCGCGCTGGCTCACCATGGCGTTGAAGTTGATGTCCTGCTCCAGCCCCTCCCAGAGCTTCAGCGACAGTTCGTAGAACGGCGTGTTGCCGGGCAGCAGGTAGTTGGAGCGGATGATGGTGGTGTTGCGCCCCACATTGCCGGAGCCGACATAGCCCTTCTCGACGACGGCCACATTGGTGATCCCGTGGCGGCTCGCGAGATAATGCGCGGTCGCGAGGCCATGCCCGCCGCCGCCCACGATCACGACGTCGTATTCGGCCTTGGGCGCGGCGTCGCGCCAGGCCGGGCCCCAGCCGCGATTGCCCTTCAGGGCCTGCGCGGCCAGGGAGAAGATCGAATAGCGCATGCGCGAGAAAGGTCCGGGTGCGGAAGCTTCGGGATCAGAGCGCCAAACTAGCACAGCCGCCATGGCCGCCAACGACTAGTGCTTGGCTGGACGCGACGAGCGGTGGATGGCGGCTCAGCGTCCCACGCGCAGCAGGCTGACGAGCCCGCCCGCCAGCGCCAGCGCGGCGCCGATCGCCAGGCCGATGCGCGGCGCGCTCTCGGCCGCCGCCACGGTGAACAGCAGCCCCATGATCACCGCGCCGCTCGTCTGCCCGACGAGGCGCGCGGTGCCCTGCATCCCGCCCGCCGCGCCGGCGCGTTCGCGCGGGGCGGACAGGAGCATGTTGCGGTTGTTGGGCGTCTGGAAGAACCCGAAGCCGAGCCCGCACAGCACCGTGAACGGGATCAGCGCCGCCAATTGGGCATGCAGCGGCCATACCGAGATCAGCAGCAGGCCGAGGCTCAGGGTCGCGCCCCCGATGGCGCACAGCCACGCCGTGGAAACGCGGTTGGACATCCGGGCCGACAGCGGCGCGGCCACCGCGACGGCGAGCGGCCATGGCGTCATGTAGAGGCCGGTCATGAAGGCGTTCTGCCCCAGCCCGTGCTGCAGGTAGAAGGGCAGCGCCACATAGCTCACCATCTGGGCCGTAAAGCAGCAGACGGACGCGATCACCGAGATCCGGAAAGGCCCGCCGCGCAGCAGGTCGAGCGGGATCAGCGGCGCCTCCCGCGGCATCTCGCGGCGGATCAGCACCACGAGGCTCACCGCCGCGAGCGCGATCAGCCCCGCCGCGAGGCCGGGGCGGCTCGTGATCAGGTCGACGCCGATCACGAGCGGCCCGAACACGGCGGCGTTCAGCGCGACGCTGACGAGATCGAGCGAGCGGCCCGTGCCCTTGGTTTCCGGCAAAGCCCGCGAGGCCAGAAGCACCACGATCCCGACCGGTATGTTGACCGCGAAGAGCCAAGGCCAGCTTGCGACCGACAGGATGGCGGCGCCGATGGCAGGCCCGGCGGCCGAGGCCAGCGCGACCACGAGCGCGTTCCAGCCGAGCGCCGAGCCGAGCAGCCGGTGCGGATAGGTGAAGCGCAGCAGCGCCGCCATCAGGGCCATGATGGGCGCGCTGCCGAGCCCCTGGAGAAACCGCGCCGCCACGAGCCAGGGCAGCGACGGCGCGAAGGTGCAGAGCGCCGATGCGGCCGTGAACAGCACCACGCCGGCCACGAACACGACCCGGTAGCCGAGGCTCTCGCCCAGCGCCGCGCAGGGCAGCAGAGCCATCACGAGGGCGAGCTGGTAGCCGCTGACCACCCAGATCGCGTCGGCCGGGCTGACCTGCAGCACGGACGCGATGGTGGGCAGCGCCACATTGGCGATGGCCCCGTCCAGCACGGCGAGCACGATGGCGGCCATCAGGGCGCCGACAGCGTAGATGCGCCGGGGCTGCGGGAGGCCGTCCGTTTCCGCGGCGGGGGAAGCGTTCATGCGGCGCGCCTGCTCACCGCGAACGCGGATCGAGCGCGTCCCGCAGGCCGTCGCCGAGCAGGTTGAACGACAGAACGGTGGCGAAGATGGCGATGCCGGGCCACAGCGCCATCCAGGGCGCGTTACCGAGAAAGCGCTGGGCGCTGTTCAGCATCGAGCCCCAGGACGGCGCAGGAGGCTGCAGGCCGAGCCCGAGGAAGCTCATGCTGGCCTCCGCGATGATCGCGGACGCGATGGTGAGCGTCGCCTGCACCATCAGTTGCGGCAGGATGTTGGGCAGGATGTGCCGCACCGCGATGCGCCATTGCGGGTTGCCGACCGCGCTGGCGGCCTCGATGTAGTCCTCGGCCTTGATGGACAGCACCTGGCCGCGCGTCAGCCGGATGAACAGCGGCGTCGCCGTGATGCCGATCGCCAGCATGGCGTTGAAGAGGCTCGGCCCGAAGAAGGCCGCGAACGCGATGGCGAGGATCAGAAACGGGCAGGCCAGCATGGCGTCCGTGAAGCGGCTGATCAGCCCGTCCACGAGGCCGCCCAGGAAGCCGGCCGCGAGCCCGAGCGGAACGCCGATCGCCATCGCGATGCCGACCGACGTCAGGCCGGCCATCAGCGACGCGCGTGCGCCCCAGATGATGCGCGACAGCAGATCCCTCCCCGCCTCGTCGGTGCCCAGCCAGTGCGCGGCCGACGGCGCCTTGCGCACCGCCGTCCAGCTCTGCGCGATGGGATCATAGGGCGCGAGCAGCGGCGCGAACGCCGCCACGAACACCACCAGGAGCACCACCGCGAGGCCGACCAGCGCGCTCTTGCGTCGGGCGAGCCGACGCCAGAGCCGGCTCTGGAACAGCCCGGTCCGGGCGGCGGGTGCGGCGGCCGGCGTCGCGAGGGTTTGCGAAGTCCCCACCGTCAGCTCCTCAGACGCGGGTTGACGAGGATGTAGCCGATGTCGGCCAGGAGGTTCAGGGTGATGTAGAACAGCGACGTGACCAGCACCACGCCCTGCACCACCGGGTAGTCGCGGGTGAACACCGCGTCCACGATCAGCTTGCCGAAACCCGGGATCGTGAAAATCTGCTCGGTCAGCACCGCGCCGGACAGCAGCGCGCCGAACTCCAGCGCGCCCAGCGTGATGATCGGCGTTAGCGCGTTGCGCATGGCGTGCTTGAACACCACCACCCACTCGCTCAGGCCCTTGGCGCGGGCCGTGCGCACATAGTCGCTCTCCAGCGCCTGCAGCATGGCGCTGCGAGTGTGGCGCATGATGACGCCCGCGATGGCGGTGCCGAGCACAAAGGCCGGCATCACCGTGGTGGCGAGGTTCATCCGCCAGTCCTCCCACGGGCTGACGAAGCCCGAGGCCGGAAGCCAGTTGAGATGCACCGAGAAGAACAGGATCAGCATGATCCCAAGCCAGAAGTTCGGCACCGAGATGCCTGCCAGCGACACGATATTGGCCGCGTAGTCGACGGGCGTGTTCTGCCGCAACGCCGAGATCACGCCGCCCGCGATGCCGAGCACCAGCGCGACGATGATGCCCATCACGGCGAGCTGCAGCGTCACCGGCAGCTTGAGCAGAATGAGGGCGAGAACCGGCCGGTTGTGGCGCATGGACTCGCCGAGATCGCCGGTGAGCACGCCTTTCACCCAGTACAGGTACTGCACCACGATGGGCTGATCGAGGTGGTACTGCGACCGGATGGCCGCCAGCGTCGCCTCGTCGGGGTTCTCGCCCGCCAGCACGAGCGCCGGGTCGCCCGGCAGCATGTGCTGCAGCGAGAAGATGATCAGCGACAGGATCACGATGGTGGGGACCAGCTGCAGCAGCCGGCGCAGGAGAAGGGAGCCCATCCGTCAGCCTCCCGCCATGGGCGCGGCTTTGGCGGCCGCCGAAGCGGCCGTTTCGGCGGCCGAAGTGGCCGCCATCGCCTCGAAGGCGCCGAACAGCTCTTCGAGCTTGGCGTTGCGGGGCTCGCGGATGCGCGAAGCCTCGTCCTGCGGCGGCAGCTCGCGCCAGAACGCGCAGGCGTTGGCGTGGCCGCTAGGCTCGACGTCGAGGCTCATGTCCACCTGCTGGCAGGCCGGCCGCGCATGCGGGCAGCGGGTGTGGAGGCGGCAGCCGGGCGGCGGGGCCAGCGGGCTCGGCAGGTCGCCGTGCAGCCGCGCCGCCCGCGCACGCTGCAGGCTGGGCGGCGCCGCCACCGTGATGGCCGACAGAAGAGCCCGCGTATAGGGGTGGCGCGGGGCGCTGAAGATCTCCTCGGCCGTGCCGATCTCGACGATCTTGCCGAGATACATCACCGCGACCCGGTCGGCGATGTGCTTCACGACGCCGAGATCATGCGAGATGAACACATAGGCGAGGCCGAGCCTCGCCTGCAGGTCCTTCAGCAGGTTCAGGATCTGCGCCTGGATCGAGACGTCGAGCGCCGACACAGCCTCGTCGCAGATGATGGCGTCCGGCTCCGGCGCGAGCGCCCGCGCGATCACGACGCGCTGGCGCTGGCCGCCCGAGAACTCGTGCGGGTAGCGGCTCGCCAGCTCGGGCCGCAGGCCCACCATTTCGAGCAGTTCGGCCACGCGCCTCGCCCGCCCGTTCGCCGGCACGATGTTTTGCAGCATCAGCGGCTCGGCGATGGTCTGCCCGATGGTCATGCGCGGGTTGAGCGACGCGTAGGGGTCCTGGAAAATGAGCTGCACGTGCCGGCGCTGTTCGCGCATGGCGCCGTGGCTCATGCGGGTGACGTCGCGCCCGGCGATCAGCACCTGGCCGGCGCTGGGCTCCAGGAGGCGCATCATCAGCCGGCCGAGCGTGGACTTGCCGCAGCCGGACTCGCCCACGATCGCGAGCGTTTCGCCCGGCATGAGCGCCAGCGACACGCCGTCCACCGCGCCGAGCCGCGCCAGCGGGCGGCCCAGCACGCTGCGCTTCACCACGAAGCTCTTGGCGACGTCGCGGACCTCGATGATCGGCCCCGGGGGTGAGGCGGCGGTTGCGTTCACGGAACCAAGGTCTCCAGCGGCGCGCGCCAGCAGCGGCTGAAATGGCCGGCGGTGATTTCGGTAAGCGCCGGCGTCTCGGCGCATTTCTCGATGCGGAAGGGGCAGCGCGCCTGAAAGCGGCAGCCGGACGGCGGATGGGCCATGTCCGGCACCGTGCCGGTGATGGCCACCAGCCGCTCGCGCTTCTCGTCCATGCGGGGCAGTGAGCCGAGCAGCCCCACCGTGTAGGGATGCTGCGGGAAGGTGAAGAGGTCCTCCACCGAGCACTGCTCCACCACCTGCCCGGCATACATCACGATCACGTCGTCGCTGGCTTCCGCCACCACGCCGAGGTCGTGCGTGATCAGGATGATGGCCGCGCCGGTCTTGCCCTGCAGCTCGCGCATCAGGTCCAGCACCTGCGCCTGGATGGTGACGTCCAGCGCGGTGGTGGGTTCGTCGGCAATCAGCAGTTCGGGGTCGCAGGCCAGCGCCATCGCGATCATCACGCGCTGGCGCATGCCGCCAGAGAGGTTGTGCGGATATTGCCCGTAGCGCTGCTCGGGCGACGGAATGCGCACGAGCCGCAGCATCGCGATCCCGTGCTCGGTCGCCTGCGCCTTGGTGAAGGGGCGGTGGCGTAGGATGACCTCGTTGATCTGCTCGCCGACCGTGTAGGACGGGTTCAGCGAGGTCATCGGCTCCTGGAAGATCATCGCCATCCGGTCGCCACGCAGGTCGCGCATCGCGCTCTTGGGCTCGGCGAGAAGCTCGCGGCCCTCGAACGCGACCGACCCGGAGATCCGGGCCGAATGCTCCGGCAGGAGGCGCATGATCGCCAGCGAGGTGACGCTCTTGCCGCTGCCGGACTCGCCCACGATGGCGAGCGTGCGGCCCTTCTTCACCGTGAAGCTGACGCCGTCCACGGCCGTGACGGTGCGCCCGTCATTCGAGAACGTGACGCGCAGGTCGCGGACGTCAAGAACCGTGGGCGCGTCCTCGCCGGCCCGCGTGGCGCGGGTCGGAGAGGTCTCGGTCGGGGCTGTCGACATGCTCATCGGCCGGGGCGCAACCTCAGTTCGTCCGCTTCACGCCGGAGAGGCGGATGATGCCGTCCGGGGCGGGCTTCATGCCGGTGATTTTGGCGTTGTGCGCGAAGATCCACTGCGAATGGTAGAGGTACACGATCGGCAGGTCCTTCTGCAGGATCGCGTTCGCCTTGTCGTACTCGACCTTGCGGGCGTTGGCGTCGCCGATGGAACGCGCCTTGGTGAGGATGCCGTCGAGCTCCTTGTTGCAGTACTTGGCGTCGTTGCCCGAGGCGCCGCAGGCCAGCATCGGGGTGATGTTCAGGTCCGGGTCGACGCGCCCGCTCCAGCCCACCAGATGCGCCTCGAACTTGCCCTGCCGGGCGATGTCGAGCAGCGTCATCAGCTCGGTTGGCTTGATCGTCATCGTGATGCCGACCTCGGCCACCATGGCCTGAACGAGCTGGGCGACCTGCTGGCGCTCCGCGTCGGTGGGCACCAGCAGCTCCAGGTTCACCGACTTGACGCCGGCCTCGGCCATCTTCTTCTTCGCGGCAGCCACGTCGCGCGGCGGCACAGGGAACTTCTTGTCGTAATAGGGGCTCGTCGGCGGGAACGGCTGGTTGCCGATGCTGGCCTGCCCGTCGAACACCACGTTGCTGATCGCCTCGCGGTCGATCGCCAGGCTGAAGGCCTGCCGGACGAGGTCCTTCTTGCCGGCGTCGAGGTCCGCGCCCTCGCCGTTGATGTCGAACGTGATGCCGTAATAGCCGAGGCCCACCACGGGCACGACCGTGAAGCCCTTGTCGGCCTTCACGGCCTTGACGTCCGTGGCCGCCATGCGCTCGATGAGGTCGAGCTGGCCGGAGCGCAGGTTGAGCAGGCGGACGTTGGAGTCCGGCATGCCGCGATAGATCAGCCGGTCGAAGCTGAACTTGTCGGCCGCGTAGTATTGCGGGAACTTGTCCAGGACGATGCGGTCCTGCGTGACGCGCTCCACGAACTTGTAGGGGCCGGAGCAGACCGGCGCGTCCGTGAACTTCTCGCCAAGGGCTTCGCCGGCCTTGGGGCTGATCATCATGCCGGCGCGGTCGCTCAGCGCCGCCAGCAGCGGCACGGACGGCTCCTTCAGGTTGATTTTCACTGTGAGCGGATCGACCACGTCGACCGACGCGATGGCGCTGATCTCGGCCTTGCGGCGGGAGATCTTGATCGTCAGCTCACGGTCGAGATTGTACTTGATCGCCGCTGCGTCGACCTTGGTTCCGTCGTGGAACACCGCGTCGGGCCGCAGCTTCAGGGTGAGCGCCGTGCTGTCGGCGTTCCACTCCCAGCTCGCCGCCAGCATGGGGATGATCTGGCCGTTCTCGTCGATGTCGACGATCTTGTCGCACAGCGACTGCAGCACGTGGCGGCCGACGAAGCTCCAGTTGGACACCGGGTCCAGCGTGTCGGGATCGTCCTGCAGGCCGATGCGCAGCGTGTTCTGCGCCGCCGCCGGGGCGGCGGACAGGCTGCCGAGCGCCAGGCTGGCCGCGAGCGCGAGATAGATCGGTTTCATCGACGTCCCTCTCCTGTTGGGCTTGTTCTTCATGAGCGTCATCGCGCGACCGCGTAGCCTTGCACGCCGCGCGGATTTGCGCCCGCTTTCACCAGCTGGACGTCGCCGTCCATCTCGCGCGCCACGGCGGCGAGCCGGCCCTCGGACCACGGATCGTTGAGCGTGATCCGGTGGCCGCGCCTGACGAGATCGTCCTGCACGTCCTGCGGGTAGCGCGATTCCAGCGTCAGCGAGCCGAGGCTCGTCTCGCGCGGCCAGAACGAGCTCGGCAGGTGATCCGTGTGGAACGCGGGGGCGTCGATCGCCTCCTGCAGGTTCATGCCGCCGTGGACGTGGCGCAGCAGCATGATGAGCTGCCACTGGTCCTGCTGGTCGCCGCCCGGCGTGCCGAAAGCCATGTAGGGCTTGCCGTCGCGGAAGGCCGTGGAGGGCGTCAGCGTGGTGCGCGGGCGCACCGAAGGCCTGAGGCTGGAGGGCAGCCCCTCCTCCAGCCAGAACATCTGGCCGCGGGTGGTGAGGCTGAAGCCAAGCCCCGGGATCACCGGGCTCGACTGGAACCACCCGCCGGACGGCGTCGCCGAAACCATGTTGCCCCAGCGGTCCACCGCGCTCACCTGCACGGTGTCGCCGCGCTGCGCGCCTTCCGGCGTCAGGGCGGCCTCGCCCTGCCGGTCGATCGCGGGCGCGACCTGCCGCGCCACCGTGGGCTCGCCGCCGCCGACGCCGGGCTGCGGGATGGTCCCGACCGGCCGCAACGGCGGCCACACAGGCGCGCGTCCGTCCGGCGAGCCGGGGCGGAATTCGGTCGAGGCCTCGGCGCCGATCAGGGCGCGGCGCTCATCCGCGTAGCCCGAAGAAAGCAGCGCCTCGAGCGGAACGTCAGGGCTGTCGCCATACCAGCACTCGCGATCCGCCATGGCGAGCTTGGCGGTCTCGGCCACGAGGTGCACGAAGTCCGGGCCGGTCGGGTCCAACTCGGCGATGTCGGTCCCTTTCAGGATCTGCAGCATCTGCAGCAGCACCGGCCCCTGGGACCATGCCCCGCACTTGAAGACTTCGTAGTCGCCATAAGCGACCGAAACCGGCTTCTCGACCAGCGGCTGATAGTCCGCCATGTCCTGCGCGGTGATGAGGCCCTTGTGGCGGCGGCCCGAGACGTCCCACACCTCCTCTGTGGCGCAGAACTCCTCGATCTGTTCCGCGATCGGGCCCCGGTACCAGAAGTCGAGCGCCGCCTGTATGCGCGCCTCGCGACCGCCGACGCCGCGCGTCCGCTCCAGGATCTCGCCGTACAGGGCGGCGATGTGCGGGTTGCGGAACAGCCGCCCCGCCTGCGGGGCAACGCCGCCCGGCAGGTAGATCTCGGCCGAGCTCGGCCAATGCGTGGTGAAGAGCTCGCGCATCTGCGCGATCGTGTTGGCGATGCGCGGCACCAGCGGATGGCCGGTGCGGGCGTACGAGATGGCCGGCGCGAGCACGTCTTCGAGGTCGGCCGTGCCGTAGTCGCGCAGCAGCGTCAGCCAGGCCCCGAACGCGCCCGGGATGCAGGCCGGCAGCAGCCCTGTGCCTGGAATGATGTCGAGCCCGAGCGAACGGAAATGCGCCACCGTGGCGGCCGCCGGCGACGGCCCCTGCCCGCTGATCACGACAGGCGCGTCCGCGCCAGCGGGCGTCACGATGATGGGGACTTCGCCGCCCGGCCCGTTCAGGTGCGGCTCCACCACCTGCAGCACGAAGCCGGCCGCCACGGCCGCATCGAACGCCGTGTGGCCCTTTTCGAGAACCGCCATGCCGACCGTGGCGGCGAGCCAATGGGTCGACGAGACGGCCCCGAAGGTGCCCCGCAGTTCAGGTCGGGTCGTGAACGTCATGGAACTTCCAAGTTGCTGAATGCGAAGACGTCTCTCGCAACCCATGCGTATTTCAACGGAGGGTCTCGAGGTCAATCGCTTTAGCGCAACCCAGACCAGCACGGCGCGAAATCGACGGCTCTTGCGTGCAGGGCCCCGGACGTGTGGTCTACGCGTACCCAGCACCGAAAGGCACGACCGCACGATGACCAACGCCGACGAGGAAGCCGCCATCCGCGCCGTGATCGCCGCCATGCAGGACGCGTGGAATCGCGGCGACATGCCCGGCTACATGGAAGGCTTCGCCAACCCGGACGTCATCTTTGTCTCGCGCGGCCGCATCCAGAAGGACTGGCAGGGCACGCTGGACCACTATGTCGCCGATTACGGGGGCTCGCCGGGCTCGCAGGGCCGCCTCGCCTTCTCGAACATCCGCATCGAGATGCTGGCGCCGGACGCCGCCCAGTTGATCAGCGACTACGCGCTGGTGCGGCCGGCCGGCAACCAGACGGGCGTCAACACCCGCCTGATGCGCAAGCGCGAGGGCCGCTGGGTGATCGCCCTCAATCACGTCTCCAATATCGAGAGCCGCTGACCGCCGCCCTGCGGCTCAGCGGCCGAACTCCCGCTCCACAGCGTCCGCGAGTTCGCCGAGGCTGGCGAAGTGGAAGTCGGGCTTGGTGACCTGCCTGGGCTCGGGCGTGCCGCCAAAACCCTTCTGCCCCTGCCGGCGCTCGATCCAGCAGACCTTGTAGCCGAGCTCCCGGGCGACCCCGATGTCGTGATACTGGCTCTGCGCCACGTGGAGGATGTCCTCCTGCCGATAGCCGAAGGCCGACTGGCGGCCAAGATTATACGAGAAGAAGCGCGGGTCGGGCTTGGGATACTGCGCGTCATCCACGGTGACGCTGTCGTGAAACGGCAGCCCCAGCGTGTTGGCGCTGGCGCTGTAGGCCACGCGGTCGAAGTTCGTCATCGCGACGAGGCGGAACCGGCGACGCAGCCGCTTCAGCGCATCGGCTGAATCCGGAAATGCCGGGAACTGGAAGAAGTGGCGCATGAAGGCGTCGGCCGCCGCGTCGTCATGCGGCAGGCCAAGCTCCCGGGCGGCGTCGCGATACACGTCGCGCATCACCACGCTGGACCGGCCCGGGTATTTCGCCCGCGCGGTGAGGTAGGGCCCGAAGATGGCGTCATCGGCGAGGCTTGCGGCCGCGGATCCGCCGATCGCCCGGAATCCATCGAGGATGCCCTTCTCGAAGTCGATGCAGGTTCCGATGATGTCGAAGGTCAGGACCTTGAAGTCGGCGAAGGACATGGTGGCGGCGGAGGACATGGGCGGAGCTCCTGTGGCGGCAGGCCACGGTTGCGATGCCGCGAAAGTGCCGCTTGCGCGGATGCTCCGCAATCCGACTAATACTCACCCGGGAGTTACATGATGTAATGCCGCCGCTGCGCCGTCTCCTTCCATCCCTGAACGGGCTCGTGGCCTTCGAGGCCGCGGTCAGGTGCGGCACCTTCGCGGGCGCCGCCGCCGAACTCGGCGTCACCGGGCCGGCCGTGAGCCGCACGATCGGCCGCGTGGAGGCGCAACTCGGAGCGCAGCTCTTCGATCGCACGCCCCGCGGCGTCCAGCTCACGGCGGATGGCGCCGAGCTCTTCGCGGCCGTCACCAAGGGTTTCGGCGAGATTGAGCGGGCGCTGGCCAAGATCGCGCGCCCGAGAAACGCCGGCCGCAAGCCGATCCTGCTGTCGGTTTCGTCCGCCTTCGCGACGCACTGGCTCATGCCGCGCCTCGGCGCCTTTCACGAGCGCTTCCCCGGCCAGGAGATCCAGCTGCAGCTCATGTCCGGGCCGATGCGGGGCCCGGTGGACGGCATCGATCTCGCCATGCGGTACGATCACGTGGCCGACGACGACCACGCCGTCCTGCCCCTCATGGAGGAGCTGCTGATTCCGGTCTGCGCCCCGCATTTCGCCCGCGAGGGCGTGGACGGCCCGGAGGTCGAACAGTCCCTGCGCATGATCACCTTGCGAGAGGCGCAGCCAGATTGGGGCGCGATCTTCTCGCCCGGCTCGGGCCGTTCCGAGGCCGAGCAGCTATCGTTGGCGGACTACTCGCTGGTCGTGCAGGCCGCGCTGGTCGGCCAGGGAATCGCGCTGGGTTGGCTGAACACGGTTTCGCTGCTGCTCGCGCAGGGCAAGCTCGTCCCCGCCGCACGGGCCGTCATCCGAACCGGGCGGCGCTGCGAATTCGTGATCGGAACCAGCGACAAGCGCGCGGTTCTTCACGAGATCCATCACTGGATCGCGGCCGAGATGGCCAAGGACATCGCGGCCATCCGGTCGCGTTATCCCGAGCTGGGCGACCTGCAAGCCGGGTGAATGACTTTCAAGCCGGCTGACGCGCCATCATGCCGTGACCCCGGCATCCGCCAGCATCTCGCCGATCGCCACCGCACGGTTCTCCCGTCCGGCGCGGGCGATGGCCAGCGTCGCCGCCAGCGTCATCATGCCGTCGCGCGCCGAGATGAGCGGCGCGGCTGCGCCTTTCACCACGTCCAGGAAGTGATCGAGCTGGTTCACATAGGTCAGCGAACGCTCCACCGGCCGGTGCTCGCGGACCAGCGGGTCCTGCCAGTCGCCGTCAGGGTCGGCGTGACGCCACAGATAAAGGTCCGATATCGACAGCGACCCCTTGCGGCCCGCCAGGAACAGCGCGGCGCCGGGCTGCGTCGGATGGTAGAGCGCCTGCCCGGAGGTGTACTCCCAGGCCCAGGGGCTCACGGCCGCATCCGAGATCACGAAACTTCCGAGCGCGCCGTTGCGGAAGCGGATCGCCAGGCTGGCGGTGTCCTCCACCTCGAAGCCGCGGACAGCCGAGGAGGTGAACGCCTGGACGCTGTCGATCTCGCCCACGAGCCAGCGCAGCACGTCGATGTCGTGGATGAGGTTGATCAGCAGCACGCCGCCGCCGGCCTGCTTGCGCCAGTCGACGAAATAGCGGTCCGGCTTGTCGAACAGCGTCATGCCGCTCACGGCCACCAGCGGGCCGAGCGCCCCCTCCTCGATCGTCCGCTTGGCGGCCCGGATGTCCGGGCTGTGCCGGCGCTGGTGCCCGACGAGCACCGGGACGCCCGACTGCTCGGACGCCTGCACGATCGCGAACGCCGCCTCGACGGTGTCGGCGAGCGGCTTTTCGACGAGGCACGGGATGCCGCGCTCAATGCACGCGATCGCGGCCGAGCGATGCATCTGGTTGGGGGACGCCACGATCACGCCGTCGGGCCTGCTGTGATCCAACATCGCGGCGAGGTCGGCATGCAGGGGCACGCCCAGGCGCTCCGCAGTTGCGACGGCCGTGGGGGCCGGGTCGCAGATCGCCGCCAGCGTGGCGCCCGTATGGCCTGCGATCAGCGTGGCGTGCTCCTGCCCGATGAGGCCGGCCCCGACAAGGGCCAGCCGGGTCATCGGGTCATCTCCGCCATGGCGCGCAGGGCCAGCCGGTAGCCCAGGGCGCCGAACCCGGCCATCACGGCCGTCGCGGTCCGGGACACCAGCGACTTATGGTAGATCTCCTCGCGCTTGTGCACGTTCGACAGGTGCAGCTCGATCTTCGGGCCGTCGAACATCTTCAGCGCGTCGAGGATCGCGATGGACGTGAACGTGTAGGCCGCCGGATTGATGATGATGCCGGCCGCCTGCTTCCGGGCCGCGTGGATCGCCTCGATGATCTCGCCTTCAAAGTTCGACTGGCGAAAGTCGATCTCGATCCCGAGCTCCCGGGCGTCGGCCTCGCACCACTGGCGAATCTCGTCGAGCGTCGTGGAGCCGTAGATTTCGGGCTCCCGCTCTCCCAACAGGTTCAGGTTGGGACCGTTCAGAATAAAGATTTTCGGCATGATCGCGTGTTCCGGGAAGGCTGCGCAACGCTGCGCCAAAGCCGCCGCGTTGCAGGATTGCGCGTTCACCGGGAGCGCCCGGCGACGGAGCCGACGCTACCTTTTCACCCTAATGGCCGCGCCGTCGAGAGACCTGAGAGATTCCGGCGAACGCTTCGCCTGAAGACCTCCGGTCTATCACGCGCCGTGGCGTGGCGAGACCCCGCCGCGCTCAGGCGTTTTCGCTCGCCGGCCAGCGTAACCAATCGTTCAGCACAGCCGAAATTCGTCGGGTCGTTTCAAATTTTACGGACCCATTTTCAGCGTTTTTAATGGAATGAAGCCCATGACAACTATCAACCTAAGGTTGCAAGTCTGGGGCCTGCAAACAATGCGCTGCGAAATCGTACCACTTGATTCTTTGATGGATCTCGACGCCGCGGAGGCGTTGCGGCTGTCCCTCGCGGAGGCGTTTCTGGCCGGCCGGGACGTCGAGCTGGACGCCTCGCGCGTGACCCAGATGACGTTCGGCGCCGTGCAGGTGATGCTGGCCGCCCTCCAGCAGTCAGACGCCGCCGGCGTGCAGATCCGTATCGCGCACGAGCCTGCCCCGGTCGTCCAGCGGAGCTTCGCAAGCGCCGGCTTCGACATCGCCGCGCTGGCGACGACCAGCCTCTCGCGCAACTAGGAGGCGACCATGAAAACCATCCTCACGGTGGACGATTCACCCAGCATTCGCCAGATGGTGCGGCTGGTGCTGACCCAGGCCGGCTTCAAGGTCGAGGAAGCCGGCGACGGTTCGCAGGGCCTCGCCAAGGCGCGCACGCAGGCGTTCGACCTGGTGGTGACCGACCTCAACATGCCGGTCATGGACGGGCTGTCGCTGATCCGCGAGCTGCGCGGGTTGCCGAACTATCGCGGCGTGCCGATCATCTTCCTCACGACGGAGTCCGACGGCGCGATCAAGCAGCAGGCCAAGGCGGCCGGCGCGACCGGGTGGATGACCAAGCCGTTCCAGAAAGAACAGCTGCTCGCCATCGCGTCCAAGTTCCTGGGCGCCTGACGCCATGGAGGAACTGGACCCCATCGCGACGTTTCGGCAGGAGGCCGCCGATCTGCTCGAGGAGCTCGAGCAGACATTGCTCGACCTCCATGCCAACCCGGCTGCGCGCGACCTGATCGACGCGGCTTTCCGGGCCATGCACACCATCAAGGGCTCGGGCGCCATGTTCGGGTTCACCGACGTGGCGGCGTTCACGCACGACTTCGAGACCGCGTTCGACCTGCTCCGCAAGTCCGGCGCGCAGCCGAGCCCCCGCCTGATCGAGGTCGCGCTGGCCGGGAAGGATCACATCCGCGCGTTGATCGAGAACGCCGCCAGCACCGACCCGGTGTTCGGCGACGCCATCCTGAGCGACCTGCGTGAATTGCTCGGCCAGCCCTCGCCGGACGCTGCTTCGGTTACGCCGACTCCGACGGCCGCCCAGCCGACCAGGCGCTATCGCATGACGCTGCGGTTCGCGCCCTACGTCACCGTGAACGGGACCAACCCGCTGCTTCTACTCGACGAACTGCGCGGCCTCGGCGACTGCGTGGTGGAGCCCTTGCTGGATCGGCTGCCGCCGCTGGGCGAACTCGACGTCGCCGAGTGCCATGTCGGCTGGCGTGTCGACCTGACCACCGACAAGCCGCGCTCGGCCATCGAGGACGTCTTCATGTTCGTGATCGACGACATGGAGCTGGACATCGCCGAGCACGAAGACTCCCCCGCGACCTCGGACGTCGCCGCCGCGCCCACGCGCGCCGCCGCGCAGTCCGAACCTGCTGCCGGGCCCCAACCTGTCGTAACGGCCGCCACCGAGGCGTCGACACGCGCCGATGATCGCGGCTCCACCGTGCGGGTCCAGGCCGAGCGGCTCGACCGTCTGATGGACCGGGTCGGCGAACTGGTGATCGCGCAGGCCCGCCTCTCGCAGCTCGCGCACAACCGGCGAGAGCCGGCCCTGCAGGCGGTGGCGGAGGAAATCGAGCGTCTGTCGGCCGGCCTTCGCGACACCGCGATGGGGCTGCGGATGATGCCGATCGGCACGCTCTTCGCGCGCTTCCGGCGCCTCGTGCATGACCTCTCCGGCGAGCTCGGCAAGCCGCTGGAATTCGTGACCTCGGGGGAGGAAACCGAGCTCGACAAAACCATGATCGAGCGCCTCGCCGACCCGCTCGTGCACGTCATTCGCAACGCCGTGGACCACGGGCTGGAAACGCCCGAGGTCCGGCTTGCAGCCGGCAAGGGCGAGACCGGCCTGATCAGGCTCTCGGCCCGGCATATCGGCGCCGAGGTGCACGTGTCGGTGCGCGACGACGGGCGCGGGCTCGATCTGGCGCGCATCCGCGCCAAGGCCGAGGAACAGGGGCTGCTGGCGCCCGGCGCGCCCGCCAGCGAGAGCGAGCTGGTGCAGCTGCTGTTCGCGCCCGGCTTCTCCACCGCCCGCGAGATCTCCGCCCTGTCGGGCCGGGGCGTGGGCATGGACGTGGTGAAGCAGACCATCGAGGCCATGCGCGGCCACATCGACGTGACGTCCACGCCCGGCCAGGGCTCCACCTTCACGCTGCGCCTGCCGCTGACGCTGGCGATCATCGAGGGCCTGCTGGTGCGGGTTGCGAACGGCCGCTACGTCATCCCGCTTTCGGCCGTGGAGGAGTGCATCGAGCTCGACCGGCGCGACGACCAGCGCTCGGCCGGCCGGTCCTTCCTCAACGTGCGCGGCGCGCTCGTGCCGTTCCTGCGGCTGCGGGACGCCTTTGGCGAAACCGGCGCGCCGGGCGAGCACCAGAAGGTGGTCGTGGTGGCGGCGGGCCAGAACCGCGTCGGCCTCGTGGTCGACCAGATCCTCGGCCACCACCAGACGGTCATCAAGTCGCTGTCGCGCCTCCACGCGGATGTGGAGGCCTTCTCGGGCGCCACCATCATGGGCGACGGCCTGCCGGCGCTGATCCTCGATGTCGGCCAATTGGTCGGCGGCCGGGCCCGGCCTGCTCACGGCGACAGGGAGGCGGCATGATGGCGTTTGTTGCAGGCCAATCCACCAAGCGCGTCGTCATGCTGGGGCTTGGCGACGAGCTTTTCGCCGTCGACGCCGCCGCGGTACGCGAGATCCTGGATCCCGTGCCGGTCACGCGGGTGCCGGGCGCACGCGATTTCGCGCCGGGCGTCATTAATGTGCGCGGCTCCGTGATCCCGCTGGCCGACCTGCGCGTCCGCTTCGGCATGACGGCCTCCGCAGCCACCGCCGATACGCGGTTCGTGGTCCTGGAGATCGCCATCGACGGAGACCCCTCCCCGATGGTGGCCGGGATCGTGGCCGACAAGGTCTACGAGGTCACCGAAATCGAAATTCCTTCGCCCGACGCGACGCCGCGCGTCGGCATGAGCTGGCCCGCCGAGATGGTGGCCGGCATCGCCCTCTGGAAAGGCGACTTCGTCGTCGTTCCCAACTTCACCACCATCCTGAACTGACTGAGCCCGGCTCGCCGGGCGCCTGGGGGACTACTCGTCATGCGCTTCACCGTTCGCGCCAAGCTCGGCTTGGCTTTCACCGTCGTGATCGGCCTTTCGGCCACCACCGCCTGGGTGAGCTACCTGAAGCTTGCCGAAACCAACGCCAGCCTCGACTACGCCATCCACAGCGTGGCCAAGCGCACCGACATCGGCGGCGACCTGCTCGCCAGCATCCTGCGTGACGTGCAGGCCGAGAAGGAAATCCTGCTGGCCACCGACGAGGCTGCCATCGTGGCCACCCAAAAGCGCATCGGCGAGCTGCGCGCGAACACCATGCGGCTTCGCGACCAGCTCAGCGCGCTCGCCACCACGGAGGCCGGCAAGAAGGCGCTGGAGGATCTGAAAGGCGATTTCGCGCGCCACGTCGCCATACAGGACCGCATCTTCGACCTGGCGAAACTCGATCTCGGACGCAAGACCACCGAGGCGCTCGAGCTTTCCAACACCGAAGGCAAGCAGGCCGCCGAGACCACGGTCGACCGGATCGAGCACTATCTGAAGCTCCTCGACGCGGTCTTCGAGCAGACCTCGGTAGCGTCGGTGGAACAGTTCCGCAGCGCGCAGCTGCAGCTCGGCCTCCTGGCGCTGGCTTCGCTGCTGGTCGGGCTGTCGGCCGCCTTCACGCTCTCCTTCCTGGTCAACCGCGGCGTGCGCCGCTCGGTCGAGATGGCCGCCACCATCGCGCGCGGCGACCTGAGCCAGCGCATCGCCATCACGTCGCAAGATGAGTTCGGCGACCTTGGCGCGGCCATGAACACCATGTGCGACGGCCTTCAGGACGCCGCCGGCGTCGCAGCCCGCATCGCGGCCGGCGACCTCACCGTTCAGCCGAAGCCTCGCTCGGAGGTGGACTCGCTCGGCATCGCGCTGGAGCAGATGGTGGAGCGCCTGCGGACCGTGGTGTCGGACACCATCACGGCCGTCCGCAACGTCGCTGGCGGCAGCCAGGAGCTGTCGTCCAGCGCCGAGCAGCTGTCGCAGGGCGCCACCGAACAGGCCTCCTCCACCGAGGAGGCGTCCGCCTCCATGGAGCAGATGGCCGCCAACGTGAAGCAGAACGCCGAAAACGCGAGCCAGACCGAGAAGATCGCCCGCCAGTCCGCCAAGGACGCCGAAGCCAGCGGCGTCGCGGTGGGCACGGCCGTGGAGGCCATGCAGACCATCGCCGAGAAGATCACCATCGTGCAGGAGATCGCCCGCCAGACCGATCTCCTCGCCCTGAACGCGGCCGTCGAGGCGGCCCGTGCGGGCGAGCACGGCAAGGGCTTCGCGGTGGTGGCCTCCGAGGTGCGCAAGCTCGCAGAGCGCAGCCAGGCGGCCGCGGCTGAAATCGGCTCGCTGTCGTCCAGCACCGTGAAGTCCGCCCGCGAGGCCGGCTCCATGCTGGCCAAGCTGGTGCCCGATATCCGCCGCACGGCCGAACTCGTTGAGGAAATCACGGCCGCCTGCCGCGAGCAGGATGTCGGCGCCACGCAGATCAATCAGGCCATCCAGCAGCTCGACAAGGTGACGCAGCAGAACGCCGCCGCCTCCGAGCAGGTCTCGGCCACGTCCGAGGAACTGTCGGCCCAGGCCGAGCAGCTCCAGTCCACCATCGCGTTCTTCCGCCTGGACGACACTGCGCCCGCGACCGCGCCCGCCGACCAGCCGGTGCGCGCGCTGCAGCAGCGGGTCGAGGCCAACTTCCCGGCCGCGTCCCGGCCGAAGACGGCCGAGAAGCCCGCCCCCAAGCGCGCCCGCGCTCCGGCCGGCCGCGCGGTGGCGAATGGCGGCTTCGTGTACGACCTCGGCGGTGAAGACGCCGAAGACGCACAGTTCCGGCGCTCGTGAACGTGGCCCGCAGGAGCTCACCATGGCGACCGTGAACCAGTTCGTGACGCTGGGCGTCGGCGAGGACGTCTTCGCCCTGCCGATCGAGAGCGTGCGGGAGATCCTCGAGATGCGCCGCATCGCGCGCCTGCCGCACGCGCCGAACTGCGTGCTGGGCATGATCGACGTGCGCGGCGAGAGCGTGCCGGTGCTGGACCTGCGGCTTCGGCTCGGCCTCGAGCCGGTTCCCGAAACCGCCGCGACCCGGATCGTGATCCTGAACGCCGAGCAGGACGGGTCCGAGCTCGCAGTCGGCCTCCTGGCCGAACGCGTGTTCGAGGTCGCGGAGCTCGATGACGGCGGCTCGATCCGCCGCCCGCCGTGGGCGGCGCCCAGGCGTCCGCCTGCGTGTCCGGCGTCGGCCGCCGGCGGGACGCCTTCGTGATGGTGTTCGACGTGCCGCGGCTGCTCCGGCTCGACGACCTCCCCTCGCTCGCGCTGAAGGCCGCCTGAGCCATGGTGGAGGATCATCTCACCGACGCCCAGTTCCGGCGCATCGCGAGCCTGGTGGAAAACCACACGGGCATCCGCGTGCCGGCCTCCAAGCGCATCATGGTGGAGGCCCGCCTGCGCAAGCGCGTGCGGGCGCTCGGCCTGCCGGACCTGTCCGCCTACGCGGCGCTGCTGGCCGGCGACGCGCCGGAGGCCGAGTTCCCGCATTTCATCGACTGCATGACCACCAACAAGACCGACTTCTTCCGCGAGCCGGTGCATTTCGACGTGCTCCGCGACAGCGTGGCGCCCGACCTCCTGCGGCGCGACCCCAAGCGTCCCCTGACGCTGTGGAGCGCCGCGTGCTCCACCGGCGCCGAGCCCTACACGATCGCGATGGTGCTGGACGCGATGGCCCGCGAGGCGCCGTTCCGCCACCGCATCCTCGCCACCGACATCTCCACCGACGTGCTGGCCCAGGCCCGGCGCGCCGTGTTCCCGCTCGACATGGCGGCCCCGATCCCTCCGGAGATGCGCAGGCGCTACGTGCTGACCTCGCTCGATCCCGCCCGGGCGGAGTTCCGCATCGCTCCCGAATTGCGGGCCCGCGTGGCGTTTGGCCACCTCAACCTGATGGACGGGCAATACAGCGTCGAGACCGACATCGACGTCATCTTCTGCCGCAACGTGCTGATCTACTTCGACCGCGACGTGCAGCACGCCGTGCTGACGCGCCTCGTCTCGCACCTGCGGCCCGGCGGCTACCTGTTTCTCGGGCACTCGGAATCGATGGCTGGCGTCGGCCTGTCCGTGCGCCAGGTGCTGCCGACCGTCTACCAGAAGGCGGCCGCGCCCAAGCGCCTCGCCGCCGGAACCGCATTCCCCAGGACCGCAGCCGCATGACCCCTCCCCCGAAGATCCGCGTCCTGATCGTCGATGACAGCGCGTCCGTCCGGCAAACGCTGACCGGCATCTTCGAAGGCGCGCCCGACATCGTCGTGATGGGCGCCGCCTCCGATCCTTTCGCGGCGGTGCGGCGGATGCAGGACGAGATGCCCGACGTGCTCATCCTGGACATCGAGATGCCGCGCATGGACGGCCTGACCTTCCTGCGCAAGATCGTCGCCCAGCGACCCATCCCGGTGATCATCTGCTCGACGCTGACGGAGGAGGGGTCGCAGACCCTGCTCGACGCGCTGGAAGCCGGCGCGTTCGACATTCTCCCGAAACCCCGCGTGGAAACGCGGCGCTTCCTGCAGGACTCGCGCGCCCACATCTGGGACGTGGTGCGGGCGGCCGCCCAGTCGAAAGCCGGCGCGGCCCGCCGACGGCTCGCCGCGGCCGCCTCCCCGGTCGAGGCCAAGCTCACCGCCGACGCCATGTTGCCCGCGCCGGCCCAGCGCCGCGCGCTGGCGGCCACCACCGAAAAAGTCGTGTGCATCGGCGCCTCGACGGGCGGCACGGAATCGCTGCGCGAAGTTCTGCAGGCGCTTCCGGTGGATTGCCCGGGCATCGTCATCACCCAGCACATGCCGGAGAAGTTCACCGCCGCATTCGCGCGCCGGCTGGACGGGCTCTGCCAGATCGACGTGAAGGAAGCCGAGGACGGCGACGCCGTGCTGCCGGGCCGGGCGCTGATCGCGCCGGGCAACCGGCACACGCTGCTCAACCGCAGCGGCGCGCGCTACTTCGTGAACGTCAAGGACGGGCCGCTGGTGTCCCGCCACCGGCCATCCGTCGACGTGCTGTTTCGCTCGGCCGCCCAGTATGCGGGCGCGAACGCGCTGGGGGTGATCATGACCGGCATGGGCGACGACGGCGCCCGCGGGCTCCTGGAAATGCGCAAGGCCGGCGCGCTGACGGTGGCGCAGGACGAGGCGACCTGCGTGGTGTTCGGCATGCCCAAGGAAGCGATCGCCCGGGGGGCTGCCGCCAAGGTGCTGCCGCTCGGCCTGCTTGCTCCCGAAATCATCAGCGTGCGTCGGCACGCGCCCGTTCTGGAGAGCATGGCGTGATCGCTTCCGCTGAAAATCCCCGCTTCGCCGTCGAGAACGCCGCAATCGCGGTGCGCACCGGCGCCGGGCTCATCGAGGGCCGCTTCCTGGCGGTCGGAAGCGCGCTGGACGAGGCGCTCGCGATCGTGGGCTCGCTCACCGAGCGCGTCGCCGCGATCCCGGCCGATCTCAACAACGAAAGCATGATGCAGGCGTCCGAGACGCTGTGGCGCATCGCGTCCGAGATGTCGGCGGTGTGCGACGCCCTGCCCATCGAGCGGGCGGCGCTGGACGGCGTCAAGGCGAGCCTGGACCGCATGCATGCGCCTCTGGACCGGCTCGTGACCAGCATTCGCACGCTCGCCATCCTGGCGCGCAGCTCGCGGATCGAGGCCGCCTACCTGTCGAACAATCGCTACAACTTCGTCGAGTTCGCGGACGAAATCGTGGAGTTGGCCGCTGGCGCCCAAGGCGGCGTCAACGCTCACGCGCGCAGCTACGCCGCAATTTCCCGGCAGGTCGCCGAAGCGCGCGACTCGCAAAGGCGCTTCGAAGCCGAGCGGGGCCAGGACCTGCGCGGGAGCGTGCTGGAGTTGCAGGCCGCGTTCGACGCGATCGAGACGCGCCAGCATGACGCCGTCCGGGTCTCGGCCAAGGTGGCCGAGAACAGCGCCCGCATCGGCGACGTCGTCGGGGACGTGATCATGTCGCTGCAGGCCGGCGACAGCACGCGCCAGCGCCTCGAACACATCGAGGAAGGGCTGACCAACGCGGCCGAGGACGACGACGGGCTCGCGGCCACATGCGCGCTCGAAGGCGCGCAGCTCTCTCACGCGCTCGTCGATTTCGACGCCGCCGTCACGACCACGCGCGCCTCGCTGGCGTCCATCGGATCCAACGCCGACGCCATCGTGGCGCTCGGCCGATCGCTGATCAACGCCGACTCGGCCGAGACCCTGCACGAGCGCCTGAGCGCCAAGTTGTCGGCCGTGCGCGCCCTGATCCTGGAATGCGAAAGCGCCCGGCTGGGCGTCGACGGCGTCATGCGGACGCTGGCCGGCGCGCTGGCGGAATTCCGCGACCGCATGGAGACGCTGAACGCGATCAGCTTCTCGATCACCACGGTGGGCATGAACGCCGCCATCAAGTCCGCCCGCCTCGGCGGCGAGGGACGCGCCCTTGCGGTGATCTCGCAGGACCTCAGGCACTACGCCGGGCAGATCGTCCGCGATACGCGCGAACTCATGGACGTGTTCCAGGCCGTGCTGGACTGCAGCATGCAACTGGAGACCGCGCGGTCGCGCCAGAATTCGGGCCGCTTGGGCCAGGCCGAAACCGACATCGCCGCCATGATGCAGACGCTCGGCCGCAACGAGGCCACGCTGACGGCGGCGTTGCGGCTGTTCGCCGATGGCGGCTCCCGGCTGGAGCAGGTGCTGGGCGAAGCCGACCACGCCTTCGCGGCCCTGGAATACGACATGACCCCGGTCCAGGAGGCCGCAGCCAGCCTCGCGGTTTATGGCCGAGGCGCGAAGCTTGGCCGCGCGGCGGCGAGCGGCCGCTACACCATGGAGAGCGAACGCCGAATCCACCAGGCCTTACGGGCCGCCGGCGCTTAGCGCGTTAGGCCGCCGTCAGCTTGCGCATGAACTGGTCGGTCTCGGTGACAAGCCCGTTGGCCTCGTTCAGCAGGCGCCGGATGGTGGCGTTCATCTCGTCCACCGAGGCGTTGATGAGTTCCGAGCGGCCGGCGATCATCCCCACCGCGCCCGAAACGTCGGACGTGGTTGTGGCGGCGGCCCGGATGGTGCTCGTGATCGAAGCGGCCGAATGATCCTGCTGGCTCACGGCCAGTTCGACCTGCTCGGCCTCGGCCTTCATGTCGATGATGATCGTGTTCATCGCCGCGATGCTGTCCGTGGCCTGCGCGGAGGCGGTCTGGATCGCCTGGACCTGCTTGGCGATCGCCTCGGTGGACCGGCTCGTCTGGGCGGCGAGCGCCTTCACCTCGTTGGCCACCACCGCGAAGCCCCGGCCCGCCTCGCCGGCGCGGGCTGATTCGATCGCGGCGTTCAGCGCCAGGAGATTGGTCTGACCGGCGAGTTCGCCGATCATGTCCACCACGGCCGAGACCTGCGACGCCGACTGGTCGAGCGCGGTCATCACCTGCGTGGCCACGCGGGAGCGCTCCGACGCGAGGTCCGCCATGTGGGCCGCGCGCCGCGCGCGTTGCGCCACGCCCTTCACGGACGCGGAGAGCTGCTCGGCGCTGCCAGCCACCACCTCGACGGTCGATGACGTGCCCTCGGCCGAGCCCCGCACCACTTTGGCCTGGAGCACGGCCTCGGACGCCGCCGACGCCATCACCTTGGACTCGCCATCCGCCGCCTCGGCGGCCTTCTTGACGCGCGCCGCGCTGGCCTTGACCGACCGCTCGAAGCTGACCGCGAGATCGTGCAGTTCCGCCTTGTAGCGCAGCACGAGATCCTGCTGCCGCTTCAGCTCGGTGATGTCCTTGCGCATGCCCACCGATCCGCCCGTGACGGTCCGGCGTTCGGTCGCCAGCACCCAGCGCCCGTCCGGCAACAGGCGCTCGAACGAGCCCTTGGAGCTCTTGCGCCACGACACCATCTGCTCGACGAACGCCTCGATGTCCTCGCCCGCCTGGGGGTATTGCCCGACCTCGGCCCCCTTGCGCATCACCTCCTCGAAGGTCGCGCCGGGCACGAGGAACTGGGCGCTCGCCGAATAAAGGTCTTTGTAGTTCTGGTTGCAGATCACCATGCGGTCGCGCGTGTCCCACATCACGAACCCGTCCGACATGGCCTCGATGGCGTCGGTGAGGAGGCCAGATAGTTGCGCTTCCCGCCGCAGCGCGGTGATCACCCCGAAGGCGAACAGGACGAGAAAGGCCTCTGCGCCTACCGCGCCAAGGATGATGTGGCGGTTATCGAGCATGGCCTCGCGCAGCACGAGGTCCGGGTTGATGATCGCGAACAGCCGGTAGCCGTTGTAGAGGGCGTTGCCGCCCCACTCCCAGTCGGAGCCCTCCTTGCCGCTGAACGCACCGATACGGGTCTCGTCGTGCGGGAAGCTGGCGGCGAGCTGGCCGGCGGCGTCACGAAGCTCGAAGCGCACGCCCGGGTCGGCCGCAAGATTGGCGAGCGGACCGGTGATCATGGCGAGCGGAACCTCCGCGACCGCGAAGGCCTCGGGCAGGTCCGGCAGCGTGATGCGGCGCGCCAGATACATGGACCATTCGCCCGTGAGCGGGTTCTTGAGCGGCCCGTGGAGATGCGCCGCGCCTGGCGCGACGCCCGCTCCGAGGGTCTTCAGCGGGAACGCCGCCCGGCGGGAGCCGGCGCGGGCCGAGGCCCAGACCACGCCGTCCGGCCGCACCACCAGCAGGTCGCGATGCAGCGGGCTCTGGAAACTCAGGAGCTCGAGCATGCGCGACGCGGCCGCGCCGGACCGCATGTCGGAGGCCAAGCCGAGAATGCCGGGAACGCTCGCGAGCGTGCGGTCGACCTGCACGAATTGCCCGTTGACGATGCCGTCGGCCGCCCGGCCGACCCGGTCGAGACCTTCCCGCGACGAGCGATCCGCGTCCGCGACCGTCTTGATCACCACCGTGGCGGCGCCTCCCGCGATCACGAGCATCAGCACCACCGTGCAGAACACGACGGCGGCCTGGGACCAGCGGCGACCTCCGAGAAAGCTGCTCATGGGCGCGTGAGCGGCCCCGCCGCGGCCGCAGGGTTCGCGACGGCAGCCTTCTGTGGCCGGGGATTGCTCCAGATGCTGGCGCAGCCGTCGCCGCAGCGCTGGATCCAATGCGGCAGCACCGAGCTCTGGAGCACGGCCCCACGCAGCCGCTCATCCTCGGCCGAACTTGGAACGAGCTGCATGGCCCGGCGCTGCTCCGGCGGGCAGGAACTCCTGCCGATGTTGCAGTCGATCCCCCGCACCGTGTCGGCTTCGGCGGCGTCCCAGATCCGCTTTTCCAGTCCGGAGAGCCCCTTCTCGATGGCGCCCTGAATGTCCGGCGGAAGCGCCTGCCATGCCGCCTCATTGGCGGCGAAGATGGAAAGTCCCCAGTTGATCGCCATGGGAGACAAATGGGTCGCGATCGCCGCGAGCCCGTTCTCGTTGCCGCTGAGCGTGCCCGTGACGGCGCAATCCACCACGCCCTTACGGATCGCCGGAACAATCTCGCCGAAGGGTGTGACGACGGTTTTCGCCCCGAGGGCTTCGAACAGGTCCGACTGCGTGACCGACGACGTCCGGATGGTGCGGCCCTTGAGGTCACCGAAACCGCTGAAGGGCTTGGCGCAATACAGCACCTGGGCCGGATAGGCGTAGACGGCGAGAAGCTTGACGCCGTAGCGCTCCGACAGGATGGCGGTGAGGTGGTTCCGGTCGGCGGCGACGTTCTGGCGAAGCGTGGACAGGTCCGGGTTGAAGCCCGCGAGGTCCACGGCGTTTATTTCCGGGTCCTCGGCCTCGGCGACGCTCAGCACCACCGTGCCGAAGGGCGCAACGCCGAGGCGGATGAGTTGCAGCATGTCCTGCGCCCGCATGCCGCTGGCGTCGAAGGGAGCAATGCTCGCGCTGGCGCGGCCGCCCGACAGCACATCGAACTCGCTGCGCCAGAAAGGCTCTTCGAGGCTGCGGTACTGGTTGACGCCGCTCAGGCCCCCGATGACCTTCAGCTTCAGGTGCTCAGCCCTCGCCGGGCCGGGAAGCATCGTCGAACCCGCGACGGCGGCGAAACAGGCGAAGCCCCAGCACGCCAGCTTGAGGCCTTTCAGATGACGAATAGGCATCGCAGCTCGTGATCCCCCACGAAAAACATTCCGGCCCAGAGGCTCTCATGGCCGTGGCGATCAGCGGCTAAGCACGAGTGCTAAGCCAGATTTGCAACCTATGGTTTAAGGGTCCCTGAATGACGGTTGTATTTGGGCTGTTGTAGATACGAATGCCGCGCTCAGAGCTCGTCGTGCTCGCGCACGAAGTCCATGTCGGGCGTGAGGCCGAGGCCAGGCCCCTCCGGGACCGCCATGAACCCGTCCACCGGGACCGAAGCATTCTTGAACAATGCGGCCGTGATGCCTTCGAACATCAGCAACCGCTCGAGCATGAACGTGTTCGGCACGGCGGCCGCGAGCGGCAGGTGAATGTTTTCCATCGCGTGCGGCGCGAACTTCACGTTCCAGGCCTGCGTCAGCGCGGCGCATTTCAGCATTTCGGTGTAGCCGCCCGCGCGGGCGCCATCCACCTGCACGATGTCGGCCGCCTCGGCCAGCAGGAGGTCGCGGACGCCGAACCGCGTGTATTCGTGCTCGCCGGTCGCCAGCGGAATGTCCGTCCCGCGCCGGAACCGGGCGAGGCCCGGGATGTCGTCGGCGAACACCGGCTCCTCGAACAGCGTGATGTCGTATTCACGGATCCGGTTCGCGAGCTGGATCGCGGTTGCGGCGTCGAAGCAGTTGTTGGCGTCGACCAGCAGGCGGATATCGGGGCCCACCGCCTCGCGCACCTTGCGGACGCGCTCGACATCGCGGCCAAGGCTCTGGCCGCCGTTGAATCCAACTTTGAACTTGATGGCGCTAAACCCGCGCGCCACCATGGTTTTCATCTCGTCGACGAGTTGGTCGTCGTCATAGGACGTCCAGCCGCCGCTCGCATAGACAGGGACGCGCGTCCGGTCGCCGCCCAGCAGGCGCGAAAGCGGCAGGCCGACGATCTTGCCCTTCAGGTCCCACAGCGCGATGTCGATCGCGCTCAGGGCGCAGAACATCAGGCCCTTGCGGCCGATGCCGCGCAGGTAGTGGAACAGCTCCTGCCAGATCGCCTCCGTCTGCAGCGGGTCGCGCCCGATGAGCTTGGGCGCCATATTGCGGCGGATGACCTCCCGCGTCGCCTCGCCGCCAACCTCGTGGTAGGTGACGCCGATCCCCTCCAGCCCCTGGTCGGTGGTGATCCGCACCAGAAGAAATCCGATCGTCTCGACCTTGCGGGTCGCGTCGGCGAGCCCCGCCGGCGCTTGCGCCGAGACGAGGTGGACGTCGATCCTGCTGATCTTGTGGTCCATGGCGCCGCTCCGTGCTGCTTCGTTGTGGGGGATCACCGGGAGGCCGGCTGGTCGAGGCCGAGCGCCTGCTCCATCAGCGCCATCGCGCGGGCGCCGTCCGCCGCGTCCGGCGCCGACACGGCCTCGCCGCGGGCCGCGCGAACGAAGTCGCCGAGCAGGGCGTGATAGCCCTTGTGGTCCTCGTTTGCCGCGGCGGTGAGGTTCGGCTCCCAGACCAGCGTGTCCTCGCCGTCGACCAGCGAGGCCGAGCCGACCGACGCCTTGAAGGGGGGGTGCCGGAAATAGCGGACCTCATGGACGTTGCGCACCTCGACGCGTTTGTGGTCGCCCATCACCTGCCACCATTCCATGGGCGTGCCGCGGGACTGGTGGGTCCCCAGCACGAGCGTGCCGATGCCCCCGCTCGCGAAGCGAAAGTCCACGTGCAGCAGCAGCTTGCCCGGCGAAAGCTCGTGGCGCCGCGACGAAATAGCCGCGACCTCTCCCATCAGGTGCGGGACAAGATCGAAATAATGAACGCAGTGGTGCAGGTAGAAGCCGGTGTAGTCGACGTCGCCGGCGAAATAGGTCGGCGCCGTCATGTACTCGCCGAGGAAGCTGGCCCGCGGCCCGAAATCGTCCCCATGCAGCACGTTGGCGGCGATGCGGTTGGCGGTGGAATACCGCTTCATGAAGCCGAGCACGACCGGGACGCCCCTGGCCCTGGCGGCGTCGGCCAACTCCTGCGCCTGGCGCGCCGTGGGAGCCGGCGGTTTCTCGATGAACACCGGCAGGCCGCGCGCGATCGCGGCGAGGCCGATCTCGTGGTGCAGGGCCGGCCCGACCGCCATCCCGACGGCGTCGATGTCGCCCCGGGCGAGCAGCGCGCGCCAGTCCGGCGTCCGGTCCGCCTCGGCCACGCCGAAGCGGCGTCCGGCCAAGGCCAGGCGCTCGGGCAAGACGTCGCACAGCGCCTGAAGCACGACGTCGTGCCGGGTGAGCTGGGGAAGCAGCATCTCGGACGCGTGCGTGCCGCAGCCGATCCAGCCAATGCGAAGCGAGGTCATTGAGGCTCTCCGGGCAGGTCAGGCGGTCGCGCGCGCAAAGGCGAGCGTTGCGGCGAGATAAGCGATGCTGGCGGTGAGCGGCGCGTCCTCGTCTGCGGTGGGCGCGCGCCACTGCGCCAGCGTCACGCCGGCGGCTTCATCGGAGCGGCGGAACGGCTCCAGCACGATCGGGCCGCGATAGTCGACGTCGCGGATGGCGCGGGCCACCGAGGCCCAATCGATGTGGCCGGCGCCCACGAAACCGCGATTGTTCTCGTTGGCCTGGAAATGGACGAGCCGCGACCCGGTGCGCCGAATGGCGTCCGCGATGTCGAACTCCTCCATGTTCATGTGGAAGGTGTCGAGCATCACGCCCACGGCCGGGTTGTCGACGCGCTCCACGAGCTCCAGCGCATGCCGGGCCGTGTTGCAGACATCCGTCTCGAAGCGGTTCAGCGGCTCGACGCCCAGCAGAACGCCAGCGTCGGCGGCGCGGCGCCCGGCGATGGCCAGCCCCTTCACCACGGCGTCGATGCGGCGACGACGCTCGTCCGCGTCGACGGGAGCCGGCGCGCGCCCGGCGAACACCATGGGGGCGCCATAGAGCGGGCCGCCCACGATGCCGGCGCCGAGCTTGCCGGCGATCTCCACAGTCTGTTCCAGATAGGCGACGCCGGCGGCGTGCGCGGCCGGCTCGGCGCTTGCGAGGTCGCGCGTCAGGTTCACGCGGGCGGCCAGAACGCAGGAGAGGCCGGCGTCCGCGATGGCGGCGCGCGTTTCGGCAAGGTCGAGTTCGCCCGGCTCGGGCACCAGCAGCTCGACGACGTCGGCCCCTGCCCGCTTCATGCGCGCGAAGGTCGGGAAATGCTCGCGGGTGAACGGCCGCGCATAGAACATCGAGATGACGCCGATGGGGTTGGTCATGGTCATGCCTTCACTGCGCCGGAGGTCAGTCCCCCCACGATGCGCCTTTGAACCAACAGGAAGAGGATGGCGACCGGCAGCGCGATCAGCGCCCCGCCCGCGGTGAGCAGGCCCCACTGGACCGTGAACTCGCCGATGAAGAGCTGCAGCGCGACCGTGACCGGACGCACGGTCTGCCCCGACAGCATCATGGCGAAGAGATATTCGTTCCAGGAGGTGATGAAGACGTAGATCGCGGTGGTCACCAGCCCGGGCATCACCAGCGGCAGGATCACGAGGCGGATCGTCTGCAGCCGGCTGGCCCCGTCGATGGTCGCCGCCTCGTCGAGCTCGCGCGGGATCGCGTTGAAGTAGCTCACCAGCATCCAGATCGAGAACGGGATCGAGAAGGTGGAATGCCCGATGATCACGCCGATAAAGGTGTCGATCAGGCCGAGATTTCGCATCAGCACGAAAAGCGGAATGATCAGCAGCACGATCGGAAACATGTTGATGACCAGGAACCCGGTCATCAGCAAGCGCCTGCCGCCGAAGCGAAAACGCGAAAACGCATAGGCGGCGGGCACGCTCGTGACGAGGCCGACCAGCACGGCCCCGCAGGCGATGATGAAGCTGTTCAGGAGGTTGCCCGCAAAGCTCGTGCGCTGCAGCAGCATAGCGTAGTGCTCGAGCGTGAAGCGGCTCGGCCAATAGCGCACCGGGAACACGGACAGGTCCGAGGTGGGCTTCACCGAGGTGAGCAGCATCCACAGAAACGGGGCGAGCGCGAAGGCCAGGATCGCCAGCACGGGGATCTCGACCAGGAGAATGCGCTTGCGGGCGGAAAGGCGGCGGCTCATGCGTCGAGCTCCCTGGCCTGCCGGGTCACGTAGAGCCAGACGATGGCGAGCAGCAGCACCGTGAGCAGCAGCGCCAGCGCGGCCGCGGAGCCGAACTCCATGCCGCTATAGGCGCGCAGGAAGGCGTAGAGCGGCAGCGTGTGCGTGGCGTAGCCCGGCCCGCCGCCGGTCATCACAAGAATGACGTCGAGCGAGTTCGCCACCCAGATGATGCGCAGCAGCACGGCCGTGGCGACGATGCCGGCGATGCCGGGCGCGGTGATGTGGACGAACTGCCGGAACGCCGTGGCGCCGTCGATCTCGGCGGCCTCGTAGAGCTCGCGCGGCACGGTCTGGAGGCCGGCGAGGATCATCACGGCGAAGAAGGGGAAGCCCTGCCAGACGAGCGCCAGCATGACGCAGCCGAGCGCCGTCGCCGGGCTGGCGAGCCACGGGAAAGGCTGCGCAATCACGCCCATGCGGATCAGGAGGTCGTTGAGGACGCCAGTGTTATAGTCGTAGATCCAGGTCCACATCAGGCCGATGATCACGCTGGGCAGCGCCCAGGGGATGATCACCAGCGCCCGGGCAATGCCGCGCCACCAGAAGCTCTGATTGAGCAGCAGCGCGGTGGCGAGCCCCAGCACGAGCTGGGCGAACACGATGCCGCCCACCCACACGGCCGAATGGCCGAGCGAAATCCAGAAGACCTCGTCCCGCAAGGCCGCCGCGTAGTTGCGGAAGCCGACGAAGCGCGCGTCGTCCGGCGCATAGAGGATGTAGTCCTGCACGCTGTACCAGACCGTCTGAACGACCGGGTACAGGATCACCAGCGCGGTCAGCACCAGCGCGGGCAGCAGGAAGCCGTAGGGTGTCGCGGCGCGCACCGTGGCGTGGTTCATCGTTGTGTCCCGGGGGGCGTCGGCCGGGCGCGCACGGTGCGTCCCGGCCGGCATCGCGCTGGTGGTGATGCGTCAGCCGTTGAAGAGCTGGTCGACGGCCTTCATCAGGTCGTCGGGATTGATCTCGCCGGTCAGCGCGCGCTGCATGTTGGTGGGCAGGACGCGTCCTACGAAGTCGGGCGTCTTCACGCTGTCGGGCAGCGTGCGGGCGATCGGGAGCGAGGCGAAGCTGGCGTCGACGAAGCGCTTGGGGTGCCCCGTCCAGCTCTTCACGCCCGAGGTCGTGATCGGCAGCTGCCCGCTGAGCTTGGCTTGCTCGACATTTCCCTCGCCCGACGACAGGAACGAAATCCAGCGGAACGCCGCCTCCTTGTTCTTGCTGGCCGAGAAGATGGCGTTGGATTCGTCGCCGAAATAGGTCCAGCCGCCGCCGTCCGCGGCGCGCGGAAGCGGAACCGCCGAGGCCTTGTCGCCGAGCGCGCCAACGACTTCGGCGGCCGACCCGATGTGGTGGATCGTCATGGCGGTGCGCCCTGCCTTGAAGCTGTCGACGATCTGGCGGAACGCGTCCGTGGGAGCCGAAGGCGGGACCACCTTGTGCTTGGTCGCCAGCTCGATGAACCAGCGGTTGGCGGCCAGCGCCTTTTCAGTCAGCAACCCGCCCTTTTCGAAGCTGCCGCCGCCGCCGAGCACGAAGGGGCCCCAGTTGTCGTGGGCTCCCGCGCCGCCGCGCATGCCGTAGCCGAACATCCCGTCCTTGGTCAGCGCCTTCGCGGCGCCGAGGAACTCGTCGAAGGTCTTGGGCGGCTGCAGGCCGGCCTGCTCGAACAGGTCCTGCCGGTAGTAGAGATAGATCACCACGTAGTGGAGCGGCATGTAGTACTGCTTGCCGTCCGGAGCGCGGTTCAGCTTCCAGACGTCATCGGAGATGTCCGACTTGGCGTCCCACTTGGCCAGCATCCCGTCCAGCGGCTCCAGCGCCTTCATCTGGGCGAAGCGCGACAGGTATGACAGGCGCACCATGGCGCAATCCGGCTGGTTGCCGGCCACCACGGACGAGAACATCCGGTTGATGTAATCGGTGCCGCCGCCCCACGGGATGGCCTCGGCCTGGATCTTGATGCCGGGGTTCGCGGCCTCGAACCGCGACACCAGCGCGGCCGGCGTGTTCTGCGGATTGTCGTAGTGATACCACCAGCGGACGGTGGTCTGCGCCTGCGCGAGCGCGGGCCGCGCGAGTCCGCCGGCCAGCGCCGACGCGCCTGCGAGCTGCAGGAACGTCCTGCGGCCGAGCGCGCCGCTCGTGGTGGGCTTCAGCGTGGATCCGTCAGGTCCCTTGGTCCCCTTGGTCATCGGCCCTCTCCTCCCTGTTCTGGTTTTTTGTGGTCTTTGTCGCGAGCGCGCCGGCGAGCATGTCGCCTGCGGCCGTGATGATGGCCTGCGCCGGCGGCAGCCTGCGGCTCATGCGCAGGCAGCCATGGACGACGCCGGGAACGTGGTCGTAGCGGAAGCTGACGCCGGCCTCGGCCAGCCGGACGGCCAGGCGGCTCGTGTCGTCGCGCAGCGGATCCAGCCCGGCCGCCGCGAGATAGAGCGGCGGCAGCCCCGCGAGATCGGCTTCCAGCGGCGCGGCCTCGGGCGGCGGCGCGTCGAAGGCGTCGGCCAGGTAGTTGCGCCAGTACCAGCGCATGTTGACCGAGGTGAGCAGGTAGCCCTCGCCGAAGGCGTGGTGGCTCGGCGTATCGAAGATCGGCGCGTAGCAGCCGTAGAACAGCGCCGCCGCGGCGGGCAGACTGTGGCCCGCATCACGCAGGCGCATCATGGCCGCCAACGCCAGCGTCGCGCCGGCCGAATCCCCGGCGAGCGCCCAGCGCTCCGCCGCGACGGCGCGGCCAAGGCCGCCCTCCCGCACGAAGGCGATCGCCGCCATGCAGTCGTCCAGCGGCGCCGGAAAGGGATGCTCGGGCGCAAGGCGATAGTCGAAGCCGAACACGGCGCATCCCGACGCGACCGCGAGCTCGCGCATGGCGCCGTCATGCGTATCGATCGAGCCGAAGGTCCAGCCGCCGCCATGCACGAAGATGATGACGGGCAGCCCCTCGACCGCCGCCGGACGATAGAGCCGCGCCCGCATGGGGAACGGGCCCGGCACGGTCAGCTCCGTCACGTCCATCGCGGGCGCGCCGACGCTCCACGCCGCCGACGCCGCATCGCTCACCCGGCGCGCTTCGTCGATGGGCAATGTCTTTACGTCAACGGCGGGCAGAGCCCTGAACTCCGCAAGAATGGTC
This sequence comes from Alsobacter sp. P4_H11, assembly GCF_056400925.1. Lineage (NCBI taxonomy): Bacteria > Pseudomonadati > Pseudomonadota > Alphaproteobacteria > Hyphomicrobiales > Alsobacteraceae > Alsobacter > Alsobacter sp. P4_H11. Next base: position 85,739 of record NZ_JBFUKI010000009.1, read on the forward strand.
GCCATCTCGGGATGGATGAAGGGTGTCACGCCGTGGTCTCCGTTGGGGCGGCATCGCCGAGCAGCACGATGGTGTCGATGTGCTGCCCCAGCGCCTGCGCCAGGCCCTCGCCGTCCCGGGCGCGCAGGCAGTCCATGAGCACGTCATGGCGGGTCACCGTGTCGACCAGCGGCCGCCGGTGGCCGGGCGCCCAAAGCTTGAAGCGGTGGGAGTGCATCATGCAGCGCACCAGGATCTGCTCCAGCGCGTCCAGCCCGGAGGCGCGGAAGATGGCGAGGTGAAAGTCCTTGTCGGCCTCGATGAGCCCGTACTCGTCCTGCTGGGCGGCGGCGTCGTCCATCGCGGCGCGGATGGGCAGGAGCGTCTCGATCAGCGCCGGGGTGGCGGCCGCGGCCGCCCGCCGCGCCCCGCGCGTCTCGATGGTCCGGCGCAGCACCAGCATTTCCTGCGCTTCGTCGGCGGTGAGCCGGGTCACCACCGTGCCGCGGCGCCCGCTGCGCGACACGAGGCCCTCCTCCTGCAACCGGAGCAGCGCCTCGCGCACGGTGCCTTGGCTGGCGCCGATCTCGCGGGCGAGGCCGAGCTCCGTCAGCACGGTCTCGGGCTCCAGCTCGTTGAGCATGATGCGCCGCTTGACGTGGTTGTAGGCCACGTCGGCCGGTCGCATCAGTTTCAGCGCGGGAGCAAGCATATCATTATCGATAATGCGGGCGATCGCGGGCGTCAACGCTCTTGGTCACCCACCCGCTGCTGCCGTGGCGCAAGGGATGTAACGTTGCGAAAGACGCCCAAAATCCATTCACAGCAAGCGTGCAAGCGGTTACAGTTCTGCACAAGTGAGGCACGGAGTTTTGCGCAATGGCGATGGCAGGACGAGGCGTACTGGCGATCTGGAACGGGATCGCGCCGGAAGCGGAATCGGACTTCGTGGCCTGGCATGTGCGCGAGCACATCCCCGAGCGCGTCAGCCTCCCGGGCTTCCTGCGCGGCCGGCGCTATGCCTCGCAGGACGCGTCTCCGGCCTACTTCAACTTCTACGAGACAGAGGGTGCGGACGCGCTGACGTCGGACGCCTACAAGGCCCGCCTAAACGCGCCTTCGGACTGGACCAGGCAGGTCGTCCGCCACTTCACCGACACCTCGCGGACGGTTTGCGACGTCGCGATGAGCATGGGGGTCGGCAAGGCTGGCTGGATCGAGACGTTCCGGATCTCCGGTCCGGTTCCGGCCGACTTTGGCGATGCGGCCTCAGGCATCCTCCAGTCAGCGATGCATCAGCCCGGGATCGTGGCCGTCCATCTGCTCCAGGGCGAGCACCAGGCGAGCCGCAGCGACTCGGCCGAAAAAGCCATGCGCGCCCAGCCGGACGAGGTGGTGGACTGGATCGCGCTGGTCGAAGCTGTCGACCGGGCCGCGCTGGAATTCATGCGGCCGGCGCTCGACGTCGCGGAGCGCCTGCGCAAAGCCGGCGCGGCCGGAACGGTGAGGAGCGGGATCTACCAGTTGCAGTATAGCTTGACGCATGCCGAGATGCTGGCTCAACCAGGGCAGCGTTGAGGCGAGACGGCGCGCTGAACCGGGGGACAGGAATGAGCGTGGTCGAAGGCCGCAAGCGGCACCCCGGCAGCGTCGGCCTGCGCGACGTGGCGAAGCTCGCGGGCGTCTCCACCGCGACGGTCTCGCGGGCCATCAACAATCCGGACCTCGTCTCGCTCGAGCTGCGCCAGCGCATCTCCGCCACCATCGAGCAACTCGGCTGGGTGCCGGACGGCGCCGCCAAGGCGCTGGCGACGCGCCGCTCCTATGCGATCGGGGCCGTGTTCCCGACGCTGGCGACCGGCGATTTCGCGCGCGCCACCAACGCCGTGCAAAAGGAGCTGCAGGGCCTCGGCTACACGCTCCTGCTCGCCTGTTCGGAATACGACGCCTTGCAGGAGCTGGCGCAGGTCAAGAAATTCGCCGAGCGCGGCGTCGACGGGCTGATCCTGGTGGGCCGCGCCCATCACCCGGACCTGTATCGCTTCCTGGACAAGCATCGCATGCCGCACGTCTTCAGCTTTGTGCATGACGGGCAGGACGAGGGTGTCTGCATCGGCCCCGACAACCGCAAGGCCATGGCGGGCCTCACCAACTACCTGATCGAGCTCGGCCATCGCATCATTGCGGTGCTGGCCCAATCCGTAGAAAACAACGACCGCGCGGAGGCCCGCCTCAACGGCATCCGCGACGCGCTCGCAATCCAGGGCATCGCGGTGCGGCCCCAGCACATGGCGGTGGGTCGCTGGACCATCGAGGAGGGTCGCGAGATGTTCGGCGCCGTGTGGGACACGACGCCCCGCCCCACCGCGATCGTGTGCGGCAACGCCCACCTGGCGGTCGGCGCCATGATCGAGGCGCTGGCGCGCGGCGTAGATGTTCCGGGCGAGGTCTCGATCGTGAGCTATGACGACATCGACATCATGTCCCACCTGCCCGTCACCGTGACGGCGCTGCGCGTCCCCAGCGACGAGGTGGGCCGCAACGCCGCGCGCTCGGTGGTCGGAATGGTCGAGCAGCGGCCTTTGCCGGTCGTGTACGAGCATGTGCCGGAGCTGGTGATCCGCGGTTCTTCCGGGCCGCCTCCCCGCTCGGCTTGAGACAGCCCCCAATCCGGCAAGCTTGTCAGAATCATGTAACCGGCTACATTGCCCTGATGAGCACTTCTGCGCCTCGTCCCGACCGGCCGTTAATCACGGGCGCGACGCGCCTCTACGCCATCGTGGGCGACCCGATCGCGCAGGCGAAATCGCCGGCCGTCTACAATGCGCTGCTAGCCGCGGCCGGCCGAAACGCCGTGCTGGTGCCCTGGCGGCTATCGACGGAGAATTTCGAGGCCGGGATGCGCGGGCTGCTGTGCGCCGGCAATGTGGACGGGCTCGTCTTCACTTACCCGCACAAGCAGGCCGCCCTCCCGTTCGCCGACATCGTGCATCCGCGCGCCCGGCAGGTGGGCGCCACGAACGCGTTGCGCCGACGGCAGGATGGCCGGTGGGAAGCCGACATGTTCGACGGCGTCGGCCTCGTCCGCGCCCTGGAGGGCGTCAGGACTCCACCGCTCGGCCAGACGGTCTGGCTGATCGGCGCGGGCGGCGCAGGCGGCGCGATCGCGTTTGCGCTGGCGGAGGCGGGCGCGAGCCGGATCCATCTCACGGACGCTGAGGCCGGCAAAGCCGCAGCCATCGCCGGCGCGGTCGCGGAGGCCTTCCCGGGCGTCGCCATCGAAACCACAGCTCCGCCGCTGGACGCCATCTCGATCCTGATCAATGCGACGCCGGTTGGCCTGTCGGACGCCGATGGGCTACCGATCGCAATCGAAGGCCCGCTGCCCGCATCGCTCACCGTGGTGGACATCGTGCCTCGCGAGACGACGCGGCTTCTGGAACTGGCGCGCGCCAGCGGCTGCCGCACCGTGGGTGGAACCGCCATGGTCGCCGGGCAGGCCGCGGCCGTGCTGGACTATTTCGCCGAGACGGCGGCCTGAACCTGGCCCGTCGTTTCAGCGGCCGCTGAACACAGGCGGCCGCTTGTCGAAAAATGCGCGCATGCCTTCGCGCAAATCGTCGGAATCGAAGATCGCCTGCTGGGACACCGTCGAGAGGCTGAGCGCCGCGTCCAGCGGTTCGTCCAACGCCGCATCCACGAGTTGCTTGCCGAGCCGGTTCGACAAGGGCCCGCGTTCGGCGATCACGCCCGCCCAGGCCCTTGCGGCGTCCAGCGCGGATCCCTCGCGCGCAACGCGGTTGACGACGCCCCATGCGAGCGCCTGCTCGGCGTCGATCACCTCTCCGGTGAAAAGCATTTCCTTGGCCCGCGCGGGACCGACCAGCCGCGCCAGCCGCACCGAGCCGCTGCCCGCGAGGCCGCCGAGGCGGCACTCCGTCACGCCCAGCGCGATCCCCACGCGGGCGACCCGCAGGTCGCAGGCGAGCGCCAGCTCCAGCCCGCCGCCCAGCGCTGGTCCGTCCAGCGCCGCGATGGTGGGCGCCGGCAGCCGGGCCAGCCGCCGCAGCACCATGTCCTCGAAGAGGATCTTCTCCTCGCTGGCGCTCTCGCGCAGATGGGCGAATTCCTTGATGTCGCTCCCGGCGCAAAAGGCCCGGCCGCTTCCGCCATGCAGGATCACGCAACGCACCTGCGCATCCCCGGCCAAAGTCGCGAGCGCGGCGTTGAGCGAGCGCAGCAGCGGCTTCGTCACCAAGTTGAGAGGTCCGGCCCGCAACGCGATCTCGGCGACCGCGCCGGATCGGGTGAGCTCCACCGCGGCTTCCGAAGGATCCTGCGCCGTCACGACCACCCTCCCCTGCGCGACCTTGTCACGCCGGCTCCTTGGCGGCTCCGGGCGCGACGCCGTGCAACACGCCGAGCCGAGCGAAGTGCCGGTGAATGCGGTCGACATAGCGAGTGAACTCAGGCGCGTCGCCGAGCACCAGCGGCCGCGGCCGCGGCAGCGTCACCTCGATGTCGTCGATCACCTCGCCGGGGCTCGGGCTCATCACGAGAATGCGGTCGGAAAGGCCCACCGCCTCCTCGACGCTGTGCGTGATGAACAGCACCGTCGGGCGGCGCCGCAGCCAGAGCTCCTCCAGATCGGCGCGGACCTGAAGCCGCGTCAGCGCGTCCAGCGCGCCGAAAGGCTCGTCCATCAGGATCACGGCGGGGTCGTGCACGAGCGTGCGGATCAGCGACACGCGCTGGCGCATGCCGCCGGAAAGCTGCGACGGATATTTGTTCATCGCATGCTCGAGCTTCAGCTGCGCGAACAAGTCGCGCGCCCGTTTCTCGAGCGGCTGGCGCGGCAGGCCACGGATGTCCGCATGCAGCATCACGTTCTCGAAAGCGGTGCGGAACTCCAGCAGAAGGTGGTCCTGAAAGGCGATTCCTACATCGGTGATCGGCTTCACCACCGGGCGGCCGTCGACCACGACCTCGCCCGAGCTCGGCTTGAGCAGGCCAGCGGCAATGAGCATGAGCGTGCTCTTGCCGCAGCCCGAGGCGCCGACCACCGACACGAAGGCCCCCGCGTCGATGGAGACGTTCAGCGGCTTCAGCGCCTGGAACGGCTTGCCCGAGTGCTCGCCGAACACTTTCGAGACGTTGCGGATGCCGATCGGAACACCCGACTGCTCCGGCAGGGACAAGGCGGCGGCGCTCATGGGAGCCTCATCAAACGGCGACGGTGTCGGGATCGCCGCGCGACGCCGCGACGGCCTCGAGCGGCGTCTTGGACAGGAGAAGCGCCTTGCGACCCTTCTGCACCACGACGCCGTCCTGGTTCACCAGCTCCACCGCGAAGGTCGCGATGGCCTGGTTGGGACGCGAACGGCTGTCCCGGATCTCGATGATCCAGTAATTCACGAAGATCGTGTCGCCGATGAAGATCGGCCCCGCGAACGACCAGTCCGAAATGCCCAGGAAGGCGATGGCCGTCTCCCTGAGCTCGCCGGTCCTGGCCCACATCAGGCCATGCGCGTAAGCGAGGCCCAGCATGCCGTGCGCGACCCGGCGACCGAACTGGCTGGCGCGGCCATAGACCTCGCTCGTGTGCAGCTCGGAGAAGTCGCCGGTCAGGCCCGCGAAGGCCATCAGGTCGGCCTCTCCGATCGTGCGGCCGGGGCTGCGGAACCGCATCCCGACGTGAAGGTCCTCGAAGCGATAGCCAGTCGGCATTCCGGGTCTCCGTTCGCGGTTCAAACGCTCAGGCGCGCCTGCTCACTTGCAGGGGCGCATGTCCTTGTCCGCGGGCAGGAACGCGTTGGTGTAGTAGCTCTTGGGATCCTGCCCGGCGGGCAGCAGGCCGACCTCCGACAGGAGCGCCTGCGTCTTCTCCCACTGGCTGTCCTCGGCCTTGCCCAGGTACTTGGCGCCGCCGCTGCAGAACAACGGCGTGATAGCGGCGAGTTCACTGGCGGCGAGCTTGGCGTTCACCTCGGGAAACACGGTCTTGAGGTGCTGGACCGTCTTCTCGGGGTTGTCGATCGCGAAGCCCCAGCCCTTCAGGCTCGCGGCAACGAACTTCTTCACGACGTCCGGCTGCTCCTTGAGGAAGCTGTCGGCCACGAAGATCGAGGTGCTGACGGTCGGGACGCCGAAATCGGCGAAGCGGAAATTGTCCAACTCCGCGCCCTGGGCTTCGAGCTGGATCTGGTAGGCGTCCATCGAACCCAGGATCGCGTCGACCTGCCCCTGCAGCAAAGCCGGCACCATGGATGTCGGCGGCATGTTCAGGAGCGTCATGTCGGTCTCCTTCAGGCCGTTTGCCTTCAGGAAAAGCGGGAGCATCGTGGTCTGGGACGATCCGGCCGGGACGCCGACCTTCTTGCCCGCGAGCCCCTTCACGGAGGTCACGCCGGTCTTCTTCAGCGCCGACACCTCGTTGGGGTTGGACTGGTAGACGGTCGCGACCACCTTCATGGGCGCACCCTTGGCGATCAGCTGGCTGACCGCGACCGCGTCCGCATAGGCCACCTGCGCCCTGCCGTTGGCGACGAGCTGAGCCGTGTTGCCCGAGCCGTTGCCCTGCACCACGGTGACGTCGAGCCCCGCATCCTTGTAGTAGCCCTCGCCCACCGCGGCCGCGAAGCCCGCATTGGGGCCGCCCGCCGTCCAGTTGAGCTGGAAGGTCAGCTTCGTCTGGGCCGAGGCGGCCTGCGGCATCCACGCCGCCAGCGCCAGCGCGCCCGCGAGGGAAACGCCCTTCAGGCGCGAACGGCTGCCGGAATGCCGGCTCTTGATCGAAATCGTCATGTTTCGTCCTCCCTCGTCATCATTGTTGTTGTTGGGGCCGATGCGCCCGAGAGCGCGCCGGCATTCAATTGCGGCTGATCCGTTGCCAGGGGGTCAGGGCCCATTCGGCGAGTTCCACCGCGTAGTTGATGAGGATGCCGATCAGCGTCAGCACCACGAGCACCGCGAAGGTGAGTTGCAGGTCCATCGTGCTGGTGCCGCGCAGGAGCACGTAGCCGAGCCCCTCGTTGGCTCCCACGAACTCGGCCACGATGGCGGCCGTCGCCGCGATGGTGGCGGAGGTCTTGAGGCCCGCAAAGATCACCGGCAGCGCCGCCGGAAAGCGCAGGAACCGGAACGTCTGCCAGATGCTCGCGCCCATGGATTTCGTGAGGTAGAGCAGGCGCGTATCCAGGATCTGGAAGCCGCTGATGCTGGAGATCAGCAGCGGGAAGAAGGTCATCAGCGTGGTGAGCAGCACCTTGGATTCGATGCCGAAGCCCAGCCACACGAGAAACAGCGGCGCAACCGCGATCTTGGGAACGAGCTGCAGGAGCACGATCGGCGGGTAAAGCGTCTGCTTGGCGACCCGCGACAGCGCGATCACGAGCCCGAGCGGAATGGCCAGCACGATGGTGAGGCCAAACCCGAGCAGGATCTCGGTCAGCGTCACCTTGGCGTGTGTCCAGAGCAACGCCCGGTCGGCCACCAGCCTCTCGAACACCGAGTCGGGGCTGGGCAGCAGATAGGCCGGAATCTTGAAGAACCGTACGGCCGCCCACCAGCACGCGACGATCACCACGAAGGACAATGGCGGCAGGATGTTCCAGCCGATCGCGGCGGCGCGGCGCATCATCCGGCCCTGGCCGGGCGACGACGCCTGCACGGCGGGTGCGGACGCCACGGCATCGACCGTCCCGGGATCACGCGCGATGGGATTGGCGGCCATGTGTCCTCCCGTGATCGGACCCCGACGCTCCCCAGATCACCTCTGCGGCAGGTCCGGACGGCATGTCATTGTTGACTTGCTCGCTCAGTTATGTAACCGGTTACAAGAGAAAATGGTTCCCGTCAATACGCCTTGAGCGCCTTGCGACGCGCCCGGAGGACACGGCATGAAACTCGTCTCGGCCGAAGAAGCCGTCCAGCACATCCCCACCGGCGCACATGTGCTGGTCAGCGGGTCCGGCGGCGGCCACGCCGTCCCCGAGAAAGTGCTGGAGGCCCTGGAGGCGCGCTACCTCGAGAGCGGCGCGCCCGGCGCCCTGACGCTGATACACGTCGTCGGCATCGGCGACCGCATCGCCACCGGGGCGGCGCGTTTCCGGCACGAGGGCATGCTGAAACGCTCCATCACGAGCGCGCTGATCGATTCTCCGCCGCTGATCGCGCTCGCGACCGCAGACAAGATCGAGTCCTACACCCTGCCCCAGGGCGTGCTGTCGCAGATCATGCGCGACCTCGCGGCCGGGCGGCCCGGCCTTATCACTCGCACGGGACTCCATACCTTCATCGATCCCCGCCACGGCGGCGGCCGCCAGAGCCCGAGCGCGCGCGAGGACCTCGTCGAGCTGATGACGATCGACGGCAAGGAGTACCTCCGTTTCAAGCCCTTCCCGATCACGGTCGCGATCCTGCGCGGCACCACCGCGGACGAGGACGGCAACATCAGCATGGAGCAGGAGGCCATCTTCGGCGAGATGCTGGCCTCCGCCCAGGCGACCCGGCGCAATGGCGGCGTCGTCATCGTGCAGGTGAAGCGCATGGCCAAGAGCGGCGCGCTCCCGGCCAAGACGGTGAAGATTCCCGGCATTCTGGTGGACTACGTCGTGGTCGACCCCGCCCAGCGCCAGACCTACGCGACCGACTACAACCCCGCCTATGCGGGCGAGCTGAAGGTGCCGCTGCACGCCCTGAAGCGCCTGCCGTTCGACGTGCGCAAGATCGTGGCGCGCCGCGCCGCGATGGAAATCGTCCCCGGCGCGATCCTGAACCTGGGCGCGGGAATATCGACCGGCATCTCGGCGGTCTGCACCGAGGAGGCCATCCTCGACCAGATCGTGCTCACGAACGAGCAGGGCTTCATCGGCGGCGCGCCACTGACGGGCCCTGACTCGGGCGCGTCACAGAACTACGACGCCATCGTCGACCAGCCCGCCCAGTTCGACTTCTATGACGGCGGCGGGCTCGACGTGGCCTTCCTGTCCTTTGCGGAGGTCGATCCCGCCGGCAACGTCAACATCAGCCGCTTTGGCTCCAAGATCGTCGGCGTCGGCGGGTTCATCAACATCAGCCAGAACGCCCGCAAGGTGGTGTTCAGCGGCACGTTCACGTCCGGCGGCCTGGAGATCGCGGCCGGCGACGGCGCGCTGCGCATCGTCCAGGAGGGCCGGCACCGCAAGTTCGTGGAGCGCATTGAACAGGTCTGCTACAGCGCCCCCTTCGCGCAGAGCGAGGGCCGCGAGGCCCTGTTCGTCACCGAGCGCTGCGTATTCCGGGCTGTCGACGGCCAGCTCGAACTCGTCGAAATCGCGCCCGGGATCGATGTCGAAAAGCATATCCTATCCCTCATGGCGTTCCGCCCCCGGGTGGCCCCCCAGCTGCGCGAGATGGACGCCCGGCTGTTCCGCCCCGAACCCATGGGCCTCGCTGCCGGCCTTCACAAAGGCGGGTGAGGCGTCTTCGCGCCGCCCTTGGGACTTTGCGACGCCGCTTGCGTCATCGGCCAGGTCGCGCGCGAAGCCTGCATGCGGCGGATCTCGATCAGCCTGGTCTCGCCGTTCATTGGGCTGCTCTTTCTCACCATCGTGCCGTGGTTCTCGAGCGACATCCCGCCCGGGACGTGGCCGACGTGTAAGGGCTGTCCATGCGTAAGGGCCGCCTTGCTGGACCTGCCCTGCTTGGAGGCCGGGTCACCGGGCGATGCCGATCCGCATTGGCCACGAAGCAGACGGAAAGGACCAGGCAGTCAAGACATGTAATTAGAACGATTGGGCTATGCGAAACTTCGTAATTGTACGACTTGAAGTATTGCGGGGCAAATTCAGGAGATCATAATAAACTGAATCCGACAGCGATGAGGCTCGACATGGCTCTCTATAATCGTGCGGTCGCCAGCATCCCATTCCAAGATATTCTTACATCTACGATCCTAACCGGAGATGGCGTCGGATTAACGACAGTAAATCTAGCCCTGAGCGATGGATCTTTCCTTGAGCTCGATGGCGCCGGCCTCACCGTATTGGGCGGGAAACTCACGTCTGGAACGCTTACCGAGCTGCAGCACAAGAGCGGCGGCGTTACACTCGAAACACTGAGTGACGTCGACATTGCGGCGGCTGATTTTCAAGGCTTCTTGACGCCGGTCCCGAATGGATCCGGATTAATCGCTGATCTTTTGAATGCATCAGACGAACTCACCGGATCTCCGGGCAATGATAGTTTGGCCGGTTTTGCAAGCGACGATACGCTATATGGAAGAAGTGGTAATGATACGCTGGATGGCGGAAACGGATTTGATTATGCCAGTTATAAGTTCTCACTCGGAACGCTTAGTGTAAATGCGAATTTGATCACTGGCCTGGCGATTGACGCTGTCGGCGATACGGATCACTTGATCTCGATCGAAGGCCTGATCGGCAGCCGCAACTCCGATGTGCTGATCGGTGACGACGCTGACAACGTGTTCCGTGGGTATCAGGGGGCCGATCACATCGAAGGTGGCGCAGGGTTCGATACGCTTCAATTCATCAGCCGCAACGACGCCACCGATCCGGCATTGGCCGAGTATCTGGGAAGCGGCGGCTCGGTCGTAAACCTGGCGCTTGGAACTGCGAAAGACCAGTTTGGAAATATCGACACATTCACCAGCATTGAACGCGTGGAGGGCACGACCTTCGGGGACAGCTTCACCGGAAGCGGAGCAGACGAGGTCTTCGTCGGCTATGCGGGGCCGGACACGATCGATGGCGCAGGTGGCAAGGATCGCGTCAGTTACTCGAATGACGTCAATTTCGGCGGAAGTCTCCCCGTCATCGTCAATCTTTCGACGCAGGCGCTCGCACTCGGCGGGATTGTGTTGGCGGCGGGAACGGCTCGGGACAGTTTCGGCGCGATCGATACGCTCACAAACATCGAGAACGTCTCCAGCGGTGGGCAAAACGATACGCTCGTCGGGAACAATGGCGACAACGTCCTGGACGGACGTGGAGGCGCCGACGTCTATGTCGGTCTTCAGGGCAACGACACGCTGGTGGGCGGCGGCGGTGGTGGTAGTGGCGACGGTCCCGATACGGCTGACTACCATTTCGATGCGCAATTTGGAGGAACGTTCGGCATCCTGGTCAATCAGCGAGCCAATGTTTCGTCAGCGAACGGTGTTCCGCCCGATACGGTGATCGACGGCTTCGGCACGACGGACTCGATCGTGGGGATTCGCCACATCATAGCGACGGATTTCGCCGACGACATTCGCAGCGGCGGACGCGCGAACTACATCGACGCCCGCGCTGGCGCGGATTTTGTCGACGGTTTCGAAGACAACGACACTGTTGTTGGCGGCGCCGGCAACGACACGCTCGATGGCGGCGCGGATACCGATCGCGCCGTGTATTCCGGGGCGCTCGCAGATTACGCAGTGGGCTCCGGCGCCGCAGGCGAACTTCTGATCCAGGACGTTCGCGTAGGCTCACCAGACGGGCTGGATCTCACAAAGAATTTCGAGATCTACGTATTCGCCGACCAGGCCGTATCCAAGGCCGCCCTCTTGGCGGCAGGGCTGCCGACCTTCTCGGCCAACACCACCGGCGGCTTCAACTACTCGGTATCCCATGCCGACAACCCTGGCCTCGGATCCGGCGGCGTGGACACCCTCTACTTCACGGGCGATGGCCACATCGATCTACCGACCTCCATCGAAAACTTCGTGTATTCGGGTTTTGGTTCGGTCGACGTCACTGGCAACGACACATCGAACGCGATCGTCGGCGGCAACCAGGGCGACACGCTGTCGGGTGGCGGCGGCGATGACGTTCTCGTCGGATGGACCGGCGACGACGCCTTGGTGGGCGGCGACGGGAATGATCGGCTGTATGGAGGCCCTGGCGCCGACACGATGACGGGCGGAAAGGGCGATGACTTCTACCGTGTCGAGGACGCGGGCGACGTCGTCATCGAACTGACCGACCAAGGTTACGACCGGATCACGGCGTCGATCGGTAATTTCTCCGTTCAGATCGATGATCCCACCCATCCCGGTCTCAAATTGAGCTTCTCCGGCTACGCTCTGGATGCCGCTGTCGAGAGCTTGAGCTTAACAGGAAACAGCGGGCTGGATGCGGCCGGCAATAATCTGGACAATGGCCTGGTGGGAGACGCCAGCGCCAACATCATGCTCGGCAAGGGCGGCGATGATATGCTTGCCGGTAACGGCGGCGACGACTTTCTCGACGGTGGCGCCGGAAGAAACCGGCTCGACGGCGGCGGGGGAAACGACACGCTGCTGGGAGGATCCCTGCGAGACACGCTTTCGGGCGGAGCTGGCGACGACTGGATTGAGGGCCGCGGCGGCAATGACCTCGTCGGAGGCGGCGCCGGGTCCGACCTCTTCGTTTTTGCCGCCCCCTCGGCCGCGAACGTCACGCGCATCACCGATTTTGCGGCAGGCGACACCGTTGCGGTCCATGGCTCGGATTTCGGATTACCGGCTGGGCTCCTGGGGTCCGACCGTCTCGTCGACGGCGGACCGACGCTCGCGCAGGGCCAATTTGTCTACAAGGCGTCCGGCCTTGGCGGGTCGTTGATCTGGGACGCCGACGGCACAGGCTCAGGCTCGGGAATAGTCGTTGCGACCTTCGATCATGGCGCCTCCCTGGCTGGATCGTTCCTGGTCATCTAGGGCGGCGGACTGCTGCAATGCTCAGGAGAGAGGATGACCCCTAGTACATTTGGGGGCGTAGCGCGATTTCAATTAAGCGCACTAGGCTTGCGAAAGCAGAGACGTCAGCTCCTCTGCGCGCGAGGGTGGGGACGCAGCGGTGATCTTGTTCGGAGTTCGATCGCCGCTGGCCTGCGAGTATGAAGAGACCTGTCATCGGCTTGGCTTGACCATCACCGCCGCCGTGAGCCTGAACGGTATACCGAGGCTGGTCGATCGCTCCGTCGTCATCGAACTCGACGCCTTCCTGTCCAATCATGCCGGCGACGTTTTCCTGGCCTGCGCATTCGCGCCGACGCGCCGGGCCGCCCTGGTCAAGCAGGCCGCAGATCTCGGCCTGACGCTCGCCCCCGCACTGGTGGATCCGACGGCGATCACGGCCCGGACCGTGCGGGTGGGCGACGGAACCTTCATCAACGCCGGATGCGTAATCGGGGCCCTCTCGATCCTTGGCGAGGGGGTGCTCGTCAATCGGGCCACATCTCTGGGCCATCACACCATCCTCGGCGACTTCGTCAGCATCGGCCCCGGCGCCACCCTTGCCGGGAATGTCCATGTGGGCGCGGGCGCCATGATTGGCGCCGGGTCCGTGATCTTGCCGGACGTCCGGATCGGCGAAGGCGCCCTCGTCGCCGCCGGCTCCGTCGTTCGCCGCAATGTGCCGGATGGAGCCTACGTCGCTGGTCAACCAGCGGTCGAGAAGCTGTTCGATCCAGCGCGCTCGTCGCTCCACGTCGAAGACGGAGAATAACCGTTGTTGAGGCTCGCAGCGCTCTGGGAATCTACCCTCGCGCATCCATCGTCTGACTTCCTTTGCGGCCCGACGCGCAAGCTGTCCTTCGGCGACTTCGCGCAACTCGTCGGCCGGTTGCTCAACCTCTTCGACGCGCACGGTGTGACGTCCGGCGACCGCGTCATGATCCTGACCGCCAACGAGGAACTTGCCGTCGTGGCTTTCACGGCGGCGCTCCTGGACGGCGTCATTCCGGTCATGCTGACGCCCGATACCGCGGAACTCCGGGCGCAGGCGGTGAGCCGCTCGGTAGAGCCGAAGCTCCTGATCTGCGACCTCGGTCGCCAGCAACAGCCTTGGACACAGGCCCTCCCCGCCACGTTCGCGAGATCGCCGGCCGAGTCGCCGCCGAAGACCTGGCGTCTGTTCGGGTCGAGCAAAGCGGAGGATGTGGCGCAACGACTTGGCCTCGATCTGCCACTACAGGCGCGTAATCCGCGCCTGCCCGAGGCGCTGGACGAGACCGCCTACATCCTTTTCACGTCCGGCACGACCCAATCGCCCAGTGGCGTGATGCTCAGCCGCCGCAACCTCCTGGCCAACCTCGCGACGCTGTCACGCCTGTTTCGCTATGATTCCAGCTCCAGGATCTTCAACGACATGGTCCTCGCACACGGCGATGGCTTGGTGCAGGGACCGATGCTCGCGCTGGCGAATGGCTGCGCGCTGATCCGCTCGGGCGGGTTCACGGTCCCGGGGCTGGAATGCTGGCTCAACCGGGTACGGCAGGAACGCGCCAGCCACGTCATTACGGTTCCGGCTGTCTGGTCATTGATCGACCGCTACGCACAGCACGACGATTACTTCGACGCGCCCGAATGCAAGGGACTGCTTTCGGTCGCGGCGCGGCTCGATCCCGCCCTCTGGCGACGTCTCGAAACACGGTTCGGCAAACCTGTTTTCAACCAGTATGGTCTCACCGAAACGGTGGCGAGCGCGCTTTACGCCGGACCGCAAGCCGAAATGGGCGCTTTCGGAACCATCGGCCGGCCTGTCGACTGCGAGGCCCGCATAGAGCCGCTGCCGGGCGGCGCGGGCGCCGATGGCTCGGGAGAGTTGCAGCTCCGGGGCGACAACGTTTTTCCCGGCTACTGGCGGGATGCCGCCCGCACCGCCGCGACATTCACCCCGGATGGCTGGATGCGCACCGGCGACTTGGCCGTGCTGGGCCCGGATCACTCCTTCGACATCGTCGGACGGATCAAGACCGTGATCATGTCCGGCGGCTTCCTGATCCGGCCGGACGAAATCGACGAGGCGATGCTCGCGCATCAGAGCGTCGTCGAGTCGGCGACGGTGGCCCTGCCGGACGAAACCTTCGGTGAAGTCCCGGTAACGGCCGTGGTGGTCGAAGGACCCATCAGCGAGGCTGCGCTGACGTCCCATGCGCGAGCTCATCTCGAGCCGCTGAAGGTGCCCAAGCGGATCCTGGCGCTGCCCGGTATTCCGCGCGGCGACGCCGGGAAGCCCAACATTGCGCGGCTGCGTGAGGCGATTGCGGCAGCGCTCGCGCAGGAAGGAAGGCAATCCGACGGCGACGGCCATGCCACCGGGGCTGCCGCACTCACCACGCAGGTTCTCGGCCTCGCTGCGGAAGTGTTTCGCGTCGATCCGACAACGTTGAGCGCGGGCTCAACTCCGGCGTCGGTCGCCGCCTGGGATAGTTTCTCGCAGCTTTCGCTCATCTTTGCTGCGGAAGAGCGGTTCAAGATCAGGATCCCGGCTTCGCGCGTGGCTGGCCTGCGCAGCCTGGCGGATCTGGTCCAGATCGTCTCAGGGTCGAAGCAGTGACTAACAGGCGGCTTGGCGTGATCTGGGCGCTTGCGGCGCTGTCGTCCGTCGCCATCCTGGTCACCCTCGCGTCGTTGGGACGTGCAAGCGCTTCGCGTATTCCCGAGACCGTGAACGCGCCCGTGGTGGCCATCGGCTCATCGCTACTCCGCTACAGCATCCCGCCGCGCGGTTCTGCCCAACAGTCGTTGCTGGGCGACGGCGCGGAGCATGTCCGGCTTGCTCTGGATCAGATCACCGAAACGGAGCAGATGGAGCTGCTCGGCATTGCTTTGAGCAGCCGAGCCAAGACAATCCTCCTCGAAGTAAACCCGCTCGTTTTCGATTTCCGTGATCAGACGCCGGAACGTCACGCCAGCAGGTCGCTCAGCGAACGACTGGCCGCTCGGCAGAGACGTTTTGGCGAGCAGGTGCGTAGCGGGCTGAAGACTATTTTAGGGGCGGCACAAACATCGCCCGCCCTGGTTGAAGCGGCCAACCTCAATCTGCCGAACCGGATCAGCAGCGCCAAATTGGCGGCAGTGTATCCGCTGTCCCTGCATGATCCTCGCGAGGAGAAGACGCTCAAGAGGTTGATCGAGCAAGCTGAACGCCAGGGCGCTACCATCGTGTTGCTTTGCCCACCCCGTTCGCAGTCGGCGGCTGAGTTTATGGGTCCAACCGCAGTCGAGACCCTCCGCGCGCACATTCAGGCGACCGCCGACCGGCTTGGGCTACCCATGTTTGCTCCAGCCTTCGCGTGGCCCGACACTTACTACATCGACCAAGGTCACATGAATTGGCAAGGGCGACGCAAGTTTCTAGATGAACTGGCGAACTGGTGGGCGCGCCGCGGGTGAACACCAACGTCGCCCTGCTGATCCTCGCGTCCCTGCTCGCGACCCCACTCGCCTGGCTTCTGCCAAGGCGTTGGGGTCTGGACGCTGTCGCGGCCGTGACGGCGCTGACCTTGGCGCTCCTGTCGCCGTTCTCAGCGCTCTGGCTGGCGGCCGCGATCGGCAGCGCAGCCTTGGCGATGAAGCTCGGCGACGTCTTTGCGCAGCGCGGCTTATTTGCGTCATTGGCCGCCGCAGGCCTGTTGGCTGCCCTCGTCTTGTCGCGCTCACGCCCGGACGTCCTGTGGATCGGCGGGGCCTATTTCACCCTTCGCATCCTCCATGTCCTTTTCGATTGGTGGATGGGCCGACTGGCCGCGCCGGGTCTCACGCGGCTCGTACGGTACAACTTCTTTCTACCCGTGCTGGCGACCGGGCCGATCAACCGGATCCAGCACTTCGAACGCCAAAGCGAGCGCAGGCGGTGGGATCCGTCGGCTTTCTACACGGGCGCCGAGCGTGCTCTGTTCGGGCTGGCGCAGGCCACCGTTCTGGGCGTCTGGCTGATCTCCCATGTCGAGCGCGCCGTGGCTGGAGCCACCCGAAGCTGGCCGCCGTTCCTGCAGGACTGGTCCGTGTCGGTCATCGACTGGATCCAACTCTACCTCAACTTCGCGGGGCTCAGTTCGGTCGCACTCGGCCTGTCGCTGATGATGGGGCTGAGGCTCGAAGAGAATTTCAATCGCCCGTGGGCCGCGACCAATCTCATTGCCTTCTGGACGCGGTGGCACATGACCCTCTCCTTCTGGTGCCGCGACTATGTCTTCAATCCGGTGACGGCGCTGACGCGGTCACCGCTTGCGGGCTTAGGCGCCGCCATGCTGGCGATCGCGCTCTGGCACGAGATCTCGACCTACTATCTCTTCTGGGCGTTGTGGCAGGTGACCGGGATCGTCATCACCCGTGGATGGCAAACATGGTCCGCGAACCGGCGTGCTGGCTCGCCGTCAACGCCGGCATGGTCGCGTGTTCTCGGCCCGATCGCGGTTCTCAGTTGGCTGTCGCTGGCCCGACCGACCCTCGCCCATGTTTTCGGGATTGCGCCGCTATGACGCCGCTGCTCCTGCTGCTTCAGCGCCACGTCCCGCCACGTCTCATAGGCGTCACGCTGTTCATCATCTACACGCTGGTGGCGGTGGCTTGCCTGGCCACGATCGGCCTGCCGGCGGACCGCTCCTACTACGTCGACGTAGGGCGATAGGCTGTTATCCTGAAACGCTCTCGCAAGCCCGATGCGGACAAATTGGCCTGAGGCCACCCCTACCGAAAAGGCGGAGGTCGCCGCGGCTTGAATATAATCGAATTTTCGAATACATGATTTTTGTATCTGATAGCGAGTGGAAAGCTGGCGACCTGAAGGGAACACCCACTCTGTCGGCCGGCGTGGCTCGGGATCAGCAAGCTCTAGGAAATTTCACGACGAGGCGGCGTCGGCCGCCCCCTCAGGAGATCGAACATGACGATTGACCGCGCCGTTCTGGTTTTCGCCGGTTGCATGGTCCTGCTGTCTGCAGGGCTCGTGTATTGGGTCTCACCCTGGTTCTTGCTGCTCACGGCCTTTATCGGCCTGAACCTGATCCAGTCGGCGTTCACGGGGTTCTGCCCGGCCGCCCTGGTGTTCAAGGGGCTTGGCTGCCGCGTCGGCGAAGCGTTCCGCTGACGCCTTCAGGCGTCGGCTTTCGCTTTGCCCGCCTGCTGAGTGGCCGGAGCAGGGCAGAAGGTAGCCTGCAGGACTTCCATGACGCTGATGACGCGCATGTCCGCCAGCGCATACCAGATCGTCTGGCCGTCACGCCGGGTCTTCACCAGGCCGTCCTTGCGCAGCAGCGCGAGATGTTGGGACACCACGCTCTGGCGCACGCCCAGGAGCTCGGCCAGCTCGCCGACGGACGCCTCCTGCCCGGTGATCGAGCACAGGATACGCAGCCGCACCGGGCTCGCCAGGGATTTGAGGAACTCGCTGGCCTCGTCGGCAGCGGCGGACAGAATGTCGATATCGATGTTCATGCTTGTATATTTGCGGACATGCGAATATATGTCAACCGAAGGCGGAGCCGCTCTGGCGGCGCGCTGATCTAGCCCAACGCGGCGGTCCGCGGGACCACCACAGGAGACGCCCCATGCGGATGGCCCTCGCCCCCGTAGCGCTTTCGCTCGCCCTGCTGACGGCCGCCGCCGCAAACGCGGGCGAGTTCGTCGTCCAGCGCGCGACCGTTCCGGACATGAAGGCCGTGTTCGGCCAGGTGCAGAGCCGCGACACGGTGCCGGCGCGGGCCCGCATCGGCGGCGTGCTGATCTCGCGCACCGTCGAGGAAGGCAGCGCGGTGAAGGCCGGTCAGGTCATCGCCACGGTGGGCGACGAGAAGCTTGCCCTGCAGGCGCAGGCCATCTACGCGCGCATTAAGGCGCTGGAGGCCCAGTTGGCCAACGCCCGCGCGGATCTGGAGCGCTCCCAGGCGTTGATCGCGCGGGGCGTCGAGACGCAGAGCCGGCTCGACCAGTTGCGCACCGCCACCAGCGTGCTGGTCAACCAGATCGAGGCCGCCAAGGCCGATCGCGCCGTCATTGCGCAGCAGACCACCGAGGGGCAGGTTCTTGCCCCCAATGATGGCCGCGTGCTCACCGTTCCGGCCGTGACCGGGGCGGTGGTGATGCCCGGCGAGACGGTCGCCCGCATCGCATCGGGCGGATATTACCTTCGCCTCGCCCTTCCTGAGCGCCACGCGGCGCGCATTAAGGCGGGCGACGCGGTGAGCGTCGGCGCGCGCGGGCCGGGCGCGGCCGACAACGGCGGCGAGAAGCGTCAGGGCCGGATCGTGAAAGTCTATCCCGAGCTCGACGGCGGGCGCGTCATCGCGGACGCGGAAGTCGAGGGCCTGGGCGACTACTTCGTCGGCGAGCGCGTCGCGGTGTGGATCGCAGTCGCCGAACGGCAGGCGATCATGGTCCCGGCCGCCTCCGTACAGACGCGGGCGGGGGTCGACTATGTTCGAATGGTCGAGAGCGCCGGCGTTCTCGATGTGCCGGTGATCATCGGGCCTGCGGCCGACGGCCGCGTCGAAATCCTCTCCGGCTTGCGGGCCGGCGACAAGGTCCTGACGCCATGAGCACGCCCCCTCCCGCCCCGCATCGTCTCGGCGTCGCCGGCGGGCTGACGCGGTTCTTCATCCGCTCGCCGCTGACGCCGCTTGTCCTGCTCGCGTCCTTCGCGCTCGGGCTCGTGGCGCTCGTCACCCTGCCGCGCGAGGAGGAGCCGCAAATCTCCGTCCCCATGGTCGACATCATGGTGCGGGCGGACGGCCTCAAGGCCGAGGACGCCGCCAAGCTGGTGACCGAACCGCTGGAAACCATCGTCAAGAGCATCAACGGCGTCGAGCACGTCTACTCGCAGACCCAGGACGACGCCGTCATGGTGACGGCCCGCTTCCTGGTCGGCACCAGCTCCGACGCCGCCGTGCTGCGCGTGCACGAGAAGGTGCGCGCCAACATCGACCGCATTCCGGTGGGTATCCCCGAGCCGCAGATCATCGGCCGTGGCGTCGACGACGTCGCCATCGTTGTGCTCACCCTGACGCCCAAGCCTGAAGCGGCCGACCGCTGGGACGCCAACGGGCTATCACGCGTCGCCCGCGAGTTGCGCGCATCCCTGGCCAAGCTGGAGGACGTCGGGCTCACCTACATCGTGGGTGAGCAGCCGGAGGAAATCAGGGTCGAGCCGAACCCGGAGGCCCTGGCCCGCGCCGGCGTCACCCTGCAGCAGCTCGCCGCCAAGCTGGAGGGCGCAAACCGGTCGTTCCAGGCCGGCCAGGTGCGCGACGCCGGCCGCCAGCTGTCGCTCGTCGCTGGGCAAACCCTGCAGAGCTTCGACGAGATCGGCAATTTGCTGGTCACGACGCGCGATGGCCGGCCCGTCTACGTCCGCGACGTGGCGACGATCACGCTCGCCACCGAGCCGGCCGAAACCCGCACGTCCAGCCTCGTCCGCGACAGCAAGGCCGCATCCGGCTTCGTGCAGACCCCGGCCGTGTCGATCGCGATCGCCAAGCGGGCGGGCGCCAATGCGGTGGTGATTTCCGAGCGGATCGTGGAGAGCGTCGCCAACCTCAAGGGCAGCCTGATCCCGGCCGATCTCGACGCGGCCGTCACGCGCAACTATGGCGAAACCGCCAACGAGAAGGCCAACGAGCTCCTGTTCCACCTGGGGCTGGCGACGATCTCGATCGTGCTGCTGATCGCGGTCTCGATCGGCTGGCGCGAAGCCGTCGTGGTGGCGGTCGTGATCCCGACCACGATCCTGCTGACGCTCTTTGCGGCTCGGATCATGGGTTACACGCTGAACCGCGTCAGCCTGTTCGCACTCATCTTCTCCATCGGCATCCTGGTCGACGACGCGATCGTGGTGATCGAGAACATCTCGCGGCACTGGGCCATGCGGGACGGCCGAGCGCCGGCGCAGGCGGCCGTGGACGCGGTCGCGGAGGTCGGCAATCCCACCATCGTGGCGACCCTCACGGTCGTGGCGGCGCTGCTGCCCATGCTCTTCGTGTCGGGCATGATGGGCCCCTATATGAGCCCCATCCCGGCCAACGCGTCGGCCGCGATGGTGTTCTCGTTCTTCGTCGCCGTGATTCTCACGCCCTGGCTGATGCTCAAGGTCGCCAGCAAGGCTTTCGCGAGCGGCGGCGCGCATGCGTCCGGCGCCGAAGCCGGAGGGCACGGCGAGATCGGCGCGCTCGGACGGGCCTATCTGCGCGTCGCCAGGCCCCTGCTCGCCTCGAAGGCCCGCGCGTGGGTATTCCTGGCCCTCGTCGGCCTCGCCACGGTCGGCTCGCTGGCGCTGTTCGCCACGAAGCACGTCACCGTCAAGCTGCTGCCCTTCGACAACAAGCCGGAGCTGCAGGTCGTCGTCGACCTGCCTGAGGGCTCCTCGGTGGAGGACACCAACCGGACCCTGCAGGAGATCGCCCGGCGCCTCTCCGCCGTGCCGGAGATCACCGCGTTCCAGACCTATGCGGGCACGGCCGCGCCGTTCAACTTCAACGGCCTCGTGCGCCACTACGCGCTGCGCGCCTCACCGGAGCTGGGCGACGTGCAGGTCAACCTTACGCCCAAGGAGGCGCGCCAGCGCACCAGCCACGCCATCGCGCTGGAGCTGCGCCGCCGCCTCTCCGATCTGGCTGTTCCGGCCGACACGTCCATCAAGGTCGTGGAGCCGCCGCCCGGCCCGCCCGTGCTGGCGACGCTGCTGGCCGAGATCTACGGTCCCGACCCCGAAACCCGCCGCGCCGTCGCCGCCAGGGTGCGCGCCGCCTTCACGAGCGTGCCTTTCATCGTGGATGTGGACGACAGCTACGGCGATCCGGCTCCACGCATCCGCGTCGCCATCGACCAGGACAATCTGGAGTTCCACGGCGTCGAGCAGCGCGACGTCTACGACACGCTGCGCGCCCTGCATGGCGGAACCACCGTGGGCTACTCGCATCGCGGCGGTGGGCGCCAGCCCATTCCGATCAGGCTGGAGCTCTCCAAGCAGCATCGCGTGCTGGACGAGCGAGCGCTGTCGACCCCAGTTCCGGCCAACCTGTTACCCGGCAACCGCACCGTCGTCGAACTCGGCGACGTGGTGAGCCTGCGGCGGGAAACCGCCTCGTTCCCGATCTTTCGCCACAACGGTCGCGCCGCCGAGATGGTGACGGCCGAGCTCGCCGGCGCCTTCGAGGCCCCGGTCTACGGCATGCTGGCCGTCAACAACGCGCTGGCGAAGATCGACTGGGGCGCCCTGCCCCGGCCCGAGATCGCCCTCCACGGGCAGCCGCTCGACGAGAGCAAGCCGACGCTGCTGTGGGACGGCGAGTGGGAGGTCACCTGGGTGACGTTCCGCGACATGGGCGGCGCCTTCATGGTTGCGCTACTCGGGATCTACATCCTGGTGGTGGCCCAGTTCGGCTCATTCCGGCTGCCGCTGGTGATCCTGACGCCGATCCCGCTCACCTTCATCGGCATCATGCTGGGCCACTGGATCTTCAACGCCGCCTTCACGGCCACCTCGATGATCGGCTTCATCGCGCTGGCCGGCATCATCGTCCGCAACTCGATCCTACTGGTGGACTTCATCCGCCACGCGGATCGCACCGGCCGCAGCCTGCATGACATCGTACTGGAAGCCGGCGCCATCCGCTTCAAGCCCATCCTGCTGACTGCCCTCGCGGCCATGATCGGCGCAGCCGTAATCCTGACCGACCCAATCTTTCAGGGCCTCGCGATCTCGCTGCTGTTTGGCCTGGCGTCCTCGACGCTGCTCACCGTGCTGGTGATCCCGGCGATCTATGTGGTTCTTCGGGGCGATGGGCAGGCTGGCGGCGCGACACCGCACGACCGTATCTTAGGGAGTTCCCGCTCGGGCTGAAGGCGTAGCACCCGCGGATACCTGTTCACCGTTCCCGCATCGCCTCGGAGGTGGTCGCCACCAGCGGGGCGAGCAGATATTCCAGGATGCGGCGCTGGCCGGTCTTGATCTCGGCCGACACCGCCATGCCGGGTGACAGCGGCACGGCGCGGCCGTCCGCCATCACGTAGGCGTCCTTGGTGGTGAGCACTACCGGGAACACCAGGCTGCGGACGCGCTCGGCGCCAGTCGAGGAGCGGCTGTCGGTGGCCCGGCTGGGGTCGCCCTCGATCTGGCGGGCGTCCGGCTCCGGGATGGCGTCCTTGGCAACCCGCACCACGCGGGCCTCCAACACGCCGTAGCGCGTGAACGGGAACGCCTCGACCTTGATGGAGGCCTCCTGGCCGACCTCCACGAAGCCGATGTCCTTGTTTTCCAGGTAAACCTCGATCTCCAGCGCGGCGTCGCGCGGAACCACGCGCATGACCTCCTGGCCGACCACCAGCACCTGCCCGAGCGACGTGATGCTGGAGGCCTGCACGGCGCCGGCCGTGGGGCTGCGCAGCGTCATGCGCTCCACCTTGAGGCGGGCGCGCGCGGCGCGCTGCTCGGCCTCGTCGGCCTGGCGCTGCGCCTCGGCGCTGCGGGTGGCGTTGTCCGCCAGAAACGCGCGCAGGGTTTTCTCGCGTTCGGCCGCGATCGCCTCGAGGGCGCGCTCGGCCTCGGCCAATTGGCCGCGCTGACCGGCCAGCACGGTGCGCTGGTAGTTCAGCGATTCCAGCGCGTCGATCACGGTGGAGCGGGTGCCCGAATTGGTCCCGAGCAGGCTGGAGCGCATGTCGACGCGCTCCTGCAGGGTGGCGATCAGCGCCTCCTCGGCCGCGATGGTGTCCACCATGCGTTGGCGCTCGGCGCGCTTCTGCTGCGCCTGCGCGTCGAGGGCGGACAACTGCCCGACGATGTTGCGCAGGTCGGCGCGGCGCACCGCGTCCTCGCGGGCGCGGATGGAGGCCGGGATGGCGGACGGCCACGCCATCGGGGCGTCCTGAACGGGCTCGGCCGAGGCGCGCGCGATCACGTCAGTGCGCCGCAGCGCCTCGGCGCTCCAGGACACGAAGGAGGCTTCGGCGGCGCGCGCTTCCGCGACGGCGTCGTCGGGATCGAGCTCCACCAGCACGTCGCCGGCCTGCACGGTCGCGCCGTT
Organism: Alsobacter sp. P4_H11; assembly: GCF_056400925.1. Taxonomy (NCBI): domain Bacteria; kingdom Pseudomonadati; phylum Pseudomonadota; class Alphaproteobacteria; order Hyphomicrobiales; family Alsobacteraceae; genus Alsobacter; species Alsobacter sp. P4_H11. The sequence goes on from NZ_JBFUKI010000009.1 coordinate 109,484, forward strand.
CACGGCCGGGATGGCGCGGACCTTTCCGGTTTCGAGCGGCTGCACCACCTTGACGCGGCCGGTGGGCTGCACCTTGCCATGCGCCACCGCGACGATGTCGGTCCAGCCGAGCCACGACCAGGCGAGCGCCACGAACGCGAAGGCGCAGATGGTGAGCAGAAACGCCATCGCGATCGGCGAGGCCGGCTGCTCCAGCACCTCGAGGGCGGCGGGCAGGAACTCGGAATCTTCCCGGCTCATGGGTGGGCGGGAGAACGCCGGCGGCTGCGGACGCGGGGCCGGGGCGGCGTCCTCGGGCGCGGGCGGCGGCGACACGGCGTTCATGCGCCTGCTCCGTCGAACTGCATGGCCCAGAGCCGGGCGTAGAGCCCGCCGGGCCGGGCCAGGAGCTCGCCATGCGTCCCGGTCTCGACGATGCGGCCGTCCTGCATGCCGACGATGCGGTTGGCGTGGCGCACGGTGGAGAGGCGATGCGCGATCACGATCACGGTGCGGCCCTTGGCGATGTGGCGCATGTTGCCCTGGATGATGCGCTCGCTCTCGTAATCCAGCGCGCTGGTGGCCTCGTCGAAGATCAGGATGCGCGGATCGGTGGCGAGCGCCCGCGCGATGGCGATGCGCTGGCGCTGGCCGCCCGACAGGTTGGCGCCGCGCTCCTCGATGGGCGTGTCGTAGCCGGCCGGCAGGCGGGCGATGAACTCGTCCGCGCCGGCGAGGCGGGCGACGTGCATGACCTTGGCGCGCGACATGGCCGGGTCCGCGAAGGCGATGTTCTCGTGCAGGGTGCGGTTGAACAGGAGGTTTTCCTGCAGCACCACGCCGGTGTGGCGGCGCAGCCATGCGGTGTCTACCTGGGCGAGATCGACCCCGTCCAGCAGGACCTGGCCCTCAGTAGGGCCGTAGAAGCGCTGCAGCAGCTTGGCCAGCGAACTCTTGCCGGACCCGGACGGCCCGACGATGCCCACCACCTCGCCGGGCCGGATGGCGAGCGAGATGTCCTTCAGGACGTCGGGCGCGCCCGGCGCGTAGCGGAAGGTAACGCGGCGGAACTCGATGGCGCCGCGCGGCGGCGGCAGCGCCGCCATGGCGCGGCTGCCGGGCTCGGGCGGGGCGTTCAGGATGTCACCGAGGCGCACCACCGAGATGCGCACCTGCTGGAAATCCTGCCAGAGCTGCGAGAGCCGCAGCACCGGCTGGGCCACCTGCCCGGAGATCATGTTGAACGCGACCAGCGCCCCCACCGAGAGTTCGCCGCTCATCACCGCATCCGCGCCGAACAGAAGCAGCAGCGCGGTGGAGAGCTTGCTGACGAACTGGATCGCGCCCTGCCCGCCCGCCGCCATCAGGCTGGCCGAAAAGCCGGTGCGCACATAGGCGGCGAGCTTCTCCTCCCACTCGGCCCGCATGGCCGGCTCCACGGCGGCGGCCTTCACGGTCTGGGCGCCCACCACGGTCTCCACCAGCATCTGCTGGCTCAGCGCGCCGCGGTTGAACTTATCCTTGATGCGCTCCCTCAGCCCCGGGCCGACCAGCGCGGCCACCAGCACATAGAGCGGGATGGTGGCGATCACGATCAGGGCGAGCTTCGCCGAATACAGAAACAGCACCGCGATGAAGATGATCGCGAACACGAAATCCAGCGCCGACGACAGCGCCTGCCCGGTGAGAAAGGAGCGGATCGTCTCTAGCTCGCGCATGCGCGCCACCGTCTGGCCGGTGGGGCGGGTCTCGAAATAGCTGATCGGCAGGCGCAGCAAATGCGCGAAGAGCCGCTGGCCCAACTCCACGTCGATGCGGTTGGTGGTGTGGGTGAGCGCATAGGTGCGCAGGAACTGCAGCGCCGTGTCGAAGATATTGATCAGGATGAGGCCGGCGACCAGCACGTAGAGCGTCGAGGCGCTGCGGTGCACCAGCACCTTGTCGATCACCACCTGGAAGAAGAGCGGCGTCACCAGGGCGAAGAGCTGGATCACCAGCGAGGCTAGCACCACATGGGCGAGCGCCCGGCGGTAGCGCCAGATGGAGGGCGCGAACCACGCGATGCTGAAGCCTTGCGGGTCCAGCCCCGGCCCGCCCATGCGCCGCTGCACCAGGATGATCTCGGGCGCCAGCGTAGCCGCCACCTCGTCCACCGGGCGCTGCTGGTCGACGCGCGTGACCGGGTCCACGGTGCGGCAGAGCCCATCCGGCGTCAGCCCGCCCAGCACCAGATAGCCGCCCTCCAGCGTGCGGGCCAGCGCCGGCGTCGGCACTGCGGCGAGCCGCTTCGCCGAGGCGTCGCGCACCACGCGGGCTTTCAGCCCCACCATGGCGGCCGCGCGCACGATGTCGTTGGCCCCGGCGAGCCGGTCGCCCAGCGCCAGCTCCCGCGCCAGATGAGCGGGGTCGGCCGGAATGCGGAAATAGGCCGCGATGCCCGTGAGGGCCTGAAGGCCCCCATCAGGTTGCGGCGGTGCTTGCGGATCCATGCGCGTCCAGAAATGACTTAAACAAAACCGAACCCACCCGATGCTACGGCGCGCGCCGGGTGGGTCCGGATGCGGCCGCTACACGAACACGACGTCGTCGGCCGTGAAGCTCGACAGCGCCACGTTCCGGAGCGTGATCACGTCGGTGGCCGAACGGGTGATCACGAGGTCGACGCCCACCTGCCGGGTCGCGGCCCAGACCGCGTTCCAGTCGGCGAAGGCCGTCGTGGCGATCTGCAAGTGATCGTTTCCGATCTGATCAAAGTCAAGGATCGTGTCGCGTCCGAATCCAGCGTCGAACGTGAACACGTCGTCGTCCCGGCCGCCAATGAGCACGTCGTCGCCCGCGCCGCCGGTGAGCGTGTCGGCGCCGCTGCCGCCGCTGAGCGTGTCGTCGCCGGCCCGGCCGTCGAGGCTGTTGTCGCCCACATTGCCGGCCAGGACGTTGTTGAGGGCGTTGCCGGTCCCGGAGACGCCGGCGGATCCAGCGAGTGTCAGGTTTTCGACGTTTGCCGTCAGCGTGTAGCTCCCGCCGGTTAGCACGCGGTCGATGCCCTCATTCAGACCTTCGACGACGACGTCGTTGATACTGTTGACCAGAAAGAGATCGTCACCAGCGCCGCCAACCATGGTGTCGCCGCTATTCCCCCCATCGAGCACGTCGTTGCCAGCGCCGCCCATCAGGAGGTCTTCGCCGCCCCCGCCCCAGAGATCGTCATCGCCGTCGCCGCCCCACAACGTATCCCGACCGGCTTCCCCCTCCAGCGCGTCGTTGCCGCCCTGGCCCTGGATTGCATCGTCCCCTGCTCCGCCAATCAGGACGTCTTCGAGGGCGCCGCCGGTGATCGTATCGTCGCCCAGTCCACCGAAAAAGAGACTCCGGTGGCCTGCCTCCGCCACGCTCAGGTCCGCGGTGTCCGTTCCTACCTTGCGTTCGTCCGTGAGGGACGACGCCGCGACGCCCAGGAGCATAGCGCCCATCTCGAGGGCGGCCCCATAGGCGATCCAAGCGTATCCGGCGCCGTTGAAGTGGAGTCCGTCCCGGAGGCCGAGATACCCGGGCGTCGCCATGAATGCTGCGGCGTCACCATGCTCGGCGACCCAGTCCTTCTTGGCCTGCTCGATTGCGAGACCGGATTCGTATCCATCTTTCCCGGGACCGGCCACGCCGTTGTTCGGCGGAGTGCCCATGATGAGGGTTTGAAAAGATCCGACATCCTTCCCCAGTCGGGACATCAGGAGATCCAATCCAGCTTTGTACTCGGAATAGGTGCGATTGGAGGTACTGTCCGCCTCGCCCTGGTTCCAGAGAACGATCTCGGCACGGCCTCCGGCGGTGCCTTGCAGGGTTCTGATCGCTTTGTCGTACAAGCCGTTTTTCTTGAAGCTGTCCCAGTAATCCTGGCCGTTATTCCTATCGGCCAGTGCGGTCCCCCCCACCGCAGCGTTGGTGTACCCGATCGGAATGTCACCAATTCTTTCCCTGAGGTACGCCGTGAACGCCGTCGCCCCCAGGTGCGGGGCGCCCGTATTGAGCAGATAAGTCCCGTCCGCCATGGTCCTGGCGCTAGGCTGCCACAGCCAGCCGACCATATTGGATTGGCCGATGGCCAGAACCGAAATGCCGACGGCGAGCGGTTCGGTTTGCACGGTCGAGCCGGTCGCAACCGAGATCTCGTAATGATCGCCCTGCGGGACCGTGATGGAGCCGCCGAGCCTGCACGTGCCGATGATCCTGCCGTCGGCGTCGCGGATCGTCGCGACCGAGGAGGCGTTCGCGCCGAGATAGCCCGACTTTAGCGTGAACGTGCCCACATAGGAGCCATCGGCCAGCTTCTCACGCTGGATGAACTGGCCACGTCCGCCCTGAAACTTTACGTCGTCGGGCGTCAGCTCGGTGAGCTTGGTGTTCTGGAGCGTGATCTTGTCCCCGCTCGGCATCGTGATCACCACCGCGGATCCAACCTGCCGCGAGCAGGACAGGAACGTGTCCCAGTCGGCGATCTGCGAGCGGTCGAACTGCAGAATGTCGTGCGCCTCGCCCTTGGCGGCGAAGTCCGTGATCACGTCCCGCCCGAACCGGTCCTTGAAGTTGAAGATATCGGAGCCCGCGCCGCCCGACAGCGTGTCGTTCCCCCGGCCACCTTCCAGAAGATCGTCGCCGCCGCCGCCCTTCAGCCAGTTGTTCCCGGTGGAGCCCACGAGGGTGTCGGCTCCGTTACCGCCTGTGACGTTCTCGATGCCGACGATCCGCGTTCCGTTAACCTGTAGTTCGACCCGCAAATCGACGCTAACGCCGGTCCCCGACCGATTGGATAGCGTGTCGACGCCAGCGCCGCCGTCATAAACATCGCCCAGAAGGTCGCCGTATAGGGAATCGTTGCCGTCGCCGCCCAGCAGCGTGTCGCGTCCGCCGCCGGCGTCGAGCACATCGTTACCGGTTCCGCCGTCCAGCAGGTCGTCGCCGAGGCCGCCGCCCAGGCGATCATTTCCTCCATTTCCGAAAATGACATCGTCGCCGTCCCAGCCAAGAATCCGGTTGGCAGCGTCCGATCCGACGATCGTGTCGGCATAGCGCGTGCCGCCGACATCTTCGATGTTCCTAACGATCATTCCGCCGGCCTGCAGGGCGACGTTCAGGTCTATGCGCAAGGCGGACGTGGACTGGTGGAGGTCGAGCCGGTCGACTCCCGCGCCGCCGTCGACAGTGTCAATCCCTTGGCCAGCGACGATCCGATCGTCGTCGCTGCCGCCGTCGAGACTGTCGTTCCCTTTTCCGCCGATCAGGACGTCATTGCCGGCCTCGCCGCGGAGAACGTCGTCGCCTGCGCCACCGTCGAGACGATCCGCGCCCGATCCGCCCGTCAGATGGTCGTTCCCGCCGCCGCCCTTGAGGGTGTCGCCGGCATCGGGCTGAGTCACGATGCCGACGCGGGCCGCGGCGTTCAGCCCGTCGCCGATCGCAAGAGCCGAACGCAGCAGCTTGGGTGCGTGCAGGACGGCGATCTCGATCCCGTCGTCCTGAGGATCGGCAGTCGCCCGTTCGGCCTTACGGGCTCCCACAACGCTGCCCGCATCGATGATCGTCGGAGTGGACGCGGTTACGGCGGTCCACGGGGTGTCTTGTTCAAAGGCAGGGCTAACTGAATGAATTGGTGACTTCGCGATCTGCGCATTCGGCAGAGACATAATTTCCTCCCATGTGCTCTTTTTTTGTTCAGACATCATTTCATGGGCAGTCGATTTAGCTAGATAGGACTGACCTATACTTCCGTTTCATATCGAACTACGAGCATGTCAAAAGATCATCATCTCAGGTTGCGGTCACGGGAACCCAGCCAACACTGCAACTGCGCAAGCGCCATAGATCGTTCGAGCAACGCCTCCGTAACGGCGGCGCCGCCGCCGACACCTCCTTGGGCGCCCGCTCACATCATCAGGTTCGACGCGGTCACACCCGCGCCCGTAACCTTGATGCTGAGGTCGGCCTTTCCGTCGGACGTCCAGTCCACGGAGAGCATCCCGGTGGAGGCGTCGAACGCGACGGAGCCGTGGCCGGCAACCAGGGACCGGCCGTCGAAATGAAGCGCGACGCCGGTTTCGACGGCGATGCGCGACAGGTCGATGCGGTCGCCGGCCTCGAAGTCCCGGATCCAGTCGCGCCCGCCGGCGGCCGGTCCGGCGGCGTCGTCGGCGCGGAACACGAAGACGTCCTCGCCCGCACCGCCCCAGAGCTGGTCGGCGCCGCGTCCGCCCCAGATCGTGTCCGCCCCGGCGCCGCCCCGCAGCGTATCGTCGCCGTCGAGACCGAACAGCGTATCGGCCCCACCGCCGCCCGTGATCTCGTTGGCGAGGTCGTTGCCGGTTCCGGCGAAATCGCCCTGCCCCGCATAGGCTAGCCGCTCGACCGCGTATCCGAGCGTGTAGGCGCCCAGGCTGGTCCGCACCGTGTCGACGCCTTCCCCGGCTGTCTCCCGCACGACGTCACCGACATTGTCGACGAAGTAGCTGTCGTTGCCGGCGGCGCCCACCAGGGTGTCGGCGTCCAGCCCGCCGTCCAGCGTATCGTCGCCGCTGAGCCCGAAGAGTTGCTGGCCGCCGCTGATACCGGTGAGCTGGTAGTGGATGGACGCGCCGTCGAGCTTGGAGAGGTCGTAGTTGCGTACCCGGATGATCACGATGTCGCCCACCGTGGCGTCCGTGACGTCGCCAAGGTCGTCGATCACGAACACGTCTTTTCCGGCGCCGCCGGTCATGAAATCGGCGCCCGCGCCGCCGTCGAGGTAATCGTCGCCGGCGTCGTCCTGAAGAATGTCGACGCCGGCGCCGCCCAACAGCGTGTCGTCGCCATCCAGGCCATACAGGAAGTCGTTGCCCGCGCCGCCCGTAATGCGATTGTTCAGCGCGTTGCCGACGCCGAGGAACTGCCCCGAGCCGGTGGAGACAAGGTTCTCAAGATTGTCGCCGAGCACGTAGGTGCGTGCGGCGGTGCGCACGGTGTCGACGCCTGCGCCGGCCGCCTCCACGATCACGATGTTCTCATCCACCACGTAGGTGTCGTTTCCAGCGCCGCCGTGAAGAGTTCCACTTCCGGCGGCCGTCAGCGTGTCGGCGCCGCCACCGCCCGCCAGGGATGTCTGGCCCTGCTGCAGCGCAAGGTCGAAGACGTAGCGCACGCCGGAGGCGCGCAAGGCGGCGAGATCATAGTTCGCCACCGAGATGACGACGAGATCCTCGGCTGTCGCGTCCGCGACGACGTCGCCTAGGTTGTCGACATAGAAGGTGTCGCGTCCGGCGCCGCCCCGCATGGTGTCGGCTCCGAGGCCGCCATTCAGCACGTCCGCGCCGTCGCCACCGTCGAGGCTGTCATCGCCGGCGCCGCCCTTGAGCGTGTCCGCGCCTGCGAGGCCGATCAGCGTATCCGCGCCCGCGCCGCCCGTGATGGCGTTGCCGAGCTCGTTGCCGGTTCCCGCAAAGGCGCCCTTGCCCGTGAAGGCGAGGTTCTCCAACGCCGCGCCCAACCGATAGGCTGCGAGCGAGGTGACGACTTTGTCGCGACCGCCATTGGCGGTTTCGATGATCACGTCGCCGAGGTCGTCGACCACGTAGATGTCGTCGCCCGCACCGCCCAGCATCGTGTCGGCTCCGACACCGCCGTCCAGGAAGTCTGCGCCGCCGCCGCCGTCCAGTCTGTCCGCTCCCGCGCCACCGTAAAGCGAGTCCGCGCCAGCCAAGCCAACCAAAGTATCGGCCCCGGAGGAGCCGGCCAGGCGGTCCTCCTCGGCCGTGCCGGTGAGCAGGCCCGGCGTCTTAGTCGTCTCGGACCCGGCGACATTATCGACCAGCAGGCGGATGGCCTTGTCGACATAAAGCCCGGCGTGATCGGTGACTCGGACCACGAGGTCGTAGAAGCGGCGGTTTTCGTAGTCGAGCGTCGCATTCCCGGCCACCCGGATCGCGCCCGTGGCGGGATCGATCACGAAAGGGCCGTCATAGGGCAGGCCCTGGCTGGTGCGCAGCGCATACGCGAAGGTCTCGCCCTTGTCGGCGTCGACGCCCGCCGCCGTGGCGACCAGCGTTCCGGCGACGCTGTTTTCGGCCACGCGTCCGCCCGTCAGCGCGATGTCGGTCGGAATGGCGTCGTCGCCGTCGGCGAAACGCAGGACCTCAATGTTGCTGAGCCGGTCCGTGCCGTCCGAGGAGGCTCCGGCGCGCAGGTCGCGGACGATCCACTCCTTGTTGAAGGCGTCGTAGCGGATGTCGTAATTGGCGCGCGCGCCGGAGAACACCGCCATGTCAATGCCGCCGCGGCCATCGATGACGTCGTCGCCCTTGTCGCCGTAGAAGCGGTTGTCGGAGTCGTCGCCGCGAAGCTTATCGCCGTAGATGGACCCGTTGACGCGGGAGAAATTCGTGATGACGTCTTCGCCCTGTCCCAGCGCGTATCCGCCCGCGAGATCCACGATGACACCCTGCGTGGCGTTGCCGTAGCTCACCGTGTTGCGGCCGGCGCCGCCGTCAAGGGTGTCGTCGCCGCTGTTGCCGCGGATGGAATCGTCGCCATCGCCGCCGCGGATGACGTCGTTCCCGGCGCCGCCATACAGCGAGTCATTGCCGGCGGCCCCGTCCAGCGTGTCGTCGCCATAGGCTCCCCAGATGATATCGGCCTCGTCAGTGCCTGTTATGCTGTCGTTGTTGGCGGAGCCCAACAGGATCGACTGCTTGCGGTCGTCGAACTGCAGCACACTGACATGCGAAACGATGTCGACCGCACCGGCGTTGTCCGTCACCTCGATCCAGCCGTCGCCTGTGCTGTTGCTGTTCAGCGACCAGGTGAAATCGCTGTAGCGGCCGTCGAACACCACGGTGTTGTTGCCCGAGCCGCCGTCGATGGTGTCGGCGCCCTTGCCTCCCGCGAGCGTGTCGTTCCCGTCCAGACCCTTAAGTATGTTGGCTTCATCGTCGCCGCGAAGCTGGTCGTTGAAGGCGGTGCCTTCGACGATTTTGAAGTTGAACAGCCTATCCGCGCCCTGACCGGTGGCGACGCCAGCCCCGAGATCAAGCGTAATGGCCTGCTCGGCCGTCGCATAGCTCACGGTGTTGTCGCCCGCACCGCCGTCGAGGGTATCGTCGCCCGCATTGCCGCGCAGGTAATCGTCGCCGTCGCCGCCGCGTAGAACATCGTCGCCGCCGCCGCCGTACAGTGAATCGTCACCGCCACCGCCGTCGAGCGTGTCGTCGCCATAGGCGCCCCAAAGAAGGTCCGCGGCGCCGGCGCCAGTGAGCACGTTTGCGTCCTGGGTACCCAGGAATACGCGGAGGTCGCGATCCGCAAAGCGCAACAGCTCGACGTTGGACAGCCTCGCCGAGGCTTGCGCGTCGGACCGATCGATCACGTCGATCCACCCGGGGAGATCCAAGGCGCTGTTGAGGGTCCAGCGGTAGTCAGCGAAGTTTTTGGAGAACACGGCCGTGTCGAACCCGGCGTCTCCAGATATTTTGCTCGCCCCTGAGGCGACCTCGAAGACATCGTCCCCGTCGCCTCCCGACAACGTGTCGCGTCCGCCTCCACCAGCGATCCGGTCGCGACCGGCCGTGCCGACATGGTTTTCCGCGTCCGTTGTTCCGGTCCAGACCGTTGCGGGCGTCCAGCCGAAGGTGGAGGCGCTCACGACGCCATCCGCAAAAACCAGCGAGCCGACGTCGACCAATCGGTCGGTCCCGTCGCCGGCCGCCAGCCCGAGACCCTTCACCGAGAGGCTGCCGTCCAGGTTCAGCGTGACCAGATAGTTGCTTCTAGCGAAGCCATAGCGGGCCGTGTTGAAGCCGGAACCGCCATCCAGGAGGTCGTCCCCGGCGCCGCCGTCCAGTACGTCATCGCCGGCTTCGCCCACGAGAGTGTCGGCCCCATCACCTCCTGTCAGAGTGTCCGCGCCATCGGCTCCGCTCAACCAGTCGTCGCCACCGCCGCCGCTGATGACGTTGGCGACCTGATTGCCGACAATCGTGTCGGCGCCAGCGCCCCCGATGGCGTTTTCGACCAGCGATCGCAGATCTCCCTGGTAGAGATCAGCGTTGTAGACGTTGGCTGAAGCCGATGCCGGGTTCAGCTTGCTGGCGTCCAGAACGGCAAGCAAAGCCGTGTCGACTATGGAGCCTTCGCCGGCGCGCAGGTCTACCCGTGCGCTCTTGCTGAAATTCGAGAAGTCGTAGGTGTCGTTGCCGCCGCCGTCCCAGATGGTGCGGAAGATGCGCGGCCCCGCGAGGCTGTCCTGGGCGACGCCGTTGATGGACATCACGCCCGTCGTCTCGTCGAACCTGTAGAACGTGTCGCTCGATTGAGCGGAGAAGTTCGCGCCGTAGATGTGTTGGAGCGCCGCGATGTCATCGCGCATCAGACTCTGCGGAGAGCTGGACGCCTCGAGGGTGGAGGAATGGGCGGAGCCGTTCACTTTGGAACGGTAGGTCATCACCGACCATTCCTGGCTGTCATGCGCCGACGGCAGCCCCGCAAAGCCGTTCTTTGGCTCGTGGCCATGCTTCAACCCCAGAGCGTGGCCGATCTCGTGCAGAACGGTCTTGTAGTCTGCCGCGCCCGCAAGGGCCTCGCCGAAGCGATCCGGCGCGAACCAGACGTCCCCGGCGCTGCCCAGCGGCCCGGGATAGAAGCCCCAGCCCGTGCTCGGCCGCCCGTCATCGAGCGGCGGCATCGCTCCGCTGAGCCCAAACAGCATCGTGGCGTCGCCCTGGTGGGCGCCCGTGACCTCGGTGAAGGAAAGGTCGACCACCGAGGATACGCTTGCCAGCGCTTTGCGGACCATCGCCTGCTCGGCCGCATCGAGCGGCGCGAAGGCCGTTGGCTCCGGATTGGAGCCGTAATCCTTGAACGCTGTCGCCGACAAAGGGAACGCGAACGTCATGGCGTGCGCCGCCCAGCCATAGCCGCTCAACAGACCATTGATGTCGTCCATCAAGCCCGGTTGCGTTGAAGCCGGCACGGTGACGAAGGCTGTCATGGCGAAAGATCCTGAAAGATACTGGATCTATTCCAAGGCCATTCACCGCCGAGACGCCATCGACGAGAAGTTGCAAAATTCAAGACTGCCGTGCGTCGTTAATTCGATGAACGCATGCAGCATTCCGCCGGGTTAAATTTATTCGATTGCGCTCGCGGAGGTCGTGGCCATGAGCATCCGTCGATCTGTCTGACCTGTTCGCCAAGCTGCGCGAACTGCTCACGGGGAGAGCCGCGCGAACCTCTGTTCGGTTCATGGTCGGGGCGCAGCCCACTGCGCTCTGGCGCTGTCTGTCCAAACGGGCGGCCAACGATGCGCGAATCCGGCCGTTTCCAGCCTGCGGCCGAGCGAAATCAACCCTGGTTCAGAGCCCGGGCGACCGATCAGCTGGACGCCGAACGGGAGTTCGCCGGCTTGGCGGGGCGTCGGCAACGTGAGCACCGGGTAGCCCACCAGCGAGGGCAGGAAAGTGATCGCCAGGTAGTCCACGATGCTGTTCAGCGAAACGCCGTCGATGGCGAGCACGTCCGCCTCGGCGTTAGGCCAGGGCTGGACGGCGGCGGCCGGGACGACCAGCACGTCGTGCTCGGCGAAAAAGGCCGCGAACCGGCGATAAAGTAGCGCGCGCGTGGCTTCGGCCTCGAGATAGTCCTGCGCCGCGATCCCGTCGCCGGCGGCGATGTTCCATGCCGCCGTCGGGCTGAGCTGGTCGGCGAAGCGCTCCCGCAGTCCCCCGAACGCGTGGCGTATGTGCGCGGCGCGCAAGGTCTTGAAGGCCGCCACGCCGCCGGAGCAATCCGGCGAGGCCGTTGAGATGGAACGGTTCAGCGCCTCCTCCAGCGCCGAAACCGCTTCCCCAAACAGCGTTCGAACCTCTTGCGAAACCGGCGCCGCGCCGCCCAGATCAGCAGTTGCGGCGAGGTGTGGCGGTTGCGCAAAAGCCGCCTCCGAGACGCGCAGGGAGGTCGGATCGCGCGAATCCGGGCCGGCGACGGCGGCCAGCATCAGGGCGCAGTCCTCGACGGTGCGCGCCATCACGCCGTGGGTCGCCAGCGTGTCCCAGGCGAGCGCCCGGCCGGGCGACGGGATGCGGCCCGGCGTCGGCCGGATCGACGCGACGCCGCAAAAGCTCGCCGGCGTGCGCACCGAACCGCCGAAATCCGTGCCATGCGCCAGCGGCGCGAGGCCGGCCGACACCGCGACGGCCGAGCCGCCCGACGAGCCGCCGGATGTCAGGCGCTCATCCCAGGGATTGCGGGTCGGGCCGCACAGGGCGTTGCGGCACAGCGCGCCGAAGCCGAACTCCGGCGTGTTCGTCTTGCCCAGGATCACCGCGCCGGCGGCCCTCAGCCGCGCGACCACGAGATCGTCCTGAGCCGGAACATGCTCGGCGAAGAGGGCCGAACCATAGGTGGTGCGCAGCCCGGCCGTATCGGTGAGGTCCTTGATGGCGACCGGCACGCCGTGCAGCGGTCCACGCGCGTCGGCCGGGGTCGCGTCTCGCATCGCCGCTTCGGCCAGCGCCAGCTCGGCGTCCACCGTGATGAAGGCCGCCAGCGAGGCGTCGATCCCGGCGATGCGATCGAGATGGGCGCGCGTGACCTCGACGGATCCGATCGCGCCCGCGCGCAAGGCCCGGGCGAGCGTCGCCGCGGAGGCGAAGGGCGAATCTGCCGCTTTCATGCGCAACGTCGAGCCATCGCGCGGCGGGGCGCCTTCAGGACAGGCGCCGAACCTGGGAAGCAGTAGCCAAACAACCCACAAGTCGCTGTCATTGTTAGGCTACTCCCCAATCGGCATGCAATTTGCTGAGCCCCGTGCAAGCCCGATGCCGGATCTAACGCCATGTCCGCCGCTCTCCAAAGTCCCGCTCCCACCGCCGGCCGCTCGCTGGTGCTGGACGCCATTACGCACCGCTATGGCGACAGTTTCGCCGTCAAGGACATCAACCTCGACATCCGCGGCGGCGAGCTCGTGTCGCTGCTCGGCCCGTCCGGCTGCGGCAAGACCACGCTGCTGCGCATCATCGCGGGTTTCGTCGCCCAGACGGAAGGTCGCGTCATCGTGGGCGACGAGATCATCGATGATCTGCCGCCGAGCCGGCGCGCCGTCGGGATCGTGTTCCAGAACTACGCCCTGTTTCCCCACATGACGATCGCCGAAAACGTCGCCTACGGGCTCGCGGCGCGGGGCGTCGACAAGGCCACGCAGCGCGCCGAGGCGCAGCGCATGCTGGACCTCGTGCAGCTCGGCGCGATGGCGGAGCGGCTGCCGCGGCAGCTCTCGGGCGGCCAGCAGCAACGCGTGGCGCTGGCGCGGGCGCTCGCCATCAAGCCGTCGATCCTGCTGCTGGACGAGCCCTTCGCTGCGCTCGACAAGAACCTGCGGCTCGACATGCAGATCGAGGTCAAGCGGCTGCAGCGCCTGTCCGGCATCACCACCGTGCTGGTCACGCACGACCAGGAGGAAGCGCTGTCGCTGTCGGACCGCGTCGCCGTGCTGAGCCAGGGCCGGCTGGAGCAGTTTGCATCTCCGACCGCGATATACGACACGCCCGAAACCCTGTTCGTGAACACCTTCGTGGGCAGCGCCAACCTGCTGCCGGGCGTCGTTCTCGGCCCGGACGACGGGGGCACCCGCGTGCGTCTCGACGCCGGCGCGGACCTGATCGCGCGGGCGAGCCGCATCGCGCCCGGCGAGCGCGTGGTCGCCTGCCTGCGGCCCGAGCACCTGCGCATCGAGGCCGGCGAGGAGGGCTTCGCGGGCGTGGTCGAGATGGCGCTGCCGCTCGGCTCGCACGTGGTGCACGACGTGCGCACCGCCGGCGGCGCCTCCGTCAAGGTTTCGGAGCTCCGCCAGGCTGGCGGCGCGCTGCTCGCCACGGGCGCACCCGTTCGCATCCGCGTGCCCGCGCCCGGCCTCGCCAGCATCTTTCCCCAAGCCGCCTGATCCCACCCGCATCCGAGGACAGCCACGATGTTCACCAGACGCCATCTCCTGCAAACCGCGCTCACCGTCGGGGCCATGAAGGCCTTCCCGGGCATCAGCTACGCCCAGGCCCGGCCGCTCGTCTTCGCCACCTTCACGGGAAGCTGGGAGGAGGCGCACAAGGCCGTGCTCGTGCCGGCTTTCCGCAAGGCCAACGGCGACGCGAACATCGTGCTCGACCCGATGCTCTCGGTGGACCAGATCGCCAAGGTCAACGCCGCGCGCGCCAATCCGCCGATCGACGTCATGCTGCACGATCCGGGGCCGGCGCTGGTCGCCATCGGGCAGGACCTCGTCGAGCCCTACCCCGTCGAGAAGAGCGCCTACTTCAAGGACCTGATCGGCGAGGCGCAGGAGGCGACGGGCCCTGCCCCGTTCTTCCAGGTCGTGGGCCTCACCTACAATCCCGAGACCGTGAAGACGGCTCCGACGAGCTGGGCCGACCTCTGGAAGCCCGAGTTCAAGAGCCGCGTCGGCATCACCAACCTGAACTCGACGCTGGGCACGGGCTGGCTGGTCGAGATCGCGAAGATGAACGGCGGCTCCGAGACCAACATCGACCCGGGCTTCGCCGCGCTGGAGAAGCTGAAGCCGAACCTCGCCGCCGTGGCCGCCAACCCGGGCGCGCTCGCGACGCTGTTCCAGCAGGGCCAGGTAGACATCTCGCCCGGCAACTTCAACGCCATCCAGATCCTCAAGGCGCGCGGCGTGCCGGTGGAGTTCGTGGCCCCCAAGGAAGGCGCCATCGCGTTCAAGACCACGATCCACGTGGTCAAGAACTCGCCCAACCGGGACCTCGCCTTCAAGCTCATCGAGGCGGCGCTGTCGCCCGAGGTGCAGGCGACCCTGATGGCCCCGCCCTATCTGATCGTGCCCACCAACACCAAGGTGAAGATGGAGGGCGAGATCGCCAAGGTGCTGGCCAAGGACATGGCCGAGCTGAAGGCGAAGTTCGTGTTCCAGGACTGGGCCGCCATCAACAAGCAGCGCTCCGCCTGGATCGAGCGGTTCAACCGCGACATCAAGATCTGACGCGCCACGATGGCGCCCGTCCGGGGAAAGCCGGACGGGCGCCTCGCCATCGAGAGATCGCCCATGAAGCCCGCGCGCAAGCCCATCGACATTGCGGCCTACGACCTGCGGCTCGCGCTGCCGCTGGGCGCGTTTTTTCTCGTCTTCTTCGTCTCGCCGCTGGCCGTGCTCGCCGTGCTCAGCCTGCAGGCGGACCCCAAGGGCAGCGCCTACGGGCTCACGCAATACGCGGCGTTCCTGGGCGACCGTTTCAGCTTGGGCGTGCTGGTCGCGACGCTGTGGCTGGGCGTCAAGGTGACGCTGCTGTGCCTGGTCTTCGGATTTCCTGTCGCGTGGCTTCACGCGCGGACGCGCAGTGGCGGTTTGCGCGGCGCGATCATGCTGGTGGTGCTGCTGCCGCTGCTTACCAGCGTTGTGGTGCGCACCTTTGCTTGGATCGTCATTCTGGGCCGGCAGGGCATCGTTAATGCGACGCTGTTGTCGCTTGGCGTGATCGATGCGCCGCTGCGGCTTCTCTACACGGATGTGGGCGTCGTCACCGCGCTCGCGCAGGTGCAGATGCCCTTGATGGTGCTGCCGCTCACGGCCGCGCTGGCGCGCATCGACCCGAACCTCGCCGATGCGTCTGCGGCGCTCGGCGCCGGCGCGTGGCGCACTTTCTTTCGCGTCACCCTGCCGCTGTGCCTGCCCGGGATCATCGCCGGCTGCATGCTGACTTATGCCGCGTCGATCACGGCCTTCATCACGCAATCACTGATCGGCGGTGGGCAGATGCTGTTCATGCCGATGTACATCTACCAGCAATCCTCGACGCTGCAGAACTGGCCGTTCGCGTCCGCGATCTCGATCATCTTCCTGGTGGCGGTGCTCGTGGTGGTCTCCCTGTTCAACACGCTTGGTCGCCTGTCGCGCGGCTACGCCAACGCCTGAGGCCGGGATGGCTCGCCGCCGCGTCACCGCCGAAGCCATGAGCTTCAACCTCGTGATGGCCGCTTTCGCGCTGGTCTCGCTGATCGTGCTCGCCGCGCCCACGCTGGTGGTGCTGATCGTCTCATTCACGAGCGGATTTTCGCTGCGCTTCCCGCCACAGGGCTATTCGCTGCGCTGGTATGTGGCGCTGGCCGACGCATGGCAACTGCACTTCGCGGCCCGCAACAGCCTGTTCGTGGCCGCCTGGGCGACAGCGCTGTCGGTGGTCCTCGGCGTCGCGGCCGCGCTGGGCGTGGCGCGTTCCAAGACCCTGACGGCGCGGCTTCTGGATAGCGTGTTCATGTCGCCGCTGGTGCTCCCGGCGCTCGCCTTCGGGCTCGCCGGGCTCATGTTCTTCAGCCTCATCGGTTTGCCCGTGTCGCCATTGACGCTGGTGATCGGCCACACGGTGGTGTGCGTTCCCTTCGTGGTCCGAAACACCGTCGCGGCCTTGGCCCAGATGGAGCCGTCACTGCTGGAATGCTCGGCCAGCCTGGGCGCCGGCAAGATCTACACGTTCCGGCGCATCACGCTGCCGCTGATCCGGCCCGGGATCATGGCGGGCGGGTTCATCGCGTTCATGTCGTCCTTCGACAACGTTCCGGTGTCGTTGTTCCTGCGCGACGCCGCCACCGACATGCTGCCGATCCGCATGTGGCAGGATCTGGAAGGCAAGCTCGACGTCACGATCGCAGCCCTCTCTGGCGTGCTGATCGTCCTCACGGTGGCGGTGATGATCGCCATGGAGCGGTTGACCGGCCTCTCGCGCCGCCTCGCCTCGTGATCAGACGCCCCGAAACAGCGACACGCCCCAGGGCGTGAACTTCAGGGGAAGATGGTAGTGCTCCTCCACCCGCGTCACCACGAACCGGAACGGCACGACGTCCAGGAAGGAACCCTGCTCGGCCGGGTAGCCGTTTTCGCGCATCCAGTCGCCGACATGGAAAACGCACTCGTGCGGGCCGGCCTCCACGCCTTCTCCGCGCATGACGGGATGATCCAGTGCGCCATTGGCGCCGAGCCGGCCCTCGGCGATCCTGCGGCGCTCGGGCTGGAGAGCGTAGAGCTCCACGAAAAGCCCCGTCGCGGGCGCCCCCTTGGCGATGTCGACTCCATGCAGGGAAATTCCACCAGCCATTGCGCCCTCACTCGTCGCCGCGAGGCCGCATGATAGCCGCCCGGGATGGCGCCACGCTACGGCCAAGCCTCGGCCCGGCTCTGGTGGCGATGACCTTGCTGCAGGCCATCATCGCGCTCGCGGTGTTTGCGCCGGGCGTGGTCGCGCCGCGCACGGGCCTGGCTCCCGAGGCGCTGGGCGCCTTCGTGGCGGCCGTGTTCGGGGTCGGCATGGTGTCGTCGTGGCATGCCGGATCGCTGGTGGCGCGTTGGGGGCCGATGCGCCTCGGCGCGCTATGCTGCCTCGCGGTGGCGCTCGGCATGGCGGCCTGCGCCGGTCCGGGCGTCGCGGCGCTCATGTGCGGCGGCGTGCTGGTAGGCCTCGCATTCGGCCCCGACACGCCGGCGAGTTCGGCCCTGCTGGGGGAGCTCACGCCGCCGTCACGCCGCCCGCTGGTGTTTTCCGTGCGCCAGACCGGCAACCAGATCGGCGCCATCGCGGGTTCGCTCACCCTGCCGACCCTCGCCATCGCGGTGGACCCCCGCTGGTGCTACGCGCTGGTCGCGGCCGTTGCGCTCGGCGTCTTCGGGGTGTTCGCGGCGCTCGGCCCGCGCTATGCGATCGCCGCCAGGGCGACGCCGCGTCTCTCGATGAGGTCGGCCTGGGAGCTTCTTTCCGCAAAGCCGCTGCTGCTGCGCCTCGCGATCGCCGCGATGGCGTTCGGCGCGCTGCAACTCTGCCTCAACGCCTTTTTCGTCACCATGGCGGTTCGCGAATGGGGCGTCGAACACGTCACGGCCGGCGCGACCCTGGCGGTGGCCCAGTTCGGCGGCCTTCTCGGCCGGCTGGGCTGGGGATGGGCGGCGTCAAACATCTGGTCGCCGCGTATCGTGCTGGTCGGCGTCGGCGCCGCCATGGCGGCGTTGGCCATCGCGCTCGGGATGGCGGGCGCTTTGCTGCACCCCATCGCGCTGGCCGCACTGGCGGCCGCGCTAGGCCTCACGGCGAGCGGCTGGAACGGTGTATTCGTGGCGGAAGTCGCCCGGCTGGCTCCGCGTGGGCGAATCGCCGAAACCACCGGGGCCGCCATGACGGCGGCCTATGCGGGGCTGCTGGCGGGCCCGTTCCTGATCGCCGCCATCGCGCAGATCGCGAGCGTGGCGGCGGCCTTCGCGACGCTGGGAGCGCTCTGCCTGATGGCCGCCATCTCGATCCTGGGAGTTCGCGAATGACGCCGATTTCGGCTTGCGCCACCGTGGCGGCCGTCCGCTCCGGCCAACGCTCCGCCATCGCGGTGGCCGAGGAGGCGAACGCGTCCATCCTGGCAAAGGCGGCGCTGAACGCCGTGGTGGACTTCGACCCCGCCGAGGGTCTGCGCCGCGCTGCGGCCGTCGATGCGCGCCTCGCCGCCGGCGAGGACTTGCCGTTGGCTGGCCTGCCCGTGGTGGTGAAGGACAACATCTGGGTGGCGGGCCGCCGGGTCACGCAAGGTTCGTTGCTCTTCCGGGATTTCACCCCTAGCCGTGACGCCATCGTGGTCAAGCGGTTGGTCCGCGCCGGCGCGGTGGTGGTCGGCATGGGCAACACGCCCGAATTCGCCTGCAAGGGGCAAACCACCAACCGCCTCTATGGCGCGACGCGCCACCCCGCCGATCCGGCGCTCACGCCCGGCGGATCGTCCGGCGGCTGTGCGGCCGCGGTGGCGGCCCACCTCGTCCCGGCCGCCATCGGCACCGATGGGGGCGGCTCCGGCCGGCGCCCACCCGCGCATTGCGGCGTCGTGGGGTTCAAGCCGTCTTTCGGCGCCATACCGTATGGCCCGGGTTTTCCCGAACCCTTCACCGGCATCGCCGTGATCGCGCCGATCGCCCGGGACGTGGCGGACGCGGCGCTGCTGTTTCGAGCCCTGGCAGGTGAGGACCCGCGCGACCCGCAATCGGTCCCCATCGCGCCGGACGGCCCCGTGGATGCCGGCGCCCTGCGCATCGGCGTGTCGCGGCGGTTCGGCTTCGACGCGCCGATCGACGCGGCCGTGCTGGACAGCCTCAAGGCCGCCGTGGAGGCGTTCGCCGCCGCGGGGCTGCGCGTCGAGCCGCATGACCCGACCTGGCCCGCCGGCGCAACAGAGGATGCGCTGATGCCGTTGCAGTTCGCCGGGCTGGCGGCCATTCACGGCGAGGCTTACCGTCGCTCGCCGGAGCTGTTCGACCCGGACGTGGCGGCGCAGATCGAGCGCGGGTTTGCGTTCGACGGCGTCGCGGTGGCGCGGGCGCGGTGGCTGAGCCACGACATCGCGGCGGCCGCCGCTGCGAGCTTTGCCTCCGTGGACATCCTGATCGGCCCCACGGTTCCGTGCGCGGCCTGGCCAATCGACCGGCTCGGGCCGGAATTCATCGGCGGCGTGCCGGTGGCGCCGCGCGCCCATGCGGTCTTCACGCCGTTCTTCAATCATGCGCTAACGCCGGCCTTGTCGATCCCGCTTGGCAGGACGCCCGAGGGGCTGCCGCTCGGCCTGCAGATCGTCGGCCCGCGTGGCGGCGATTGGCGGGTGCTGCGCGTCGCCGCCGTGCTGGAGCGCGCGCTGGCCGAAGCCGGCCGGTGGAGCGGGCTGAGGCCATGAGCGCAGCTTTGGACCGCGTGCGCCGGCCGGCCGCGGAGGCGTCGCTGACGCATCAGGCCGTGCTGGAACTGCGCCGGCTCATCGTCGGCAACGTGCTGGCGCCCGGCTCCATCCTGAACGAAACGCAGCTGGTGGAGCGCCTCGGGGCCTCGCGGACGCCGGTGCGCGAAGCGCTCAAGCTCCTGGCCAGCGAAGGGCTGGTGGTGCTGCGCCGCAACCGCGCCGCCATGGTGGCCCCGCTGGACGGCGACGCCCTACGGCACCTTTTCGAGGTGGAGAGCGCCATCGAGGCGTTCGCGGCCGGGCTGGCGGCTGAACGGCGCTCGGGCGCGGCGGTGCAGAGGCTGGAGCGCCTGCAGGCACGCATGGAAGCCGCGGAGGCGGCCGGCGACCGCGACGGCTACATCACGCTGAACCAGCAGATCCATGCCGCCATCGTGGCGGCGAGCGGCAATCCGGCGCTCGCCGAAACGCATGGGCGGCTGATCGGACGACTGCAGCGCGCGCGCAATCTCGCGCTGGCGCAACAGGGCCGGGTCGAGGAGTCCATTCTCGAACACCGTGACATCCTCAAGGCGCTGCGCGCGTCGGACGCGCGCGCGGCGCGCGAGCTCATGGGCCGCCATGTGGCGCGAACCGGCGACATCGTGGCCATCATCTGCGGCGGAGCTCGCCTCGCGCCCGTATCTGCGGAGCGCACGTGACCATGCTTCTGCTGAACCCGAACACCACCGAGGCGCTGACGGACCGCATGCTGCGCGTCGCCGAAGCGGCGGCCGCCCCCGGCGCGCGGATCGAAGCCGCCACAGCCCCGCGCGGCGTGCCCTACATCTCGACGCGGGCCGAGGCCCAGATCGCCGGCGCGGTCGCGCTCGAAATGCTGGCGGAGAAACGGGATAGCGTCGACGGCGTCATCATGGCGGCTTTTGGCGACCCCGGGCTGCGTGCCGCACGCGAGATGCTGACGGTTCCAATCGTCGGCATGGCGGAAGCCGCGATGCTGACCGCCTGCATGCTGGGACGGCGTTTCGCGATCGTGACCTTCGCGCAGGCGCTCGAGCCCTGGTTCGAGGAATGCGTCGCCGACCACGGCCTGTCCGCTCGCTGCGCCGGCATCCAGTGCGCCGATGGGGTCTTCTCGAGCATTGACGCAGTCCAGGCCGAGATGGAGGAGAGGCTGGTCGCCACGGCGCGCGCCTGCCTGGATCGGCTAAGGCCGGACGCCATCATCCTCGCCGGCGCGCCTCTCGCCGGCTTGGCGCCGGCGATCCGCGACCGCGTTCCGGTTCCGCTGGTGGATGGCGTGATCGCGGCCGTGAAGCAGATCGAGGGGCTGATCGCCCAGTCGCCCCGCAAGGCGCAGGCTGGGTCATACCGCAAGCCCGCCGGCAAGCAGTCCACCGGCCTTTCGCCCGCGCTGGAGAGTTGGCTGCGGGACGCGTAGCCCGTTTACGTGCCCAGGCCGCTCCGGCGTAGCCTACGCCCGCCGGAGCTTGTCCCTGTTTAGACTGCGAGTGGGCGCTTCCCGCGCGTTCCTCAGGCCACTTCCTCGAGGCCGCGACGCGCCGGCTCGATGCCCCAGAGCGCCACAACGACGATCTGGATCGCCAGCAGCGCGATCATGAAGAATGTGACGCCGCTGACCCCGTAGCCCTTGAACAGCGCCACTACGATGAACGGCGACACCACGGTCGCGCCCCGGCCCAGCATGTTGCAGATGCCGTTGGCCCGCAGCCGCACCTCGGTGGGGAACAGCTCGGGCGTGTAGACGCCGTAGAGCAGCGCCACCAGCACGTAGATGGCGAGCAGCAGCACGAAGCCGGTCGGGATCAGGAACACCGGATCCACCGCATAGGGGTACAGCGCGCCGAACAGGATCGTCACCAGCGACGCCCCGATAATGGTGGGCTTGCGGCCCAGCCGGTCCGCCAGCACGGCCCCGAGCGCGCAGCCGATCGGAGCGGCGAACGAGATCGCGACCGTGTAGTTGAACGACCGCACCAGCGTCAGTCCCTGTTGCACGAAGAAGGTCGGCAGCCAGGTCACGAAGCCGAAGATCAGCGTGTTGATGACGATCAGCACCACCGACCCCACGACCATGCGGGGCAGCAGCTTGGGGCCAAACAGATCGCTGGCCGCGACGGGCGCAACCGGAGGCGAGGCCGGGAGGACGGGGCGCTCGGTGACGCCCGATTCACGCTCGATGGCTGTGACGAGCGCCTCGGCCTCTTCGGCCCGGCCGCGCGACTCCAGCCAGCGGGGCGATTCAGGCATCGACTTGCGCATCTGCCAGACCACCAGCGCGCCGATACCGGCGAGCGCGAACATCGGCCGCCAGCCCACAAGCGGGATGATCACGGCGCCGAGCAGCGTGGTGACCGGCAGGCCGGACACCACCACCATGGCCATCAGCGACAGCCATCGCCCGCGCCGCGACGGCGGCACGAACTCCGACAGGGTCGAATAGCCGACCACGATCTCGGCTCCGAGGCCGAGCCCCATCAGGAAGCGAGCCGCGATCAACCAGTCCATGGTGGGGGCCAGCGCGGCCGCAAAGGACGCGATGCCGAAGATCAGCAGGTTGGTCTGGTAGGTGAAGCGGCGGCCATAGCGGTCGCCCAGGAAGCCGGCCACGAAGGCGCCGATCGTCATGCCCAGGAACGTCATGGAGACGAACTGGGCGTTCTGCGCCAGCGTCGAGAAGCCGCTCGACACCGTGGAGCCAAGCACGCTGGTGCCGACATAAAGGTCGTAGCCGTCGAAGAACATCCCGGCGCCGATCAGCGCGAAGATGCGCTTGTGAAAACTCGAAATCGGCAGGCGGTCGAGCCTTGGGCCCGACTGCACGGACGCCAGTGGCGGATGCGGCGCAATGGTCATTGTGATTCCCTCCCCTCGCCCCGGCGGATCTCCGCCGCCTGGTGCGTCGTTTTCGGCGTTAGTCGAGCATCGCCACGATGTCCTGCGGCGAGATTGGATGATGGGCGACGAAGGGCGCCGCCGGTCCGAGCGCATCCTGGATGGCCGAGATCACGCAGGCGGCGGCCGGAATGGTCCCGCCCTCCCCGGCGCCCTTGACGCCGAGCGGATTGCGCGGCGACGGCGTCTCGATGTGGTGGACTTCGATGCGCGGCATCTCAGTGGCGATCGGCAGCAGGTAGTCCGCGTAGGTGGTGGTCAGCGGCTGCCCCTCGGGATCGTGCAGCATGCGCTCGAACAGCGCGTTGCCGATGCCGTGCACGACGCCGCCGATGATCTGGCCATCCACGATCTGCGGGTTGATCAGCCGGCCGCAGTCGTGAACCACCACGTAGCGCACCACGCGGGCGTCGCCGGTGTCGGGGTCGATCTCGACCTCGCAGGCGTTGGACCCATACGCGAAGGTGAGCCCCTGCGACTCGAAATAGGCGGTGGCGGCGAGGTCCGGCTCCATGCCGTAGGGGGTGCTCATGCCGGCATTGCCCGCAAGCGCGCGCGACACCTCCGCGAGCGTCACCGACATGCCCGGCACGCCTTTCACCTGGATCGCGCCGTCGATGATCTCGAGGTCCTGCTCGCCCGCCTCCAGGCGGTTGGAGGCGAAGCGCAGCGCCTTGGCGCGCACCTGCCGGGCCGCCATCTCGACCGACGACCCGGCCGTCACCGCGATGCGGCTCGCGATGGTGGAGATGCCGAGCGGAAACTTGTCGGTGTCGGCCGCATCCACGATCACGTCGTTGATGTCGACGCCGAGCGCGTCGGCGGCGATCTGGGCGAAGACGGTGCGGTGGCCCTGGCCCTGGCTCGACGCGCCGGTCGCGATCACGACCTTGCCGGCCGGCGTCACGCGCACGGTTGCGCCCTCGAAGGGGCCGAGCCCGGTGTCTTCCACGCAGGACGCCATCCCGAGGCCTAGCAGCTTGCCCCGACGGCGGGCGGCTTCGCGTCTCGCCGGAAAGCCGTCCGCGTCGATCTTGGCGAGTGCGAGATCGAGCGCCTGGCGGTAGTCGCCGCTGTCATACGAGATGGGCGAGCCATCCCGCGCCTTGCCGCCGGTCTCGTACGGCATCTGGTCGGCGCGCACGAAGCTGCGGCGGCGAACCTCCTCGCGCGGGAGCCCGAGATGGGCCGCGACCCGGTCCGCCATGCGCTCCAGCACGAACGCCACGATGGGCCGCGACGCGCCGCGCACCGGGCTGGTCGGCACCATGTTGGTGAGCGCCACGTCCAGCGTGACGTCCAGGGCTTCCAGCGCATAGGGGCCCGGAAAACAGCCGAGCGCATTGATGGGCAGGATGAGCCCGTAGGGCGCATAGGCGCCGTTGTCGTGCACGCCGCGCCCACGCAGGCCGAGCATGCGGCCCTCGGCCGTGAACGCGACTTCCACGGTCCAGATCTGGTCGCGCTGCTGGGTCGTGGTGAGGAAGTGCTCCTGGCGGTCCTCGATCCACTTCACCGGCCGACCGAGCTTCAGCGCCGCCAGCGCGACCGCGAACTCTTCCGGATAAACATTGGCCTTGGGACCGAAGCCGCCGCCGACATCCGGCGCGACCACGCGGACATGGCGCTCGTCGCGCCCCAGATAGGCGGCGAGAATGCGCCGGACAAGAAAGGGCGACTGCGACGACGTGTAGACGGTCAGGTCCTCGCCCATCGGATCCGGTACCGCGACCACGCCGCGGCATTCCATGGCGTGGCAGCCGCCGCGATGCGTCACGATCGTTTCGGCCACGACATGGTCAGCCCTGGCGAACACCGCATCGGCGTCGCCGAACTTGGCCGCGAGGCGAGCAGCGAGGTTGGACTCGCGGTCCGAATGGGCGCGGGGCGCATCGGCGGCCAGCGCCGCGACGGCGTCCGCGACCACCGGCAGCGGCTCGAGGTCGATCTCGACGGCCGCGGCCGCGTCTTCGGCGGCATGGCGGCTGTCAGCCACCACCATCGCGATGGCTTCGCCGACATGGCGAACCTCGGTGGCGGCGAGCGGCCAATAGGTGATGGGGGTCTTGATGAGAGGATGGGGCGCCAGCGGCGGCATCGGCCCGGTGGCCAATCCGGCAAAGTCCGCCATGATCAGCACCGCGACCACGCCGGGCATGCGGGCGGCCGCGGACGCTTCGACGCCGCGGATGAGGCCATGCGCGCGCTGCGAGCGCACGAACGCTACGTGCAAAAGCCCGGCGGGATGCAGGTCGTCCACATAGCGGCCCGCGCCCGAAACGAGCCTCGGGTCTTCCAGCCGGTTCACGGCGGCTCCGAAGTAGCGCGCGCTCATGCGGGCTCTCCTTGCCGGTCCCTGGCGGTCGCGAGCGCGGCCTCGACGATGCCCTGGTAGCCGGTGCAACGGCAGATGTTGCCCGAGATGGCGTCGCGGACCTCCGCTTCGGTGGGGTTCGGCGTGTCGCGCAACAGGGATTCAAGCGTCATCAGCATGCCGGGCGTGCAAAAGCCGCACTGGAGCGCGTGATAATCCGAAAAGGCCTGCTGCAGCCGCGACAGCGCACCGTCGGGGCCGGCGAGCCCTTCCACGGTCTCCACCGTAGCGCCGTCGACCTGTACGGCCAGCATCAGGCAGGACCGCACCGGGCGGCCGTCCACGATCACCGTGCAGCTGCCGCAGACGCCATGCTCGCAGCCCACATGCGTGCCCGTGAGCCCCACCTCGTGGCGCAGGAAATCCGCGAGGTGCAGGCGCGGGTCGACCGCGCGCTCCACGCGGCGACCGTTGATCGTCACCGCGATGGCGAGGGGGTTCTGCATGGGCTCGCTCATGCGCGGGCTCCCGTGGCGCGGGCCGCCGCATCGGCCAGCGCACGGCCGATCATCACCCGGGCCAGACGGCGCCTGTAGGCGGCCGTGACGTGGATGTCTTCCATGACGTCCAACGTGTCGATTTCGCCAAGATGAGCCGCAGGATCGAGGCCGCCGGCGGCCTGGCCCAGCAGGGCGGCTTCCAATCCGGGCAGGCGCGTCGGCGAGGGCTCGACGCCGAACAGCACGGCGGCGGCCCGGCCGATCGATCCTGCCGCATCCACGGACAAAAGCGCCGCGCAGCCCACGATGGCGTAATCGCCATGGCGACGGGCGTATTCGGCGAAGCCGTAGCCGCAGCGCGCGTCCGGCCCCTCTCGCCATGGCGTGAAGCGGATCGCCTCCAGATACTCGTCGTCGGCCAGCGCCGACTGGAGCATGCCGACGCTCCACTCCGCAGCCGCGACGACGCGTTTTCCGCCCGCGCCCGCCACATGGAAGCGGGCGTCATACAGCGCCGCCATGGCGGGCTGCTCCGACGAAGGATCGAGATGGCAGCAGCTGCCGCCATAGGTGCCGCGCGAGCGCGTCTGGATATGGCCCACGTGGCGCAGCGCCTCGGCCAGAACGGGCAGACGCTCGGCCACGATCGGCGACGCGAGCACGTCGGCCTGGCGCGACATCGCGCCAATCACCACGTCCTCGCCATCCACCGTGATGCCGGCGAGACCCTCGACGCGGTTGATGTCGATGAGGTGATCCGGAAAGGCGAGCCGCAGGTTCAGCATCGGCATCAGCGACTGGCCGCCGGCCAGCACCTTGGCGTTCTCCAGCGTGCTCAGCAGCCCAGCGAGCTCCTCGCCGGTGCGTGGACGGTGGTAGGTAAACGGGGGAGCTTTCATGACGGGCGCCTATGGGACGACGGCGAGGCGCGACAGCGCGGCGAGAACGCGCTTGCGGGCTTTGGCGACATGGTCGGCGAGCAGGCGTCCGGCCTGCCGGCCGTCGCGCGCCTGCAAGGCGTCGATGATCGCGCCGTGCTCGGCCAGGAGCTTATCGGGTCCTTGCGCGGCGGGCTGGCTGACGCTCATGATCACGAGCCGGTCGAACTGCTCGATCAACTCCACGGTGGCGTCGCGCAGCCGCCGGTTGGCCGAGAGGCCCGCCAGCGTGATGTGGAAATCGCGGTTGTAGGCCACGAAGGCCGGCTGCTCGGCGGCGTCACGAAGCTGCGCATAGGCTTCGAGGCTGCGGAACGCGTCCAGCCGCGAGAGCTCGGCCTCGGGGGCGCGCGCCACGGCGTCACGCGCGCAGGCTGGCTCCAGAATGGCGCGCAGGTCGAACAGGTCCGCGGCGTCCGCGAGCGAGATGGCGGCGGCTTGGTATCCCCGGCGCGGATGCACCACCACGAGCCGCTCGGTCTCGAGCTTCAGCAGCGCGTCGCGGATCGGCGACTTGGACACCCCGTAGCGGTCCGCAAGCTCGCTTTCGCGCAGCTCGGCCCCCGGCGCAATGGTGCAGTCGAGAATCTGCCGCCGCAGCTCGCGGTGGACTTCGTCACGCATCAGGTTGGACGTTTGCACGGACATGTGGAATATCATACGGCGTGTTTCGGCGAAAACAAGCGCCTGAAACGTGGCGTTCTCTCGAGTTTCCACACGCTCAATGCTTGGCTCTTGACGTGCAGGCCAATGTTGGTGAGATATCACAGGCTGGAGAAAATCGTTCATGATGGATGTCAGGCAGATTGAACTGGGCGACTCGGGCCTCACCGCCGCACGGGCGGGGTCCGGGCCGGATCTGGTTGTCATTCATTCGCTTCTGGCGGACCGCACGGCCTTCGACGCCGTGCTGCCCTGGCTGGCTGAGCGCTTCACCGTGACGCTCGTGAACCTGCCGGGCTTCCACGGCTCGCGCGTGATCGAGCCCGGCATCGAGCGCTATGCGGACCACGTCGCCGAGGCGATGCGGGAGGCGGGCGTGCGCGAAGGCGCGACCGTGCTGGCGAACGGCTTCGGCGGAACCGTGGCGCTGGCGATCGCCCTGCGCCATCCGGCCGCTTTTGGACGCATGCTGCTGTCGGACGCCGCGGCGGGCTTTCCGCCCGCCGGCGCCGACGCGTTCCGGGTCATGGCCGATAAGGTCACGGCCGAAGGCATCGGCTCGGTGGCGACGATTTCGGCCAACCGCGTATTCCACGCGGCCTATCTGGCGGCGCACCCCGAGGCCGTGGAGGAGCGTCGCAGCGTGTTGATGGCGATGGACCCGGCCGCCTTCGTGGCTGCCTGCCAGACCTTGATGGGAACCAACCTCGTTCCCGAGCTATGGCGCATCCAGGTCCCCACGCTCGTGGTGTGCGGCGAACTCGACGCCGCGACCCCGCCGGCCCTCTGCCGGCAGGTCGCGCAGAGCATTCCTGGCGCGGAGTACCGCGAGTTGCCGGGCTGCGGGCATTGCCCGCCGCTGGAGCAGCCCGACGCGTTCATCGCCGCCGTGGAAGGGTTCCTGGCGAACTGAGGCCGCTGCAAGCAGCGGCCAACATCGTTCTCAGATGAACTTCTGACGGGCGCTCTGAAGCAGTTCGAGGTTGTGAAGAACGATCGGGTTGTCGGGCTCGATGCGCAGGGCGCGGTCGAACATCAGGCGGGCGTTGCGGAAGTCGCCGCGCAGCAGATAGGAATAGCCGCGGTTGTTGAGCACCTTGACGTTCACCTTCATCGCCATCGCGCGCGTATAGGCGCGGTCGGCCAGGTCGAAGCGCTTCAGGTTGTCGTAGGACGCCGCCAGCCCAACCCAGGAATCGAAGTCGCCCGGCGTCCGCTCCACGGCGGCTTTGTAGTACCTTTCCGCCAGGGCGAAATTGCCGCGCGAGAACTGCACTTCGCCGACCCGCGCGGGCTCGTTCGTCTCGATGAACTCCTCCGGAACGCTGACCGCGGAGGCCTCCGGGGCGGCTCCGTCGGGCGTCTGGCAACCGGCGAGCGCAAGCGGCAGCAGGCCTGCGGCGATCAAAATGGCGAGGCGCATCGATAAGCTCCGTCCGGTCAATGGACCATGGCCTTGAACATGCTGCTGATACGGATCCCGACCGGCGTGAGCACGATGATCAGGATGCAGGGGAAGATGAACGCCCCAAGAGGAAGCGTCAGCTTGACGGGAAGTGCCATGGCGGTCTCCTCTGCCCGCGACATGCGTTTTTCCCGCATCTCGTCGCTGTAGGTCCGTAGCGCCTGCGAGACGTCGGAGCCCAACTCCAGAGACTGCTTCAAGAGCACGCAGAAAGCCTGCGCCTCGGGAAGGCCGATCCGCTCTCCAAAGCCATGCAGCGCCTCGATGGTGCTGCGGCCCGCCCGCATCTCGGCGGTCGCGATCGCCAGATTGGTGCGCATCTCCGGCAGCGCGACGCTGCGCGCGCCGGCGAGGCGTTCCAGCGCGGCCTCGAGGCTGAGGCCAGCGTCCACGCACACCATCAGGAGGTCCAGAAAATCCGGAAATGCGTTGCGGTACATGAGCCGCAGCGCGTCCTGGCGACGACGGACATAGGCTTCGGGCATGTAGTAGGCGAGCAGCAGGCAACCGGCCAGGGCGCCGAACTTCATCGGCAGCCCCCAATGGCCGAAGCGGCTGATCACGAGGAGGTACATCACCACGGGCAGAAAGATGACCAGCGCGATCCGGGCGACCAGGAAGCCGAACACGGCGTCCTGGCTGAAGAACCCCGCTCGGATCAATTCCATGCGCTGGCGGCTACGCTCGGTGGCGTCCGCGCCGAACTGGCCGTTCTCGATGCGCTCCTTCATGCCGCGAGGCAGGAAAGCCGTGCTGGCGAGGCCCACGGCGGCGCGCCCCTCAACGAGGTCGAGCCGCTGGCGCGCGGAGGCGCGGCGATTGAGCTGCGCGCCGGCCCACACCGTCGCCAGGGCGACGGACAAAAACGCGAACGCTATCGCGGTGGTCAGCAGCAGCTGCTCGGACATGGCTCAGACCTTGAAGTTGACCATCTTGTACATGACGATGTTGCCGACGATCAGCAGCAACGCGCAGCACATCAGGGCGAGGTTGAAGGCCGGCTGGCCCCAGACTTGGCCGTAATAGGTTGGTGAAAGCACGTTCAGCATGCCGAACATGATCACCGGGAACGAGCTCAACGCCACCGCCGAGAAGCGCCCCTCGGACGAGAGCGCCCTCGCCTTGCGGCGCATCTTGAACCGCTCGCGGATCAGGCTCGAGAGGCGCGACAGGATCTCGCCGAGGTTGCCCCCCGTCTGCACCTGCACGGAAACGGCCGCGCTCAGAAACACCAGGTCCTCCACGGCGACCCGCTCGCACAGGTTCTCGAGCGCGGTCGGTATGTCGCGGCCATACGTGATCTCATCCATCATGGCCCCGAATTCGGAGCCGGCGGGATCGGGCATCTCGCGGGCGACAAGGCCGATCGAGACCGGGAAGGGATGGCCCGCGCGCAAGCTGCGGACGATCACGTCGAGTACGTCGGGCAGCTGTTCGGCAAAGCGCGCGGTCCGTCTGGCGCGCATGATCCTGAGCGTGGCGAACAGGCCGGCTGCGGAACCAAATACGCCAAGCGGGACAGCCACGCCGAGCCGAAAGAACAGCGAGGCAAGCGCAACAGAGCCCAGGCAGGCCCCGGCCGCGATCAGGAGCAGCTTGCTCAAGGGCGCCTTCACGCCGGCTTGCCGGGCCAGCGTCTCGACGCCCGCCGCCAGCGCGCCACGCCCGCCGCCCGGCGCACGGCGAATGCCGTTCGCCAGCCCAGGGTCGTAGGCGCCGCTTTCAATCTCGGCCAGCCGGCGATTGACGTGCCGCCGCACGCCCACGTCGCGCGCCAGGAACTGGTAGGAGAACTGCACCCCCAGGAACACGGCCGCAAAGATGAAGAAGTAGATGAGCCAGGGTTCTGTCATGGCGCGATCCCCCTAAAGCGTCTGGCCGGGATCAAAGGCGCTGCTCGGGATTTCGAGACCGATCGCCTTCAACTCGGCCAAAAACCTTGGCCGCACGCCCGTCGCCCGAAACGAGCCCAAGATGCCGCCGTTGGCGTCCAGGCCCTCGCGCTGGAACTTGAAGATCTCCTGCATCTGGATCACGTCGCCTTCCATGCCGGTGATCTCGGTGACGCTGACCAGCCGGCGCTTGCCGTCGCTCAGACGCTGCAGCTGGATGATCAACTGCACCGCGGACGCGATCTGGGAGCGGATCGAGCCCAGCGACATCGGCATGCTGGCCATGCCGACCATCTGCTCCAGGCGCTTCACGCCGTCTCGGGGCGTGTTAGCGTGCACCGTCGTCATTGAGCCTTCGTGGCCGGTGTTCATGGCCTGCAGCATGTCGAAGGCTTCCTCGCCGCGACACTCGCCGATGATGATGCGGTCCGGCCGCATGCGCAGGGCGTTCTTCACCAGCTCGCGCTGGCGGATTTCGCCCTTGCCCTCGGCATTGGGCGGCCGGGTCTCCAGCCGGCTCACATGCGGCTGCTGCAGCTGCAGTTCGGCTGCGTCCTCGATGGTGAGAAGCCGCTCCTTGGGCGAGATATAGCTTGAGAGCGCGTTCAGCATGGTGGTCTTGCCGCTGCCGGTGCCGCCCGAGACCACGATCGAGATCCGCCCCTGCACGGCGACCTTCAGCACCTCAGCGATAGCGGGGCGAAGCGCGCCAATCTCGACGAGCTTGTCGAGCGAGAACGGCTTCTTGGAGAACTTGCGGATCGAGACCTGCGGGCCGTCCACCGCCACCGGGCGAACCGCCACATTGACGCGCGAGCCATCCGGCAGGCGGGCGTCCACCATCGGCGAGGATTCATCGACGCGGCGACCCACGCCGGCCACGATCTTGCCGACGATGCGCAACAGGTGCGCCTCGTCCTTGAACCGGACGGCCGTGGGCTCGAGCTGGCCGAAGCGCTCGACGTAAACCGAGTTGTGGGTGTTAATCAGGATGTCGTTGACGGTCGGGTCCTTCAGCAGCGGCTCGATCGGCCCCAGCCCGACCATCTCGTCGAAGACCTCCTCGGTGAAGATCTCCAGTTCTTTCTGGTTCAGCGCGATGCGCTCGGCCCGGACATAATCGGTGACGAACGCCTTCACCTCGCGGGCGAGCTCGCTGCTCGAGACCTTGTCGAGCAGCGCCAGGCTGAATTCATCGATGATCTTGCCGTGCAGCTTCACCTTTTCGTCGACGAGGTTGGGCTTCAGGCTGCGCAGGTCCTCGAAAAACTTGTCCTCGCCGGATTGGTGCGCGGCCGGCGTTGCGGGAACCTCCGCGTCCTTGCCCTGGCGGCGCCAACGGTCCGAGATGATCCCTGCCATCGTCATCGTCCTTTCAGGCCGGCGGTCATGCGGCGACCTCCGGCCGGGCCTTCTCGATCCACCGGACCAGAAGGGCGATGTCCTTGCGGATGCGCCGGCTACGGCGGCTGCGCAGGATCGACTGGCCGGTGTTCACGGCTTCGGAGGCGGCGGCGTCATCGCGGTGGATAAAGTGGATCGCCGGGCCTTGCAGCGCGCCGGTCACATCCGAGCGCTCGATGGTGCCGCCGAACCAGGACCGCTCGAAGCGGTTCACCACCACAGCGAGCTTCTCAGCGGCGACGCCAAGTTCCTCGACCTGCTTCAGGATGCGCGCGGAGCGCTTCACGGACGGGATGCTGAAGCCGCACACGAGGCACACCAGATCGGACCCGACCAGGATGTTGTCGCGCCACGAGAACCAGACCGCCGGCAAATCGAGAATGATGATGTCGTAGCGCTTGGCGATTTCGTCCAGCACGCGAAACAGCACGGCGTCGTCGATCGCCGCGAAGTCGAACCTGCTGGGCGGAGCGCAGAAGATGTGCACGCCCGACGCATGCTTGCTGGCGAAGAGATCGATGAGCT
This sequence comes from Alsobacter sp. P4_H11, assembly GCF_056400925.1. NCBI lineage: Bacteria > Pseudomonadati > Pseudomonadota > Alphaproteobacteria > Hyphomicrobiales > Alsobacteraceae > Alsobacter > Alsobacter sp. P4_H11. Next base: position 141,814 of record NZ_JBFUKI010000009.1, read on the forward strand.
GCCCGTCCAGGCGTTCGGGATGACCGATCACCTCATTGATGTCGAACCGCGCATCGATATCGAGATATTCCGGGTAGGCGCTCTGCTGCAGGTTCAGGTCCAGGATCGCCGTGCGGGGCGCGCCCCTGCCCTTCTGCTTCGTGGACGCCAGCAGCACGGCGGTTTCCAACGCAATCGTGGACGCGCCAACGCCGCCCGCCACGGGCAGCACGCTGACAATGGCGGCGTGTGGCGTCGCCTCAGCCCCTCCCCCGCCGCGACGGCGGCGAAGCACCTCGATCAGCTCGATCGTGAGCGTCTGCCACTTGATCCAGTCCGCCGCACCGGTGCGGATGAGGCGCTTGTAGCCGTCCGCCGTCATGTCGTCGGCGACATACACGAAGAACAGGTTGGGCCATTGCTCGGCGAGAGCGATCATCCAATCGGCCAGCGCCGGATCGGCGTAGATGTCCGGCACGAACACGATCGATTGGCTCGCCGCGTGGGCGTTCGCGTCGAGCGTCGGCGCAACGGTCGAGCGGACGCCGACTTCGCCGAGCAGCCGGCGCAGCAGCCGCACCTGATCGTTCTCGCCGTCGGCGCTGATGATGATCGCGCTCATCGGTCGTGCGCGCCTTCAAGCCCGGAAGCCAGGCTTTTTCGACCACTCCTGCGCCAAGCTTGCCGGGACATCGCGAGGCTCAACGGGTCGCCGCCGCGGAGGCGCCCGGCGCAGCCTTGGCCGCGCTCGCGCCGACCCTCGGTTCGATGATCTCGCCCGTGCGATAACGCTCCACGGCGCCTTGCACGCGGGATCCGTCGGCCGGGATGCTGGTGTCGAAGGCGCGGCGCGGCCAGGGGTCGATCACGTGGGTGGCGATGTTGGTCTCCACTGCGTTGCCGGAGGACGACGCGATCGTGTCGCGGCGGTCGAGATAATCCTCGGCGCAGCCGGCCAGCAGGGTCGCGACAGCGCTGAGAAGCAGGCCGGTGCGGAGCGGGAAACGGGGCATGAGCTTGGCCATCTCAGTTGGCCTGGTACGGCGCGGCGCCGCCGACGATGTGGCCATGGGCCCCGATCGCGGCGCCGTTGGACACGACGTATTCGCGGATCACGTCGTGGCGGCTTTTGGTGACGTCGAGCTTGCCGGCGGCGAAGAAGTCGACGTCGTTGGGCGGGATCGTGGAATCGGTGGGACCCGCGATGACGTCGCCCGGCTTCGCGGGCTTCACCAGATGGGGCGTCACGATCACGACGAGTTCCGTTTCCTTCTGGTTGTAGTTGCTGCTGCGAAACAGTGCGCCCAGGATCGGCACCGAGCCCAGCCATGGGATCTGGTTGACCAGCCGCTCGTTCTGGTTCTGCAGCAGGCCCGCAATCGCGAAACTCTGGCCATCGCGCATTTCCACTGTGGTCTTGGCGCGGCGCTTCACCAGCCCGGGCACCGCGACGCCGCCGACCTGCACGGCCGTGGTCGGGTCGAGCTCGCTCACGGACTGTTCGAGCTTCAGGTTGATGACGCCGTTGCGCAGCACCGTGGGGGTGAACGCCAGGCCGACGCCGAACTCCTTGTAGGCGATCGTCACCGTCGGGAAGCCGTTCGAGGTCTGCGAGTTCACCGGCACCGGGAACTCGCCGCCGGCCAGGAAGTCGGCGGTGTCGCCCGACATGGCGACGAGATTGGGCTCGGCGAGGCGCCGCGCCAGGCCACGGCTCTCCAGCGCGCTCACGAAGACGTCGAGCTGGTAGGTGGAGCCCGAGAAACGCTGGATCGCGGTTCCGAACGGCGTCGCGTTGCTGATGGCCGCGTTGATGGCCTGGTTCACGGCCGCGACCAGCGGCACGCCGGTGGTGCTCGTGGGATTGATCGAGCTCGACACCTGGCTCGGAGGCTGGCCGAAGACGCCGCTGGTGGCGAGGCCGTTGCGGCCGGCATATTCGAAGCGCACGCCAAGATCGCGACCGGCGTTGCGGCTCACCTCGAGGAAGCGGACCTTCAGCATCACCTGCTGCGGCGACGACACCTGCGTGGCGTTGACGACGCCCCCCGGGGCCATCTTGGTGGCGATGTTGAGCGCGCGGTCAACGGTCACGGCGTCCTCGGCGGTGCCGCTGATCACCACCTGGTCGCCCTGGCTGCGGACGCGGATGCTGCCCGAGCCGGTGCCCTGCGACACGCGCGACTGCACCGCGGAGGCGTCGACGCCGACGTCCACGTCGATCACCCCGACGAGTTTCTTGTTTTCGTCGAACACCGACACGTTCGTGGTGCCGATCTTCTTGCCCAGCACGTAGAGGGTGCGGTCGCTGAGCGGCACGACATCGGCGATCTCCGAGGAGCCGACGAGCACGTCCTGGAAGGCGTAGCCGAGGCGCGTGGTCTGCGATTTGTTCACCGCGACCGTCATGCGGGTGGTGGCGGCCTCGCGGCGCGCCTGCGCGGAGGCCGCAATGGGCGCCGCCAGGGCGCCACCCAGCACAACCGCGAATGCCCCCGACGCCAATAGGCGCCAGGAGCCCCGCTCCCTCCCTCGGCGAAAACCGACCTGATGAACCATGCCCGCCCCCACTACCGGCCTCGCGGCCAATAATGCCCCATTACAACTTACGGTTGTGTCGACAATCGTTGTTAATTTATCGTGCTTCGGAAGTCACACTGTACTGCTCGCGTTTCGCGCCGTTACGTACAACATTGACAATCACGTTCACGTCACGTGGCTGGACCGGCGCCCTCGCGGACGTGACGCGCGGGGCCGGCTCGGCCGGCGCCACAGGCGGCGGCGCCAAGATTTCGCTTTTGCCGAGGTCGCCCACCGTGATGCGGCGCACGTCCTCCTCGAGGCCCTCCCCGGCCTGACGCAACATGAGAGACAAGCGGCCTACGCCCTGGGCGAGAATGATCTTCTGAGCCTGCGGCGAGCTGAGCTCCAGCGTCACCGCGCGGGCGACGGTGGGCTTGTCCTGCTGGTCGCCGATGACCTGGTCGACGGCCAGGACCTTCACGTTCTGCAGCAGGATGTCGGCAAAGCCTTGGTCCTTGATGGCTCCGGTTTCATCGCGCGTCAGCACGACATCCACCCGGTCGCCTGGAAGAACGAAGCCGGCCACGCCGCGCACCTCGTCCACTCGCACCGCCACGGCGCGCATGCCCTGCTCGATCATGGTGGAGAGGGTGGCGCGTTGGCCGGGCCCGGTGATCTTGGTGGTCAGAATGGGTTCGTTGCGCTGGATCGGCGCAAGCACGAGACGCTTGCCGTCCTTGAGCAACTCTTCCTTGCTCAGGAAGGCGCCGTCGATCGCGGAGTCGTTGGGCCACGCGATTTCGGCGACGTTGTCGGCCGTCAGTTGAGCCCCGAACGCCAGAGGCTGCGTGGCGACTACCACCACCTTGCCGGCAGGCGTCGGCGCCATTGCGCGACCGTTAAGATAAGTGCGGGCCGTCATGGCCGCGAGTCCCCCGAGGGCCAGCGCGAGCAGGAGCAGCGCCAAAGATCCGAAACGCATGTACGCCCCCCAGCTATACTTTCTACAGACGATGAGCTTGGGACGCGCCCAAGCTCATCTTCAAGGGGCTGCCACCCGAGCGCGGCAGCTCAGCCGGCGACGGCGCCCGTGTAGGTCTTCACGTTGGTGAAGATGGTGTTGACGTCAGTTCCGATGCCGGTCAGCGTCGCAGCGGTTACGGCCAGCAGCAGACCGAGAAGAACGGCGTATTCAACCAAGGAAGCGCCTTCTTCATCACGGCGCAGACGGCTCACGATTGACTTGATCATCATAGTACCCCTTCCAATAAACGCCAGAACGGCCCGGCGTCGATCACTGGGAACTTGCGACGGCGTCACGCTATACATCGCGCTACACCTGCCTCTACAACCTTCCCGTGTTTCTTAATGAACTGTTAAACGTTCAAATTGTCAATGATGGGTGCATGATTCTGACATATTGAAAGACCCATGGTTACCATGCCGCCACATCGGGTAAGAAACCTACACTTTCCTGATAGGGATTTGGACTTTCGCGTGCGTGTTTTTACGCACGCCGTTTCCATAACCTTCGATGTAACGCCAAAAGCATTAGGTCGATCGACCATCGCCGGATCGGCGCAAGTTCGCCCCCCGCCGCCTTAACGGTTAAACTTTATTAACGCTCAGGCGTTTTAATGCCGACATGCGGAACGCCTCCTCGATCCAGACATTTGGCTCGCTCCTCGTTGCGGGGTCGTTCGTTGCGGCGGAAGCCGCCGCGCAGCTGCTCGCGATCAGCCCCGGCAACGCCTTGTTGTGGCGCCTGAACACCGGAGTGTTCAGCCCCTTTGAATTCGTCAGGGTGCGGTCGCCGCTCACCGAGCATCTGTTCGGCCCGGCATCGCTGGCGGTCGGCTGCGTGATCCTCGCGGCCATCATCGCCGCCCACCTGTTCCGGGTCCGGCTGTTGGTGGCGTGCTTTGCGAACATGGCCTTCGCGGCCGCGGCCACGCTCGCGGTCACCATGGTGGCGGGCTTCAAGTCCAGCCTGTCGGTGTCGCTTGTTCCCAGCGGCTACATCAACAACCCGGATACTTACCTGGTCTATGTTCTCGCGGCCGCGTCCCTGGCGGGCTTCTGCGTGAGCCACTGGACGTTCATCCAGAATGTGAGAAGCGAATGGCGCTCGCAGTCGGCGGCGCGCCCGAGTGGGCCGTCCTCATCGTCCTGACGGGGACGCTCGCTTACGTCGCAATCGAGGATTGGCGACACTACCGCATCGCCAATGGCGTCGTGCTTGGCCTCGCGGTTCTGTTCCTGGCGTGGTGCCTCGTGCGAGCGGATCTGTCGCTGCTGCTCTGGCACGGTGTTTTCGCCGCCGCGATCGGCGCGGTGCTGATCGGGCTCTACGCGGCCAACATGCTGGGCGGCGGCGACGTTAAGCTGCTGGCGGTTGCGTTTCTCTGGATCGGAGCCGCCGGCGCAACACTGTTCTCTTTGCTGCTGTCAGTCTTCGCGGCCGTTTACGTGCTCGGCGCTCGCTTGCGGATATTCCCGTCTCGCCAGATCGGGCCGCGGCGCCAAATCCCGTTCGGACCTGCGATTTGCGCCGCCTGGGCGGTGGCTCTGCTCGCCACCGTCCGATAAGGCCCGCCTGGGCGGCGTCAGGGTGCGATCTCGGCCGCCGCCACGAGCGGCTTGCGCAATCCGGGCCAGTAGCGCGGCACGCGCGCCGCATAGGCCGCGTATTCCGGAAAGGTCTCGCGCAGCAACTGCTCTTCGGCGGCGGCTCGCCGCGTCTGGAACACCCAGTGCACCGCGGCCAGCAGCAAGGCCGTGGGCGACAGGCACGACAGCATCGCGCCGATCACGGCGATCTCCTCGCAGAGGTAGAGCGGATGCCGCACCACCGCGTAGGGGCCCGTTGTCACGAGCTGGCGCGCCTGCGGCATGATGCTGAAGGAACGCCCCAGATGCGTGATCGTCCAGAACGACAGCAGGCTACCGGCCAGGATCATCACGATCGCCAGCGCCTCCACGGCCGGCGGCAGATGCGCGGGCGGCATCGCGACCATCAGTAGCGGCAGGAAGCTGCCCGCCCCCGCCTTGAAAGCGTTGCCAAGGCCGCCCCCTGCCCGCAGCGGCTTCCAGCGAAACACCGTGAGAACAAACATCGTGGTGGCGAACAGCAGGCTCGCCGAGATGGTGGCGAGCGTAAGCCAGGAGGCGGTTGGGTCGCGGGCGACTTCCACCCACCCGATCAGCTTGCTGGCCGCCACATAACCGAACAACGCCACCAGCGGCAGGCGCAGCACGTAGTCGTGGCGCGTCAGGCGCGAGATGCTGGCAGGGAGAATGTTGGCTGGCATCGGGCGATCCTCACCGGCGCAGTTGAACGATGTGGTGCAGCCGATCGTCCGGCGCTTTGATGACCCGGACAAACTCGGCGTAGATCTGGCCGTCCAGCGACGGCTCCGTGAGAAAGAACTCGGCGAGCTTGGCGCTGGCCATGGAAGTTTGCGTGCCGTTGCCGGTCACCTGCTGGGCCTGGGCCGAGCAATCCACGAGCGCGACGTAGATCAGGCGCCGATCCAGCCCGCCGGGCGCGATGCCCTTGCTGGCCGCGCAGGCGGGCGCGGGGTTCTCCACGGCGGCGCTGCCGTTTCCATTCCCGTTGCCATTGCCGTTGCCATTTCCGTTGCCGTTGCTGGCGGTCTTCCACTCGTAGCCTGCCTGCGGGATTCCGGTGCAGATGCCCGTGCTGGCGTCACATCCGGTCTCGCGCAGATAGAGCTCGTAGCGCGACATCCCGCCATTGTTTGGCCCAAGCCCGAGATTGGCCGGCATCGTCTTGGAGTGGTGATTGTTCCAGTAGGTCTGCGCCTTGCTGGACCAGACCCCGTCGCCGATCTCCAGCGCCGACGACGATCCGCTCTGGGGCACGCTCTGGGAGCATGTTCCCACCGCGCTCGCGGCGGCGCCGGGCTGCGGCAGGCAGGTGTCGCGCGGCAGCTGCTCGGCCGCAGTCGCATTGGCGGTGTTCACGCAGGCGCCGGTCTTGGGGATCAATCCTTTGATCACGTTGGGGGCCGGCGACATGGAGGCGACGAGCGAGTTGCCGCTCGGGTAGATGTCGAACCGCACCTGCGTGCCGTCCTGGATGGGGCCGTTGGTGCCGCCGGTCTTCACCGAGACGTTGTTGATGTAGCAAAAGTTCGGCTTGCTGCTGGCGAGGTTCACGGTCTGCTGCGGGCCGCCGGAGGTGTTCAGGTTGGGGGGATCCAGCAGGCCGAAGTCGCCCGGCAGCAGGTTCCCGGCGCCGCTCTTTGGCTTCAGCCGCAGCATCTGCCCGGCTTTCACATGGTTCTCGAAAGCATCCTGCCCAAAGGGCGTGCACAGCATCAGCGGCTGCACCGCGCAGGCGATGTAAAGCGACTCCGCTTCGGCCTGCGCGGAGGTCGGCAGATTGGCCGCCACCCCCACCACCGTGGCGAACCAAACCGTGAGCGAACGGTCCACCGTCTGCACGCGGGCGGCGTTCGCCTCGGACGGGATGGTGGTCACCGCGCAGTTCACCTGCCCGCAATTCAGGAAAACGGGCGCGTTCACCTGCACGCCCTTGGCGTCCTTGGCGAAGCGCATGTCGTTGGTCATCGCCAGGGCGGCCGCTGAGGCGGCCTGCATCCCCGCCGCCGTGCCGTCGAGCTTGGAGGCTGCCGCCAGCGCCGCGGCGTCGGCGATGTCCTGCAGCTCGCTATGGAGGATCTGGTAGCGCGTCAGGTCGACGCTGAGGCCGACGATGCCCAGCATGGCGGGAAGCAGGACGCCGAACATCGCGATCGCGTAACCGCGCCGGTCGCGAATGAGGCGTCGCAGCAGGTGTCTTGGCTGGAAGAAAATCATCGCCACAGGCCGCCCTATTGATTGGCCACGAGATCTTCGCTCGGCAGCGTGGCCGACGCCCGAATGGGGAGGGTCTGCCCCATGGCGGCGACGATCTTGTCGAGGATGATGAAGTCGTAGCTCAGGTTCTGGAGGCTGACGGTGACGTCGGCCGGCACGGCCCCGGGCCGCCCAACGAAGCCAAGCCGATTGCTCTCATAGGTGACGCTGACGTTCTGCGCCGTGAGCTGCGGCAGCAGCGGCTTCATAACGTCGACCAGTTCGGCCAGGACCTGCTTGCGCGTTCCGTCGTAGAGAGGGTCGGATTTGGCCAGCTTGGAGCGGTCGTAAAGCGCGTAGCCGCCCGTGCAGCCCGTGCCCGTGCAGCCGCAACCCGCGCTGGTGCACACGACCTTCAGGGTGGGGCAGCCGCTGGCCGCGACAAAGCAGGATTGGCCGAGTTTGGTCGGGTCCCAGATCGTGTCCACGGCCGTGAGGCCGCTGCCGGAGGCCACCGGATCCCATACGATCGCGCGCCGCGCGCCCGCATGCACGGCCTTGTCGGCGGCATTCCACTGCCAGAAGAACAGCCCGAGATCCAGAAGGCCCACGATGATGAGAACGAACAGCGGCAGCACGACCGCGCCCTCGACGAGCGCGGCCCCTGACGTGTCGTGGAGAAGCTTATTCGCCGATATAGGGCTGGTCATGCCGCACCGTCAGCGTAATGGGGCTGGCGATTCCGAAGATCGACAGGGTGTTCACCGGCATGGAGACTTGCGCCTGCAAGCAACGATTCGCGCCGCCGCACACCGACGTCACCACCGCGCTGCTCGCGCCGGACTTGTTGATCTCCGCCGTGGCGATATCGATCGCGTGCTGGGCGCCCCAGGCATTGCCGGGCTGGACCCGCGCGAGGTACCGCGCACCGCCGCGAACGGCCTTCTCGACGGCGAGGTAGCCGTAGAGCAACTCGCCGCATCCGATGATCCCGAGCACAAGCGCCGCCAGGATCGGCAACACGAACGCGAACTCGGGAAGCACGGCTCCCGACGTGCAGCGCAGAAGGCTACGCAGTCCCCTCATCGATCGAAGCGCCCCCCGGCCCTTGCGTTTCCGCCGCCGTCAGCGCGCCCAAGGCGGCTCTCGGCTCGATCGATCATCAGCTAAACACACGCACTCCACAACCAAGTCTTGTGGATAATCAAAATACTACCTTAAGTAATATAGCTTACGTCAGGGGCGCAGGGTGAGAACCTGGTTGGCGATTTCAAATCCGCCCAGGCGATTCAAGAAAGACATGCCCAGCAAGCTGACGCCGAGGCGCTTGGGCGGCAGCACAAGGGCGTCGACGTCTTCCAACGCGATCGTGCCCGCCGTCACGAGCTTCAGTCGCACCGGGGCCGCCTCGATCGGGCCGTTCGCGGTTTCCACCTTGCGCGTGAAGTCCGCCTTGGAGACGTTCAGGCCGACTGCCAGCGCGTCTTCGTGCGACAGCGCGATGGCGCTCGCGCCGGTGTCGACCACCATGCGGATCGGCTGGCCGCCGATGCTGATCTGCAGCTGATAATGGCCGTAGCGATCGGCCGGGATCGTCACCGCATCCTGGTTCTCGGCGGAACGGAAAACCTGCCCGTTCTTGCGCGCCTCGAACTCTGCGGCGGTTTCGCCAAGGTAGGGGCGCAACGTCTGGGCGCCGGCCGCGCACTGGCCGCCTCCGCCAGCAAGCACAGCCACGATGACGAGCGCCGCCATGGGCAGGGTGCTCAGGACGCGCATCGTGTTCATCCCTGCTCCTTCCCGCCCGCTCGGGAGCGGCCGTCGCCCATCCGAGATTTTGATCCGCTTAACGCGCGAATGCCTCGGCGGGCACCGGCGCGGCGATCGACTGGAGCAGCATGGTTGCAGGCTGCATCGTCTCGAGCAAGCCGTCGGAGGAGGACGATCCATTTTTGCGCGCCGCCGCGATCACGGCCGCCGGATCAGCGCTGTTGCGCCAGGTCGGCCGGGCCGCGCGCAGGCGTTCCGCCAAATCCACGTCGCCCGCACGGCAGGAGCCGATCGCAAAGGTGAGCGTGTTGAGCCGATAGCGGCACTGCAGGCTGCGCCAGCGCACCTGGAGTTCGAGTTGCGTCCTGGCGCGGTCCGCGCAGGTGGCGAGCTGGCCGCTCGGAAGCTTGCAGATCTCGGACGGGTCTTCGAGCTCGACGCCCTCGAGTTGCAGGCGCAGCGCGCCGATCGCCAGCGTGCGGGAGTCCAGCACGGCCGGTGAGGACACCTGCATCATGTGTTCGCGCCCGTCGCCCGCGCTGAACACCGCCTGCAGGTCGGCGTCGGCTGGCGGCGCAGGCGGCACGGCTCCGGCCGAACGTTCACCGGTAGGCGCCGGGGGTGGCTGTGTCTGGAGGACGCTGCGTTCGAAATTAAGCGGCGGAATGGCCTGGCGGTTAGACTGCGCGTAAGATTGAAACGGAAAGGTTTGAGGCTGGCTGGCCCGCATGCCGGAGATCGCCCAGAGCGCCGCGAGCGCCAGGCAGGTCACCATGCCGGTACGCAGCGCAGCTTCGATGCGCACGCTCTTTCGGTCCCGACCATGTCGACGAAAGAGAGGGTCCATCGCGCAGCGTCGCCCCACGGTTCGCCCGATCGCGCGCGCAAGACGCGTAGTCGGCAGCGTTAAGCAAGTAACGTTTAGCGCGCAATTACTAGGATGACATTAATCTTCTTACGAGCAGGCCGGACACCGGCGGCCCGCAGGCGGGCGCCCTCGCGAGCGAGGGCTCGCCACATGAACCTCGGCTGCAATCAACCCTGACTGCGCTCCACCTTGACCGGGATGGACTTCGCGGCTGGCGTCTTCGCCTGTTTGTCGTGGTGGAACAACGGCAGCAGGACGTTGAGTTCCGGATAGTAGCCGGCGCAGTTGCCGGCCGGGATGTCATACGTCACGACCTTCAGCTCCATCGACCGGCGCTCGACGCCGTCGTGGGACACCGTCGAGAGCACGATGGCGGCGCCCTCCTCCAGGCCGAGCCGCGCGATGTCGTCGGCATTCATGAACAGGATCTTGCGCGTGCCCTTGATCCCGCGAAACCTGTCGTCCTCCCGGTAGATGGTGGTGTTGAACTGGCCGTTGGAGCGGATCGTGATGAGCCGCAGCGCGTCGTGCGTCTCGATCGGCATGTCCGGATCGGGCTCGAGACCGGGCGGGGTCGCGAACTCCGCCTTGCCCGACGGCGTCTTCCAGATCCTGTTGCGCGCGCCGAGCGGCCGCACCATCCCGCCGGGCTCGAACAGACGGGCGTTGAAGTCCTTGAAGATCTCCGGATAGGTCGCCTCGATGGCGTCGCGGATCCTAGCGTAGTCTGCCGTCCAGCCGTCCCAATCCATGCGCGGGTTGGGCGGCAGGATGGCCTTCGCCAATTGGGCCACGATCCATGGCTCGGAGCGCACGTGCTCGCTGACCGGGTCGGCCATGCCGCGTGACCCGTGGAAGCAGCCCGTCGAGTCCTCCATCGAGACCGCCTGGGGCCCTGTCTCCTGCACGTCCACCTCGATCCTGCCCAGGCACGGCAGGATATACGAGACCGCGCCCGGAACGAGGTGGGAGCGGTTCAGCTTGGTCGACACGTTCACGGTGAGCCGCAGGGTGCGCCACGCGGGCTCGATGCGGGCCGTGTCCGGCACGGCGCGGATGAGGTTGCCGCCGAGGCTGATCATGGCCTTCACGCCGCCCGACAGCACGGCCTCGCATGCCTCCACGATCGGCATCCCCTTCTTGGTCGGGGGCTCGAAGCCGTAGAGTTCGCGATACTTGTCGTTGGGAGCCAGCTCGGGCTTCTCGGTGATGCCGACGGTGCGCTGGCCCTGCACGTTGGAGTGGCCGCGGACGGGGCAGATCCCAGCCCCCGGCTTGCCGATGTTGCCGCGCAGCAGCAGCAGGTTGGCCAGCATCCGCACGGTCTCGACGCCTAGCCGATGCTGCGTCAGGCCCATCCCGTAGATGCCGATCACCTTCTCGGCCTTGGCGTACACGGCCGCGACCGCCTCCAGCGCTTCGCGGGTCAGGCCGCTGCGCCGCTCGATGTTGGCCCACTCGGTCGCGTCGCAGAAAGCGGCCAGCGCCTCGAAGCCATTGGTGTGTTCCTCGATGAACGCATGGTCGAGCGCCGGCGGCTCGCCCGCCGCACGCGCCGCTTGATCGAGCGCGATCAGCGCCTTGCAGATCCCCGTTAACGCCGCAAGGTCGCCGCCGGCGTGGAGTTGGTGGTAGGCGGTGGAGATCTGCGTCGACATGAGCGTCGCCATCTCGGTCGGCGACTGCGGGTTGATGAAGCGCTCCAGGCCGCGCTCGCGCAGCGGGTTGAAGGTGATGATCGGAACGTCGCGCTTCCGGGCTTCCTGGAGCTGGTGCAGCATCCGGGGCGCGTTGGAGCCGACATTGTGTCCGAAGAACAGGATCAGGTCGGTCTCGTCGAAGTCCTTCAGCAGCACGGTGCCGACAGGAACGCCGATCGATTGGGGCAGCGCCACGGACGTGGTCTCGTGGCACATATTGGAGCTGTCCGGCAGGTTGTTGGTGCCGAACGCCCGCGCCATCAGGGCGTACATGTAGGACGTCTCGAGCGAGGCCCGGCCGGAGCTGTAGAACACCGCCTCGTCGGGCTGCATAGCCCGCAGCTCGCGGCCGATTTCCGCGAAGGCGTCCTCCCACGACACGGGCTTGTAGCGGTCGGACGCGGCGTCGTAGCGGAGCGGATGCGTCAGCCGGCCGACCTCCTCGAGCTGGTGATCCGACCAGCCCAGCAGCTCATCGACCGGGTGGGCCTCGAAGAACTCCGGGCCGACGCGCTTCGATGTCTGCTCCCAGACGGTCGCCTTGGCGCCGTTCTCGCAAAACTCGAACGGATGCGGCGGATGAGGCTTGGCCCAGGCGCAGCTCACGCACATGAAGCCGTCGACCTTGTTCTGCTTGCGCAGCAGCAGCGGTCCGGCGATGGGGATGTGCTCCTGGCCCAGGATTGTCGCCAGCGATTTCACCGAGCCCCAGCCCCCCGCGGGGAAAAGATACGAGTCGACGCTGTTCTTGGTCATGGTCGTGCGCCCGGGTCGTGCGGTTTTGTCCACAACGGCTGCCCCGCGCCCGCGTTCCTGCGCTGTCCGGTACGAACTCCGCCCGCCGAGGCAACCGATACGCCTCGCCGGTGTTGATTTTCCGTCCAACCGTGCCGCTTGCGGGGGCAAAGAAAACCGTGGCCGAGTTTCTGTTGAGTTCGTCGCGTCCGGCTGCAGCGCGGTGGCGCCCGTATCGCCGACCAGCCCGCATCCATGCGGCAATCGGCCTCGCCGCCGCCCTCGTCTGCGCGGCGCTTACCACCACGGCGCGCGCCGAAGACGTCCCTCGGGACGGCATGTGGTTCTCAACCCTCGCGGGCATCAATCCCGAGACCGTCGGCCGCCTCGATCGAGCGAAGGAGGCGTTCCTCGGCAGCCCCGACGGCCAGGCCGGAGCGCCCGCGGTCATTGGTGACCTCGTGATCGCCCAGACGCCGTTCCCCCACGCGGTCGTGGCTCACCAGCCCTTTTCGGCGGATCCCAATCCGCGCTGGCGCTATGCGCCGCCGGCGGACCGTATGGCGAAGGGCCTCGCGTTCAGCATGCCGGGAGGACAACCCGCGGCCGCCGGCGAACGGACATTCGTGGCGACGCTGGACGGGCATGTCGTCGCCCTGGACACGGCCTCCGGCTCGGTCTTGTGGGACCGCGTCGTCGCCGACCTCCGGGCCGGCGAAGGCCTCACGGCAAGTCCCGTCCTGGCCGGCGGTGTGGTCATGGTCGGCAACTCCGGCGAGGACAACGGCGCCCGCGGGTGGATCGCGGCCCTGGACACGGCCGACGGCCATGAGATTTGGCGCCGCTTCAACACGGGCCCTGACGCGGATGTCGGCATTGGGCCTGACTTCCATCCGCCGCTGGCCCGCGACGAAGGGCGTGACCTCGGCGTCGCCACATGGCCGCCCGGCGCATTCGAGCATGGCGGCGGGACGGTGGCGGGTCCGATCGTGGTCGACGAAGCCGCCGGCGTGCTGGTGCACGGGACGGGACGCCCTGCTCCCGCCAACCCGCTCCAGCGGCCAGGCGAGAACCTTTGGACGTCCGGCCTGATGGCGCGTCGCCTGGTCGACGGCGCGGCGCTCTGGTTCGTCGGGCTCAACCGCAACGATCGCTTCGGCTACGGCGGCGCCGGACCCATCATGCTCGTGGAGCGCGACTGGCAGGGATCGCGTCGCGCTCTCGTGCTGCACGCGAATGTCGACGGCCTGTTCTGGGTGATCGACAGGCGCACCGGCGAGACGCTGGCGGCCGACGCCTACACGGACATTACCGCCCATGGCGGCTACGATCCGGCCGCCGGAACGCTGCGCGAGCGCCCCGACAAGGCGCCGCGTGAAAACAGGGTGGCGCGCGGGATCTGCCCGGCCGCCGCGCCCGCACTGCAGGGCGGCGGCGCGTATTCGCCGGAAACCGGTTTCGCCTATCTGGGCGTGAACCGGACGTGCATGGACCTGGAGGCGCGGCGCACCGGCTTCATCGCGGGGACGCCCTATAGCGGTGTCAACCTGCGGCTGACGCCTCCGCCCAGCGGCCCGCGTGGCGAACTCGTCGCCTGGGACGTTGGCGCCCGGCGGCGCGCGTGGTCCGTGCCTGAGGATTTTCCGGTCGCTGGCGGAGTGCTGGCGACGGCCGGCGGGCTCGTGTTCTACGGCACTCTCGACGGCGCTCTCAAGGCGCTCGACGCCCGAACGGGTGCGCTGCTCTGGAGCCATCGCCTGCCGGCCGGCACGGTCGCCCAGCCGATCGCGCTGCGCGATCCCGAAGGGCGCGACGCCATCGCGATCCTGTCCGGCCTGCCCGGCCCGTTCGGCGTCCCCGGCGATCGCGAGACCGACAGCCGCGATGGCACGGCGGCGTCCGGCGTCGCCCATTTGCTGGCGGACCTCCCCGAGCGGACCGGCCAGGGCGCCGCGCTGACAGTGTTCCGGCTCCGGTGATGCGGTCCCTCGTCATCATGGTTCTTGCGGCAACCCTCGTGGCCGGCTGTCGGCGCGAGGAACGGGAATACCGCCTCGATCCTCCGGCGCTGGAAGGGTTGGACGCGGTCGCGCTGATGCCCGGCCTTATCGGGGGCGCCCCGCCGGACGTGTACGTCGCCATGGGCAGGCCCTACGAGACCAACGCGTTCGCGCTCGCCCAGGGCAAGCGGCTCTATGACGCCTTCAACTGCCGCGGCTGCCACGCCGATGGCGGCGGGGCGTCCGGCCCCGCCTTTCTGGACGGAAGCTGGCGCTACGGCGCTGATCCCGCCTCGGTCTACGGGTCGATCCGCGACGGGCGGGACAACGGCATGCCGCCGTTTCGCGACCGGCTGACCCCGGAGCAGATCTGGCAGCTCGCCGGCTACGTCCGCAGCGTCGGCAGCTACAAGGCCGTGACCGGGGCGACCAGCCGCAATGACCAGATGCAGCCGCGCCCGGCCGAGAACCGCGCCCCGGCGGCGTTCGAGCCGCGTCGTCCGGGGAGTTCCTGACTTGGTCGCGCGCGCGCTGCGGCACGTCCGCATCCTGCTTGCGCCGGCTACCGCGGCGGGGCTCTCCGGCTGCGCCGGGTGGCAGTCCGCGCTCGATCCGCAGGGGCCGCAGGCCGGCGGACTGCGCGACCACTTCCTGCTGTTTCTCACGGTCTGCAGCGTGGTTTGGCTTCTCGTGGCGGCCATCCTGGCCGCCGCCCTGCTGCGCCGGCGCGGTTCCGCCGCGGACGGGCCGGACCTGCGGCCCGATCCCAGCTCCGAGCGCCGCATGGGCCGCGTCGTGGCGGCCGGCGCGGTCATCACCGTGCTCACCCTGGTCGGGCTCACGGCGGCGAGTTTCTTCGCCAGCCGCCACTATGAGGCCCAGGCCGCGGACGCGCTCCCGATCCGGGTCACCGGCTTCCAGTGGTGGTGGGAGATCACCTATCCCGACCCGCGGCCCGACCGCACGGTGGTCACCGCCAACGAGATCCACGTGCCGGTCGGCCGCCCGGTGCGCATCGAGCTCGCCGCCAGCGACGTGATCCACTCGTTCTGGATCCCGAGCCTCGCCGGAAAGCGCGACATGATCCCGGGCCGCGACACCACGCTCGTATTCACGGCGCAGCGCGAGGGCGTCTATCGCGGCCAATGCGCCGAGTTCTGCGGTCTCCAGCACGCACACATGTCCCTGATCGTCGTCGCTCAAGCGCCCGAAGCCTTCGAGCGTTGGCGCGCCGAGCAGGCCGCTCCAGCCGCCGCGCCCGCGAGCGACGAGGCGCGCGAAGGCCTGGCCGTGCTCACGCGGCGCAACTGTGCGTCGTGCCACGCCGTGCGCGGAACCCCCGCCGCGGGCACGGTCGGCCCGGACCTCACCCATGTGGCCGGACGCGCCACCATCGCGGCCGGATTGCTGCCGGTGACGCGGGGCTCGCTGGCCGCCTGGATCGCCGATCCGCAGACCATCAAGCCCGGGAACCTGATGCCGATGACGCCCCTCGCGCCCGATGAGCTGCGCGCCGTCTCCGCCTATCTGGCGGGCCTGCGATGAGCGCCCAAGCCGACCTGGCCGCCGCAATCCGCCGCGACCAGCGCGACCGCGAGACCGAGCGCGGGCTGCTGGAGCGGCAGCTCGACGCCCTTTGGCGGTCGCGCGGCGGCGTGTGGGGCGCGCTCACCACGGTGGACCACAAGATCATCGGCCGGCGCTACGTGGTCACGGCCTTCGTGTTCCTGGCCCTGGGCGGCGTGCTGGCGATGCTGATGCGGCTGCAACTGGCCTGGCCGGAAGCGCGCATCCTCTCGGCGGACCTCTACGCGCAGGTCTTCACCATGCACGGCTCGAACATGATGTTCCTGTTCGCCGTTCCGGTGATGGAGGCCATGGCGATCTACCTGGTCCCCCTGATGGTGGGCACGCGCAACATCGCGTTCCCCCGCCTCAACGCCTTCTCCTACTGGACGTACCTGTGCGGTGGGCTGCTGCTGTGGACGGCCTTCCTGGTCGACATGGGTCCGGACGTCGGGTGGTTCGCCTACGTGCCGTTGTCGGGTCCGCAGTTCGCGCCGGGCAAGCGCGCCGACATCTGGGCGCAGATGATCACCTTCACGGAGATCGCCGCGCTGGCGGTGGCCATCGAGATCGTCGTGACCGTGTTCAAGCAGCGGGCGCCCGGAATGTCGCTCGACCGGATCCCGATTTTCGCCTGGTCGATGCTGGTGACCTCGTTCCTGGTCATCATGGCCATGCCGGCCATCATGGTGGCGAGCACGACGCTGATCCTGGATCGCCTCGTCGGCACGCATTTCTACAATCCGGCCGAAGGCGGCGACGCGCTGCTGTGGCAGCACCTGTTCTGGTTTTTCGGGCACCCCGAGGTCTACATCATCTTCCTGCCGGCGACCGGCATGGTGTCCGCCATCCTGCCAACCTTCTGCCGGCGGCCGGTCTTCGGCTATCTGGCGATCGTGCTGTCGATCATCGCCATCGGCGTCATGTCGTTCGGCCTTTGGGTACACCACATGTTCGTCACCGGCCTGCCTGCGGTCGGCGCGAGCGTGTTCACGGCCACCAGCATGGCGATCGCCATCCCGGCCGGCGTGCAGATGTTCTGCTGGCTGGCGACGATCTGGAGCGGCCGGCCGGTGTGGCGCCCGCCATTGCTGTTCGTCGTGGCCTTCATCATCACCTTCGTGGCGGGCGGCCTCACGGGCGTGATGGTGGCTTCCGTGCCGCTCGACGCGCAGGTGCACGACACCTATTTCGTGGTGGCTCATTTCCACTACGTGCTCGTCGGCGGCGCCGTGTTCCCGCTCATCGGCGCGGTCTATTACTGGTTCCCGAAGTTCACCGGGCGGATGATGAGCGATCGCCTCGGCCGCTGGGTGGCCGGGCTGCTCTTCGTCGGTTTCAACCTGACGTTCTTTCCCATGCACATCCTCGGCCTGCAGGGCATGCCGCGGCGGATCTACACGTACCAGCCCGAGATGGGCTGGGGCGGGCTCAACTTCTTTGCGAGCCTCTGCTCGGTCGTGCTGGCGGCCGGCTTCCTGCTGTTCTTCGTCGACGTTGTCCGCAGCCTGCTCAGGGGGCCGCCCGCTGGGGAAAACCCCTGGGACGCGCCGACGCTCGAATGGGCGACAGCCTCGCCGCCTCCGCCCTACAACTTCGCGCATCTCCCCGTCTGCACGGATGCGGCCCCGCTATGGGCCGAGCCGAATGCGCTTCCGGTCGTCACGGGCCTGCGCGTGGAGCGCCGCGAACTCCTGGTGACATCGGTCGGCGCCGCGAAGCCGGAGGCGCGGGAATCGTCGCCGGGCGACTCGATCTGGCCCCTGCTGGCGGCCATCGCCACCGCGATCATGCTGATCGCCTCCATCTTCACGCCTTGGGCGGTCGTGTGGGGATCTGTGCCGATGGCCGTGGCGCTGATCGGCTGGTTCTGGCCCAAGGGCATCGCCGAGGATGAAGGATGAAGGAGCGCCCTGCCCTCGACGTTTCCGCGCTGCCCCTGCACGGCTGGGGCGTCGCTTCGCCGACCTGGTGGGGCACGCTGGCGTTCATGCTCATCGAGGGCACGGGCTTCGCCCTCGTGATCGCGATGTATTTCTACCTGCAGAGCCTCGCGACCGAATGGCCGCCGGGAGCCCCGCCGCCGCGGCTCGCGGCCGGAACGCTGGTGACTATCCTGCTCGTCGCCAGCGTGGCTCCCAACATCCTGGTGTCGCGCTGGGCTCGCAGCCGCGACTTGCGCAAGGTGCGGATCGGGATGGTGACGATGAGCGTCCTCGGCGTCGCGCCGCTGGTCCCTCGCGTCTACGAGTTCATGGCGCTCGGCGTGAACTGGGACACAAACGCCTACGGGTCGATCGTCTGGACGCTGCTCGGCCTGCACACCACGCACATCGTCACTGACCTTGCCGACACACTCGTGCTCACCGTGCTGATGTTTACGCGGCACGGCGACAATCCCCGCCGCGTCGGCGACGTGCAGGACAACGCGCTTTACTGGAACTTCGTTGTCGCCACCTGGCTGCCGCTCTACGCCTGCCTGTATTGGGCGCCGCGGCTATGAGCCCGCGCGCCATCCTTGTCGCGGCGCTGGGCGCCGCCGTGTTCGTCGCCGCCGCGCCCGCCTGCGCCCATGGCGGACCGCACGCCGATGATCCGGGCTGGACGTTCAACCCCCTGGTCGTCGCAACGCTCGTCGCCGCCGCCGCGCTCGTCGGGCGTGGAACGCTGCGCCTGCGCGGCCAAACGCGGCGGTGTTCGCACGGCCGCGCGTTGCGCACGGGCGCCTTCGCGGCCGGCTGGCTGGCCCTGGCGCTGGCGCTCGTCTCGCCCCTCCATGCCTGGGGTGAGCGGCTCTTCACCGCCCATATGGTGGAGCACGAGATCGTCATGGCGGTCGCCGCGCCGCTGCTGGTCCTGGGCAGGCCGCTCGGCCCGGCGCTATGGGCGTTCCCCGCCACCGCGCGCCACGCCATAGGCGCCGCCCTGCGCAGCCGCGCCGCCCGGGCGGCCTGGTCGTCTTTCGTTCATCCGGTCAGCGCGACGGCGCTTCATGCCGTCGTGCTCTGGGCGTGGCACGCGCCCGCCCTGTTCGAGACGTCGCTGGATTCCACGGCCGTGCATCTTCTGCAGCACGCCAGCTTCCTGGCCGCCGGGTTGATCTTCTGGTGGTCGATGTTCTACCGCGCCTCGACTGGGGAGGCCTTTGGCCATGTGACGCTCACGATGATCCACATGAGCGTGCTGGGCGCCCTGATCGCACTCGCCCCGCGCGTGCTCTATCTGCGCCAGACGGCCGGGGCCGAGCGCGCCGGGCTGACCCCGCTGGAGGACCAGCAGATCGCCGGGCTGGTGATGTGGGCCCCCGTCGGCACGATCTACGCCGTGGCGGCGCTCTGCTTCGCGGCGCTATGGATCCGCGGCTCGGGCCGGACCTGGACGCCAATCCCTCTGGAGGCCGATCCATGACGAGGGCAAGGGCGCTTCTCTCCCTGACCGCGCTGGCCGCCTTGGCGGGCTTTGCCGGCGGACGGCTGCTTGGCGGCTCCCTGACCGGGCCTGACGCGACCGACGACCCAGCGCGCGACCTCGCCCCTGCGCAGTCGCAGCACGGAGCGTTGCTGGTCGTGGGCGCGTGCCTCGCTTTGGGCCTGCTTGCGGGCGCCGGCCTGCTGGGCTGGAAGGCCCTGCAGCACCGCCAGCAGACCACCGCCGTCGCAGCCGCGCTAACCCATGGCGACGCCGCACGCGCCCCCGCGCTGATGATCCGCTACGGCTGCGCCGGTTGCCACACCATCCCGGGCGTGCCCGGCGCGGACGGCAAGGTTGCGCCGTCTCTGGAGGGTCTGCGCGAGCGGGTGTTCGTCGGCGGCGTGTTGCGCAACACCGGCGAGAACCTGGTGCGCTGGATCGTCGACCCGCAAAGCGTTTCGCCCCGCTCCGCCATGCCGGCGACCGGCCTCACCGAGGCGGAGGCGCGCGACGTCGCCGCCTGGCTTTACGCTCACTGAAGGCGGCGACGCTCATCAGGGCTTGGGTGTGGGCCGCGCCGGCAAGCTGCGGATATAGCTCGCGATGGCGGCCCGGTCCTCTACGGGCAACTGGCTCGCATTATGGACTACGTCCGCCATGGTGGAGCCGACATACGCTCCCGCAGGGGTGCGCCCGCTGGTCAGCAGCTCTACGAGGTCGGCCTCGCTCCAGTCGCCGATGGCGGCCGGCGTGATGTTGGGCGCGAAGCCGGCGCCCTCCGGGTCGGGCCCGCCGGCGAACCGCGTCTCTTCCCGGATCGCGCCCGCGACGTTGCGGCTGGAGTGGCACTCGGCGCAGTGGGCCACGGCCTCCACCAGGTAGCGCCCGCGGTTCCAGGCGTCGCTGCGCCCCGGATCGGGCTCGATCGGACGACGATCCAGGTAGAGCAGCTTCCAAAGCCCGATCGCCCGCCGCACCGTGAATGGGAAACCGACCTCATGCGCGTGCGGCGCGCCCGCGACCGGCGGAAGCGTTCGCAAATAGGCCATCAGGTCTCGTACGTCCTGCGGGCGCATATGCGCGTAGCTGGTGTAGGGAAACGCCGGGTAGTAGTGCCGTCCGTCCGGGGACACGCCGGACAACA
The DNA here is from genome assembly GCF_056400925.1 of Alsobacter sp. P4_H11. Lineage (NCBI taxonomy): Bacteria > Pseudomonadati > Pseudomonadota > Alphaproteobacteria > Hyphomicrobiales > Alsobacteraceae > Alsobacter > Alsobacter sp. P4_H11. The sequence continues at coordinate 162,334 of NZ_JBFUKI010000009.1, forward strand.
GGGCGTTGGCCAGGTCCGCATCGGTCCAGCGGCCGATCCCATGGTCCGGGTCCGGCGAGATGTTGGGCGTGCGAAACACCCCGTGGGGTGATCCGAGCGCCATGCCGCCGCCGAGCCGCAGGCGGTCCTCCTGGCCCGGAGACGCGTGGCAGGACGCGCAGTCGCCGGCCAGAAACACCAGCCGCCCGCGCTCGGCGTCGCCGCCCGGTTCGGCCTGCGCGCTCGCGGCGACCGCCGGGCGCGGGGCCGACAGAATCCAGGCCGCTGCGCCGGCGGCCGCCAATGCGAGCGCCAGAACGGCGCCTCCGCGTAAAAGCCCGATACGGGCGAGCGATAGGGCACACTCAAGCCTAACGCACGAAGGCGAGATGATTTCCTTGAAGCTCGGTTCGGTCTGCTGCCGAACTGCGACCGCGCTACCACGAGGCGCAGCCCACCGCGGCCGGCGCAGATCCAGCTCCGGGAAAGATCCGAGGAGGTCGGCCGCAGCTCACGGTGCGTGGACGGCTTCAATCCCCAGTGCGGCGATGACGTCATTCACCGCGAAGGCTGGACTGGCCAGCACCTTCGCTCGGGCGGCGGGCGACAGCGCCGCGGCGACGCGGGCCATGGAGGCCTGGGCGAGGACGACCACGTCGTTGCGGTCGGCCGCGCCCGTGAGCGCCGCCAGGATGCGACTGTCGTGGTCGGCGGCGTCGCCGCGCAGCAGCGCCTCGTAGGCGCCGTTTACCAGGATGGACTCGACCGCGACTTCACGCCCGGCCTCGCGCGCCGCGTCGCCGATCACCCCGGCGGTCGGACGCAGCGTGGTGGGCAGGGTCGCCACAACGGCGATCCGGGCCCCGCGGCCAACCGCCTCGCGGGCCATGCCGGCGTCGACGCGGACGATCCGCACCCCCACCTCAGGCTCCACCTGGGCGCAGAGTTCGCCGATCGACGAACAAGCGTTGAGAATGAGGTGGGCCCCCTGCTCGCGCATGGTGCGGGCGTAGCCGGACCAGCGCGGCGCAACCGCCGACAGGTCGCCGCCGTTGTCGCGCAGCTCGGGCAGGATGGTGTCGTCGAGCAGGTTTAGAATGCGCAGCCCCGGCGAACGCTCGCGCAGCATGCGGCCGAACAGGTCCACGGTAGCGGGAGCGGTGTGCAGGATGGCGACGGTGGGGGTGCTCATAGGGCGGGCTCCTGGAGCCGGAGTTGGCATAACTGCACCTTGGCGCCGGCCGCTTCCAGCCAGGCCACGGCGTCGGGCGGCGCATCAGCGGTGGTGACGACATGGCCGACGTCGCCGGCCTGCGCGAACGTCGCGAAGCGGCGGGAGCCAAATTTGGTGGCGTCCGCCAGAATGGCGGTCTGGGCCGCGGCCGCGATCATGGCCCGTTTGATCTCGGCCTCGAACGGGTCGGCGCTGGTGAAGCCGCGCTCGACGTCCACGGCCGCCGCGCCCAGAAAGGCCCAGTCGGCGCTGAACTGGCTGAGCTCGCGCTGCGCCTGCGGGCCGATCATGCTCATGGAGCCGGGCACGAGCTTGCCGCCGATCACGTAGGTGACGGAATCCGGAATGCTGGCGCAGACCTGCGCGACCGGAATGGCGTTGGTGATCACGGTCAGCCCGCGCAGCTGACGCAGGCGCTGCGCCAGCGCGAGCGTGGTGGTGCCGGCGTCGATGATGACGGTCTGGCCGGGCTCCACCATGGCGGCCGCGGCCGCGCCGATCGCCGCCTTGGCGTGCTCCTGAACCTGCCCGCGCCTGTCCACGGGCGGGATGCCGAGCGCCTCCAGGGTGGTGGCGGGGCGCAGCACGGCGCCGCCGAACACCGCATCCGCCACGCCCTCGGCCGCCATCGCCTTGATGTCGCGCCGAATGGTTTCTTCCGAAACGCCGAACGCCCTCGCCTCCTCGGAGACCCGGATGCTGCCGCGCTCGAAGAGGCGGCGCCGCAGCTGGCGGTTCCTCTCGGCGCTCAACATGGGGCGTTCTCCCGCTCGGCGAGCCCGGATGGGCGCGCGACTCGGATCAGACCTTGCCTGCGCTGAGCAGATAAGTCTCGATCTTGTCGGTCACGGTGCGCTCCACCGCGTCCTGCGCCAACTTCATCTGCTCGGCCGGCAGCGCCCGGCAAGCCTCGTCGCTCATGCGCTCGGTGCGCCCGAGCGCCGTCAGCATGGCGTGCTCGAGGTCGGTCGCGATGTTGACCTTGCTGACGCCGCCGCCCGGGATGCGGATGGCGTCGTGAATCATGTGCGGCGGCACGCCGGAGCCGCCATGCAGCACCAGGTGCACGGGCGTCAGCGCCCGGATGGCCGCCAGGCGGGCGAGGTCGACGCGGGGCTGGCGGGTGATGTAATGGCCGTGCAGCGTGCCCACCGCCACCGCGAGCGCGTCCACGCCCGTCTCGTTGACGAAGCGAAGCGCCTCCTGCGGGTCGGTGAAGTGCTCCTCGTCCTCGTCCGTCTCAATGAAGTCGGTGGTTCCGATCTTGCCGAGCTCCGCCTCCACGGAGACGCCGCGCGCATGGGCGGCGCGCACAACCTCGGCGCTGACGGCGATGTTTTCCTCCAGCGGCTTGGCCGACTGGTCGATCATCACCGAGGTGAAACCCGCATCCATGGCGGCCTCGATGACCCGCATCTCGAAGGTGTGGTCGAGGTGCAGCACGACGGGCACGTCCAGCCCCTCGGCCTCCACGGCGGCAAAGAACGCGTCCGCGAACTGGCGTGGCACGGTGCCGTAGCGCTCGAACTCGCGCTGTGAGATCTGCACGATCAGGGGCGATCGCGCCTTCATGGCGGCGCGCAGCACGGGGGCGATCATGCTGGTGTAGCGCGGCGCGAAGGAGCCCAGCGCGTAGCCGCCGGCCTCCGCGTCCCGCAAGGCGGGCGCGAGAGGGCGGAGGGTCGAGGAGGTCGAGACGGTCATCGGCAGGTCCAATGCGGGTCACATCAGGAGGCGCGGCACGATCAGCACCAGCGCGGGGAAGAACAGCAGCAGCACGTCCACGGCGAGCAGCGGGATGATGAAGGGCGCGACCGCCACGACGATGCGGTGCAGGCTGATGCCGGTGATCCGGTTCAGCACGAACAGCACCATGCCGAAGGGCGGCGTCAGCAGCCCGATCATCATCGTGAGCACGATCACGACGCCCATGTGCATCGGGTCGAGCCCGCTCACCTGCATGATCGGCAGCAGCACCGGCGTCAGGATGATGATGGCGGCGGTCGCCTCCAGGAAGCAGCCGACGATCAGCAGGAAGCCGATGATCATCAGGCCGACGACGTGCGGGTCGGTCGAGATGCTCGCCATGCCGGCCACCATGGCGTCCGTCAGCCCCGCCCTGGTGACGAGGTAGCCGTAGATCATCGCCATCGCGACCACGAGCATGATCACGCCGGTGTCGACCACGGTCGAGCGTGCGATCTCGATGAGCTCGCGCAGGCCCACCGCCCGATACACGAACACCGACAGGATGGTGGCGTAGAGCGCCGCGATGGCGGCGGCCTCGGTGGGCGTGAACACGCCCGACACGATGCCGCCGATCAGGATCACGGGCGTCATCAGCGGCAGGAAGCCGTCCTTGAAGGTGGCCCACACGGTGGCGAGCCGGAAGCGCTCGCCGCGCGGCAGGTTTGTGCGGCGCGCCAGCACGGCGATCCACACCATCAGGGACAGACCCATGAGCAGGCCCGGCACCACGCCGGCCAGCAGCATGCCGCCGACGGAGACATTCGCCATCAGCGCATAGATCACCAGCGGCACGCTGGGCGGGATGATCGGCCCGATGGTCGAGGACGCCGCCACGATCGCAACCGCGAGATCGGGCTTGTAGCCCTCCTCGCGCATGGACTTCATCACCACGGTGCCAAGGCCGGCCGCCTCCGACACGGCGGTGCCGGTCATGCCCGCGAAGATGATGCTCGCGATGACGTTGACCTGCGCGAGGCCGCCCTGCACGGAGCCGACCAGCGACTTGGCGAAGGCGTAGATGCGGTGGGTGACGCCGCCGACATTCATCACCTTGCCGGCGTAGATGAAGAACGGCACCGAGAGCAGCATGAAGTTGTCGATGCCGGACACCGCCTTCTGCACCATGAAGGCCGGGCTGAAGCCGACGCCGCGCTCCAGGATGGTGATGACGATGGATGTCCCGGCCAGCGAGAACGCCACCGGCACGGCGGCGATGAACATCGCGAGCAGCACGAACACATAGGCGCCGGCCATCAGCGTGTTCCTCCGAGGAGCCGTCGCGCGTCGAGCACCAGCGGGGCCATGGCGTAGAGGGCCATGAGGCCGAAGCTCGCCGTGAACGCCAGGTAGGCCCAGCCGTTGGAGATCCAGTCCACCGTCGCGAGCGTGGTCGGCCATACCGACATCACCAGCGGGATGCTGCCCACGAACAGGAACAGGATGATCGCCAGGCTGACGATCCGCACCAGCGGCCCCATCACGACCGTCCAGCGCGCGCCGATGAGCTCGGGCAGCGTATCGATCACGATCAGCGAGCCCTCCCGTGCGCCGATCGCCGCGCCCACGAAGGCGAGCCAGATAAACACGAGGCGGCTCACCTCCTCGGTCCATGGCGCAGAGATCGAGAGCACGAAACGGCAGACGATCTGCAGGTTCACGAGAAACAGGGCGGCGGCGAACAGCAGCGCCGCGAAGACGTCGAGATACCGGTTCAGCCGGGCCATGCGGGAGGGTTCCTGCGAGGGGCGGACGGGCGCGTGGCCCGTCCGGCGCTGACGGTTACTGGATGGCGGCGATTTCGCCCGCGCTCGTCACGGACCAGAGATCCGCGAAAAGCTTGTCCATGGCGGGCTTGGCCTTGGCCATGAAGGGCGCGTAGTCCGGCTTGGTGAAGGTCATGCCGGCGGCCTGCAGCTTGTCGCCCAGCTCCTTCTCGCTCTTGCCCGAGAGCTCGTCCCCATAGGCGAGCGCCTCCTTGGCGGCCGCATCCACGATCTGCTTCTGGTCGGCGCTCAGCCCCTTGTAGAAGCGATCGTTCATCAGCCAGAGCGAGGTGGCGTAGAGGTGGCCGGTGACGGCGATGTACTTCTGCGCTTCCTGCAGCTTGAACGTGTAGATCTGGTCGAACGGCCCATCCGAGCCCTGAACGACGCCGAGCTTGAGCGAGGTGAACAGTTCGGGCAGCGCGATCGGCACCACGATGGCCCCGACCGACGTGAACGCGTCGATGAAGGGACGGGACTGCCCCATGCGCATCTTCATGCCCTTGAGGTCGTCGACGCTGTTGATGGCCGTGTTGGAGGTGAGGTGCCGATATCCGCGGCCCATCATCCCGACCGTGTGCAGCCCGTGCTGCTTTTCGAAGATGTCGCGCACCTGGGCCCCGAGCTTGCCTTCCCAGGTCTTGTAGACATGGGCCTTGTCGCGGAACACGAAGGGCGCGTCGAAGAACGAATACTTCGGCGCCAGCGAGACGATCGGGTAGGTGCCGAACACCGCCATCTCGAGTTCGCCGAGCTTCAGCGCCTCGACATTGTCCTTCTCGCCGCCCATTTGGCCGCCGGCGAAGAGCTTGACGTCGATCGAGCCCTTGCTGCGCTCGCGCGCGAGGTCGGCGAATTTCTGCGCCGCCTTCATCATGTCGGTGCCTTGGTCAAAAGCGCTCGCGACGCGGATGGTGACAGGCTTGTCCTGAGCGAGAACGGGCGTCGCAACCGCGAGGGCGATGCCGCCCATCAGGCCGAGCATGGAACGGCGCAGCATGGTGTTTCCTCCTGGATGGCAACTTCTACGAGCTGCTCACTACAACGTAACACCACATTTCAATCTCACACAATCCCACATATGATGCGGGAATTGGGGCGGGTTGGCGCAACGCGAGGCGCCCTTCTACGCTCGTGCCGAGAAGCGCAGGGAAGCGCGAACAACGATGCCGCGCAAAGCGGCGCGAACTGCCGGAGGATGTGGTGGCGGCCAAGCAGGGCGAGGAAGGCGACGGACGGAATACGCCGTCGGTGTTGTGCGTCGGTATCGCGGTTTTCGACGAGATCTTCGCGCTCAAGGAGATCCCGAAGCGGGCGACCAAGATTTATGCGTCCGATTTCGCCTGCTCGGTCGGGGGCCCCGCCGCGAACGCCGCCCTGACGGTGGCCCGCCAAGGCGGCCGGGCCACGCTCTGGGCCCGCATCGGGGCCGACCTCCAGGGCGACCGCATCATCGATGACCTGGTCCGAAGCGGCGTGGATGTCGGGCGTGTCCGCCGTTGCGCCGACACCCGCTCCGGAATCTCCTCTGTAGGCGTAACGCCCGACGGCGAGCGCGTGATCTTCGTGTTCACCGACCCGAACCTCGACGCCGACGCGAGCTGGCTTCCGCTCGACGAAGTCGGCCGCCACCATGCGGTGCTGGCCGACCTGCGCTGGCCCGACGCGGCGGAGCGCGTCCTGCTGCGCGCCCGCGCGCTTGGGCTGCCGTCCGTTCTGGACGCCGACGTCACGCCCGACCCCGCCGCTCTGGCGCGGCTCGCGCCGCTGGCCTCGCACGTCGTCTTTTCCGCGCCCGCGCTCGAGCTTCTGGCCGGGCCGGGCGACGAGATCCGCCGCTTGGCCGCGATCCGGGACGCCGGCGGGCAGCAGCTTGTCGCGGTCACGCTGGGCGATGGTGGAGTCACCTGGGTGGACGCCGACGGCGCACATCACGAACCCGCGCTCCGGATCGTGGCGATCGACACCCTCGCGGCCGGCGACGTGTTCCACGGCGCCTTCGCGTTGGCGCTCGCGCGCTGCCTGCCCGCTCACGACGCGATGCGCTTCGCCAGCCTCGTCGCCGGTGTGAAATGCACGCGATGGGGCGGCGGCGCCAGCATCCCGACCGCCCAGGACGTCGATGATTTCGTCCGTTCGCAACCCGGTGCGGAGTGAGAGGCGCGGAGCCGGTCCCGGACCGGCGGCCTCAACGGAATGGGCGTGTCGCCAGACCCCACCCCGCGAAGGGCCAGAACATCCATGCCAAGTAGGCCGCAGCGGTGATCCAGATCGCGGCGACAAGTCCGCCTCCGACCCAGCTGACCGGCCGATCATGCCTTGCCGCCGCTGCAGCCCGCAGTTCCGCGATCAACTCCAGGGGGATGAGCCGCACCATCAGGAGGATCCCGAGCGGCACGATGATGAGATCATCCAGGTAGCCGATCACGGGTATGAAATCGGGGATGAGATCGATCGGGCTCAAGGCGTAGGCGGCCACCAGGGCGGCGACCAGTTTGGCGTACCAGGGCGTCAACGGATGCCGGGCGGCGAGCCAGAGGGCGACCACGTCCCTTTTTACGGCTCTTGCCCACTCCCGAGCCTTATCGAAGAGTCCCACCCGCCGCGCCTCCGAAGCCTGATTGCTGGCTAGACCACCTTTGCTGATTGGCGACCTTGAAAGGAAACTGATCTCGCTCAGCCGAATGACAGCCGCGTTCGCCTAAACTTCGCAGGTGAAGCACTCCCTACAAGCAGAGAATAATTCCGAAAATACGGCGCCTGCCGACGCGCGGCGCGGCTTCATTCAAGACCTCACGGGGGGTCTTACCGCCGCTGCTGTCGTGCTGCCGAAGGCCATGGCCTACGCCTCGGTGGCGGGCCTACCGGTAGCGGTGGGCCTCTATACGGCGTTTGCGCCGATGGCGATCTACGCCCTCCTGGGATCGTCGCGCGTGCTGAGCGTCAGCTCGACGACCACGCTCGGCATCCTGACAGGCGCGGAGCTCGAAAGTCTGGCTGTTGATGGCGAAGACGCGGGCCGGGCCGTCGCAACCCTTGTGGCGCTTGTCGGGATCGTCCTTATCCTGGCGCGAGTTCTCAAGCTCGGCTTCGTCGCCAACTTCATCTCGGTCCCTGTACTGACCGGGTTCAAGGCCGGAATTGGCCTTGTGATCGTGCTGGACCAAACCCCCAAGCTGCTGGGGCTGCATGTTCCAAAGCAATCCTTCTTCACTGATGCGTTGAGCGTCGCACGATCTCTGCCGGAAACGTCGATGTACACCGTCGCGATCGCCGCCGTGAGCCTTGGCGCCCTCGTGGCGTTGAAGAGACTGAAGCCCGGCGCCCCGGCTCCGCTCGTGATCGTCGCCGGAGCCATTCTCGCCTCGTGGGCCTTAGGGCTTAGCGCCTCGGGAGTCAGCACGGTCGGCTTCATCCCAAAGGGACTACCGTCACTGACAATGCCGGACCTCACTCTGGTCCGAGACCTGTTGCCCGGCGCGTTCGGAATCGCCTTGATGAGCTTTACTGAGACTGTCGCGGCTGGGCGCGCTTTCGCCGATCAGGACGACCCACCGATCGACGCCAACCGCGAACTGATCGCGACCGGGGCGGCCAACCTCGGCGGTGCGCTGCTTGGCGCAATGCCGGCAGGCGGCGGCGCCTCGCAAACGGGAGTAGCCCGCGCCGCGGGCGCCCACTCGCAACGGGCCTCGCTGGTCACCGCCGCGGCCGCGCTTGCCACGATGCTGGTTCTCGCTCCGCTGCTTGGCTTCCTGCCCCAAGCAACGCTGGCCTCCATCGTCATCTTCTACTCAGTGGTCCTGATTCAGCCGGCGGAGTTCTTGTCGATTTACCGCGTGCGGCGCATGGAATTTCACTGGGCCGTGGTCGCCGCTATCGGCGTCCTGGTCTTCGGCACCCTGCAAGGCATTGTCGTGGCGATCATTCTGTCCGTGGTGGGTCTCGCAAGACAGACGGCGCAGCCCCGTATCTCCATCATCGGCCGCAAGCGGGGGGCCGACGTGCTTCGGCCAGTCTCGCCCGAGCACCCCGACGATGAGACTTTCGAAGGGCTCCTCATCCTGCGCCCCGCAGGCCGCCTGTATTTCGGAAACGCCCAGGTCGTAGCCGATCGCATTGCGACATTCGTGGCGGACGCTCGGCCACGGGTTCTCGTGCTCGATTTGAGCCGGGTTCCGGATCTGGAATACAGCGCACTGGAAATGCTGCGCGGTGGCCTGCGCCGCGCAGAAAAGGCCGGCATAGAAGCCTGGCTCGTCGGACTGAACCCCGATGTGCTGTCCGTCGTGCGCAACGCCCGACTTGACCAGGAGCTTGGACCAGGCCGCCTTCTCTTCAACGCCCGAGCCGCCATCGATCGTTACGCTGGCGAGGCAAGTCGGGCTCATCGGCCTTGAACCAAAACCGGGAACAGCCCGTCGTTGGCCAAGGTCGATGCTATCGTCGGCGCGGTCCGCCGGGCTGGGCCAATTGCGTGGGCGACCCGCTCGATCTTGTCGTCGTTTACCAGCCCATGCCGGACCTGCGGCCAACGTAATCCGCGTAGCAGAAGGCCAAACGGCATCGATGGCCTGTTCACTCAGTGAGAGAGGGCCTGCAATCCTTCCGCGATGGCTGCTTCGATGCGCAGCGCCGCCTCCTCTGTGACGTGCGAGCCGTCCCAGAATGATCTCGGATTGCGGGTCAGCGCGGTATCGCCTCGGAAATCGATGACTTTCACGTTTGCGCGGGCCGCAACCCTCGAAATGGCTGCTTTGCAAGCGATCTCGGCCGCAGCGGCCGGGCTCTCGCTGCTCGGCCGCCACGGGGCGTAAACTGGCGTAAGCACGAGGATAACGGGCGTGAGCGGAGGGATCTCGTCGAGCATCTCCCCCAGAACCCCAAGACCAAGGAATGGTCCTGGGCTCTCCGCCAGCGACATGGTCCGGACCGCCACTGCCGCCTCCGGTTCACGCCATGTCCGACCGAGTTCGTAGTTCCAGTATCCGTCTCGGCCGGCCAGCACGTTTGCGCCCCCCACACCAAGCACGAGGGAGACGGCGTCCCCGAATACGGCGGACCGGAATGCGCCTTTGGCGTAGGTCCAGAAATCAGGCGCATACAGCCAGAATGGAAAGGGGCCGCCTTGCAATTGCTCCTGGCTGGCTGCGCCGGCGCGGCAGGTGTATTCGTCGATCCCAATCACAACCGCTTTGGCGGGCTGTGGATGTCGGCGCAGGAAAAAATCCAGCAAGGCTTTTTGTTCCGGCGCTCCCGAGCCTGGAACCGCAAGCGATACGAAGTGGGCGCCCGTCGCCTGCCCGAGGCGGACCGGGCTCAGCAGTTGCACGTGCGAATTCCCGATGATTGCGGCGTCGAACGCGGGATCTCGGGCCCTGCTTGCATGCGCGGTGCGCGGGGCTTGCGCCCGCGTGTAGCCCAGCCCGAGATGCGATACCTGACCTGCATCATAAGGGTCGACTGCGACGATAAAGACGAGCGCGCCGAGGCCCATCCCGATGGCCGCCAAGGCCCAGTTGCGCAGCACGCCCCGCCATGAGTTCGCCATCCGGCGGGACGTAGGCGCATGTCGCGGCATTTTCAATACGGCAACCGATCCAAGCCGGGTTCGCTCGCAAGCCTCGGCGCGCAGGACACCCCGCCAGCGCTACCGGCGACCGCCTTCCCGGGCGCCCGCCTACCGGCCCATGAACGCGTCGAACGCGCCCCAGAAGCGGGCGCGGACAGGGTCAGTTTCGAGCAGCACCTCGTGCGCGCAGTCGGCCAGCGCCACCGTGCGGGCGTTCGGCAGCGTCCCGCAGTGCGCCAGGGCGGCGGCCGTGGAGGTGACGCGGTCGCGGTCGCCGGCCGTTATCAGCAACGGCGTAGTGACGGGCGGCGCCTCGCGCAACGCCCGCATGGCCTGCGCGGCGGCGTTGACCCAGCCGACCGTGGGACGACCGACGGTGAGGTGCTGCGCCTGGAACGCCATGGCGGCGGCGCGTCCATACCGGACCGGGCACGCGGTCAGCAGATTGTCAGGGCGGAACGGCGCCGCCACCTCGGCGCCTCGCCCCCCGCCCGGGATCGCCGCCTGGCCGAAGCCCGAGGCGGTGAGCGCCGCCGCGACCATCTTGGCCGCGTTCGGGCGAAGGTTCGCGGCCAGTTCGATCATGGGCGCGGTCAACACGGCGCTCGCGAACAGGCCGTGATTGCGCGCGAGGGCCTGGAGGAGAACATTGGCGCCCATGGAGTGCGCCAGGGCGTGAAACGGCCGGGGCAGGCCCGCGAACCACCGACGCGTCACGATCTCCTGCAAGTCCAAGACATAAGGATCGAAGCTTTCGACGTGGTTCATGCGCGGATCGGCGACGAGGCGCTGCGAACCGCCCTGCCCGCGCCAGTCGAAGGTTGCGACCGCGAAACCCCGGTTCAGCAGGTCGCGCACGGTCTCGTAATATTTCTCGATGAAGTCGGCGCGGCCCTGCAAGACCCACATCGTGCCGCGCGCCGGACCGCGCGGCCGCCAGGACGCGAAGCGCACCTGCACGCCGTCGCGCATGCGCAGCACGCCGGTCTCGGCGCCGGGCGGCGCGGGATCGCCCGCAGGCGACGCCAATCGCCCGGTGGCCCACGCCGGCTCCACGCGCCGCGGCGCGCGAATGCTCTCGCGGCGGAGCGGCTGGATGGCGATCAGAGATTGGGCGGAGAACATTCTTGCGAGCGTCCACGGACACCGGTCGACCGGAACCTTGCTTTGTGCGTGCGCCGTGCTTGTCATGCAACTGTAATGAGCGTCATTAAGCATCTGTTTTGACTGCAAATCGCCCTTCTGCCGCGAGGAGTCCCGGTTCGGAGGGCGGCCGTTTAATCGCTGGAGCAAACGAGATGAGGCGCCGATCGCGCGCTCGCACCCGCCACGGCGCGTCATGGGCGCGTCACGGCGTCGTGCGACCGAGCGGCGCGAAACGATGCGGGCGGAGATTCGGCGTGGCTTTGAGATCGGTTTGCGATCCGTCGGTTCATCCGGCCGCGCACGTGCTGGGGCCCGCACGCGGCCGCTGCACGCCGGCCACCGGGTGAACCGCCGATGTGGTTCAGCCTGCCTCCGAGATCCAGGCGCGAAGCGGAAGCTTCGCCGCTCGATTGTGACAATCGGGCTCATCATAGTGCCGACGAATGGAGGCGTGGTCGCATGACTGACAAACAAGCTCGGAAATTCGAAAAGCTGCTCGAAGCCCATAAGGACGCCAAGCAGGCCCGCAAGGTGGCGGCGTCGGCGCGTGGCGAGGTGAAAGGCATCGACGGGCGCGGCGGCCTGATGTCCGCCCTGGCGAGCTCGGCCGGTACGAAGGCTGTTGAGGCCGAACTCGACGCCCTCAAGGCTGAGCGCCGCGCGCTCAAGAAACTGCACGCGTTCGCGGTGAAGCACATCGAAAGCGCAATCGGCAAGCTCAAGGGAAAGTCGACCAAGCCGAAGAAACACAAAGGCAAGGTGAAGACCGCAAAGGCGAAGCCAGCCGAGACGGACGCTACGGTTGCGGCAGTGCCGACCGCCGCCAACGACAAGACAGGCGACCTTGCGAGCGTCCCGGCGTCGGGCCCCAAATCCTCCAGGCGCAAGGGCGAAGCCGCATCGTCGGAAGCTACGAAAGCCTGATGCGGCTCGGATCAACTGACGCCACGCGTCTTCGGCGGCCGCCGGCATGAAGGCCCGCGCCGCGGCGCTACCCCTGGCTGACGAGCATACCCGGCCGGGCATCGTGTTTGCCTACAGGTTCGACGAGAACGGCCGCGGCGCGGCGCTGGCCCAGAACGCCGCGCCCGTGTTGCCCGACCCCGACGGGCGCTTCTGGTGGGTTCACGTCAACCTCGTGGACAAGCGCGGCCGCGATTGGGTGTCGCGCCAGACCTTCATACCCGACGAGGCCCGGGAGGTGCTGCTCGCCTCAACGCAGCACGACCAGGTCGACATCGAGGGCGACGTGCTGGCGGGCGTGTTCGTGGATCTGAAGCTCGACTTCGCGCACGAAACCGAGGAACTGGCGCAACTGCGCTTTATCCTCGCCGAACGCCTGTTGATCACCGGGCGGCGCCAATCCCTGCGCTCCATCGAGGCGACGCGCACCGCCGTCGAGACGGGACGGCCGATCGAGTCCGCGCTGGACCTCCTGGAAGCCATCGTGGACCGCGAGGCGGATGTCGTGGCCGCCGCCGCCGCCGCCGAGCTCGGCCACGCAGTGGACAGCATCGAAGACAAGATCCTCGAGGGCTACGGCGCGGAGGCCGGTTCTTCCATTGGCGCCATGCGCCGGCGCGCCGTACGGCTGAACCGCCAGCTGTCGCGCCTCATGGGCCTGTTCCGCCGCGTCGAGCTCGCGCCCGCGCTGCGGCTGCCCGCCGATGTGCGCGAAGCCGCCGGCCGCATCGCGCAGCGGCTGGAGTCCATCCATCAGGAGGTGCATTCGACGCAGGAGCGCGCCCGCCTGCTGCAGGACGAGATCTCGGCGCGTCTCGCGGCCGAGACGAACCGCCAGCTCTACGCCCTGTCAATGCTGACAGCCGTCTTCCTGCCCGCCACCCTGGTGACCGGCCTGTTCGGGATGAACACCAAGGGGCTGCCTTTCGCGGAGGACGACCGCGGTTTCTGGTTGGCCTGCGTGGTCGCCGTGCTGGCGGCGTCGCTGGTCTATTTCGGACTCACGGCGGCGCTGCGTCGCGGCGGCGGGCGCCGCTGAGCCGGCAGGCAGGCTGGACTAGTTCGTCGCTTCGGCGCGGTGCAAGCGCCGGCTGATCCGGTTCTTCACCCGGGCGAGCCCTTCCACGGCCAGGCTGCGCCGTTCGGGCGACGACCTCGGCGGCAGCTCCAACGCCAGCGCTTCGGTACGGCGGCGCAGCTCCGCCATCACGGCCTTTCGGTCGCCGACGCGGGCGAGCTCGCTCCAGCCGACCGGCGCGCCAATGGCGACGGTAAGCTCCGCGCCGATCCGGCTGCGCACCTCGTGAAAGATCAGCGCCAGCCGCAGCGTCAGGCTGAGATGGCTCGCGATCTGGAAGACGCGGCTGTTCTGCCCCTCGAAATAGACCGCCGCGACCGTCGCGCCGGACTTTTCGATCAATTGGGCGGTGAAAGGCTGCCATGGCGCATCCAGCGCCGGTTTGCGGCCGAGCCGGTCCGGCGAGGTCGAGACGCCGCCCGCCGGAAACACCACAATGCAGCCGCCCTTGGCCAGATGGTCGCGGGCGGCGGCGCGGGACGCCAAATTCGTCGCCATGGCGGCGGGCGTACCGGAAAAATCGACCGGCAGAAGCTGCGGCGCCGCCTCGGGCGCGCGCAGCAGAACGGCGTGCGTCAGGATCTTGAAATCCGCCCGGACCCGCTCGGCCAGCCAGGCGATCACGAGACCGTCGAGCACGCCGTAAGGATGGTTGGCCACGATCACGAGAGGCCCGGTCTTCGGCAGCGCCGCGAGCCGCCCGGCGTCATGGCGCACGTCGAGCCGCAGGCGCCGCACGGCAGCCGACCAGAAGCTCTCCCCGTGCTGCGGGCGGCGCTGGTTGTCCACATAGATGCGCTTCAGCTCGGGCTGCCCCGTCAGGCGCTCCACCGCGCGGATCACCTTGCGCCTGAAGGGCGGCGTGGTTTCGTCCGCGTAGCTGAACAGAAGGTCGTCCATGAGCGAATCCCGTGCCGTGCAGGACAACAGCCCTAGCCCGAGGGGATGACGCGCCGGTGACTGCCCCAACGTGAACCGACGGGAGCGTCACCGAGCTGTTGCGAAACCACGGTACCAGCCAAGCCGACGCTATTTGGGGACTGTTCCATGTTTTGCAGGCTGGCATTCGCAACTCTGGCGTTCTTCGCCACGCAAGGCGCCCAGGCCCAGACGCCTGGCCCCGCCGCCTTCACGTTCGTTGCGCTGGGCGACATGCCCTACACGATCCCGGCCGACTACGAGAAATTCGATCGCCTGATCGCCCGGATCAACGCCCAAAAGCCGGCCTTCAGCATCCATGTCGGCGATATCAAATCGGGCTCCAGCCCTTGTACCGACGAGAATTTCAAGAAGGTGTCGGATCAGTTCGCAACCTTCGAGCAGCCGCTCGTCTACACGATCGGCGACAACGAGTGGACCGACTGCCACCGCGAGAAGGCCGGGCGCATCGATCCGCTGGAGCGGCTCGCCAAGGTGCGCTCCATGTTCTTCGCCACGCCGGGTCAATCGCTCGGCAAGAACCCCATGCCGGTCGAGAACCAGCCGCAGGTCATGGATCGCTTCAAGGCGACGGTCGAGAACGCTCGTTTCGAAAAGAACGGCGTCGTGTTCGCGACGGTCCATGTCGTCGGCTCCAACAACAACCTGGAAGCCGGCGATGCGAAGACCGCCATGGAGTTCTTCGAGCGTGATCCCGCGAACGTGGCCTGGATCGACGCTGCGTTCCGCAGGGCCATGGAGACGAACGCCAAGGCCGTCGTGCTCGCCTGGCAGGCCGACGTGATGGACATCGCCCAGCGTGAAAACGACGTCCCCCGCAGCTCGGGCTTCGCCAACACCATCAAGGCGGTGGAACGCGGCTCAAAGGCGTTCGGCCGTCCCGTGCTGGTGATCCACGGCGACGTTCACACTTTCGAGGTCGGCTCGTTCCTCGACACGTCCCGCAAGCCGATCCCGAACGTGACCCGGCTGGAGGTGATGGGTGAAACGAAGGTCCACGCCGTCACGGTCACGGTCGATCCGGACAGCCCCGGCGTCGTCTTCGGCTTCACGCCACTGATCGTGCCTGGAACCCCCCTCAACTGAGCCCGTTTCCGCGGGACCAGTCATAGACGCCGCGCCATCCCGAACCGTCGGCAAACGCGCCGTGGACGAGCACCACGTTCCGGATGTCCTGGTGGTCGGGGATCCGCTCTGCGGGGTGGGCGAGCGTCGCCGCCGAGATGCCGATGGCAGTGGTGGCGGCCAATAGAGGGTTCCTGGTCATGGGATGTGCTCCATCGTCGGCGCGACGTGTTTCGCCGCGCGTGGTTCGGGAGAGAGGTTGATGAGTATGAGGTGCTTGTTCAGGTCGTCGGCACGGTGCCGCCGTCGATGACGACCTCGGTTCCGGTGATCGTCGCCGCCCGGTCTGACGCCAGGAAGGCGATGAGGTTGGCGATTTCATCGGGCCGCGTGGGTCGGCCGATCGGAATGCCGCCGATCGAATCCATGATGATCTTCTTGCCGCCTTCCAGATCCGTGCCGGCCTCCTGGGCAAGGCGCTCCGCGAGGTGGTTCGACGACTCCGTGAGGATCCAGCCCGGCGCGACGCGGACGACCCGCACGCCCCTGGGCGAGACCTCCTTGGAGAGGCTCTTGCTGTAAGTTGACAGCGCCGCCTTGGCGGCCGCGTATGCCGTGGTCGCCTCGGGCAGGGGCAGCAGGCGCTGGATCGACGTGACGTGGATCACGACCCCGCTGCCCTGCCCCACCATGCCGGGCACGAGCAGCCTGTCCAGCCGCACGGCCGGGTAGAAGTTCAGGTCGAATTCCCGGCGCCACTCGGCCTCGCCCAGCGCCGCGAACCCGCCCGCGGGCGCCGCCGAGCCGCCGAGCATGTGCACGACGACGTCGACGCCGCCGAGACGTTCGCGGGCGGCCTTGGCAACGATCAGACAACCCTCCTCCGTCATGAGGTCGGCGGCCACGAAGGCCTCGGCCGGAAGGCCTTCCGGCCTGGAACGGGCGGCCGTGAGCACCTGCGCGCCGAGCTCGCGGAAGAGCGCGACGGTCGCGGCCCCTGCCCCTTTCGTTCCGCCGGAGACGAGGACGCGCTTGCCTTGCAGCTTCAGAAAATCGACCATCATCCAATCTCCAGTTCGGCGATCTTCTGGTCGCGCAGGGTGAAGGTGTAGGTGAGCGTCGCCGGGCTGCCGGGAAAACGGCCCGTCACGACGGCGCAGACGGAAACCGCATCGCCGGCGCCCGTCATCTCGATGGGCATCGCCGAGTGCTGGTATTTCTCCCTGGCGGCCGTCCACCAGTCGCGGATGGCCGCCAAGCCCTCGCGGCGCGTGCGTTCGTCCTTTACGACGGCGTCGTCCTGGAACGCGGCCGCCAAGGCCTCGGGGCCAATGCGCTGGGCGTCGAAAAACGCCTTTACGCTGTCGGGCATGGTCATTGTGGTCTCCTCTGGATGAACCGGTGAGCCCAATCTAAGGTGCTCGGTTGTTGCGATCATCGGCACAAAGCGGGATGTGAGATTGCGAGAAACAGGACAATGAGCAGGCCAGGGCTGATCGAGCTGGAAGCGGTCCTGGCCATCGCGCGGAAGGGCTCGTTCCGCGCGGCGGCCCTGGAACTCGGGCTCTCGACGACGGCGCTGAGCAACGCCATCGCCAAGCTGGAGCGGGATCTCGGCGTCCGGCTGTTCAATCGGACGACGCGCAGCGTTTCGCTGACCGACGCCGGGCGGACCTTTGTGGCCCAGGTCGGCCCTGCGCTGCAGGACATCCACGCCGCCATCGACGGGGCGCGCTCGCACCAGGCGACGCCCTCCGGCACGCTACGCATCAACGCCTTCGCGGCGGCGGCGCGGGAGATCTTTGCACCGCTGCTGCTCGCCTTCCTGCGGCGCTACCCGCAGGTCCACGTGGATCTCGTCACCGAGGGGCGGCTCGTCGACATCGTCGCCGACGGCTTCGACCTCGGCGTCCGCGGGCTGGACCTCGTTCCCACCGACATGATCGCGGTTCCGCTCGGGCTGCCCCGGCGCAACGCGGTCGTCGCCTCCCCGGCCTATCTGCGGGCGCATGGCGAGCCGAAGGTCCCACCGGACCTGGCGGGCCACGCCTGCATCCGCGTGCGACTGCCCGACGGCAGCCTCTACCGCTGGCGGTTCGAGAAGGACGGACAGCCGCTGCACATGGACGTCGCCGGCCCTCTCACGCTGGACGAGGTGAGCCTGGTGCGCGGCGCCGTCCTCGCCGACTTCGGCATCGGCTACGTCATCGAATCCGATGTGCGCGAGGACATCGCGGCGGGGCGGCTCGTCCGCGTGCTGGAGGCCTGGACGCCGCCGATGCCTCCCTTGTGCCTCTACTATCCGTCCAGGAAGAATCCCTCGGCCGCATTCAAGGCCCTGGTAGGCATGGCTCGTGAGCTCGGCTCACCTGCGCCGGGCCGCTGAAACGGCAGGGATCCCGAGAACGGCGACTTCGCGCGGTTGAGGCCGCAGTCGGTCAAGCCGCCAATTCCTCGATCGCCCTCTCGGCGTCACGCAGGGACCGCTCCTTCTGGTCCTCGCCCAGCGCGATGCCCTCGGCGCGGACGAAGCGGATGTCGGTCACGCCCAGGAACGCGAAGACCGCGCGGAGGTAGCTCTCCTGGTGCTCGAGGGCGGCGTTCGGCGTGCCGGGGCCATAGAAGCCGCCGCGTGTCGAGGCGACGACCACGGTCTTGCCGCCGGCCAGGCCCACCGGTCCCGCCTCGCCGTAGCGGAAGGTGCGGCCGGCGACGGCGATGCGGTCGATCCAGGCCTTGAGCTGGCTTGGGACGGAGAAATTATACATGGGGGCGCCGACCACGACGATGTCGGCCGCCAGGAACTCCTCCAGGGCGTCCTCGCTCGCGGCCACGTCGGCCCGGATCTCAGCTCCCTCCGGCACGGCGCCTTGCCGGGCGGCCAGATGTTCCGCGGTGAGATGCGAGATCGGAGCGGCGCCGAGATCGCGGCGGATCACCTGGATGCCGGGGTGAAGAGCCTCTTCGGCCGCGACGATGCGCGCCGTGAGCGCGCGGCTGACGGAGTTGCTGCCGAGGATGCTGGAATCGAGATGGAGGAGTTTCATGGGGGCGATCCGTTGCTGCCTGTCGGAGTGACGCCGGGAAGCTAGGAAGTCGCGGCCGATCGCAGTAGCCTCTATCTCTCGATGCTATCCATCTGCCGAACCGATGGGAGACCATCCTTGCTCGATGCCTTGTCCCTCGACCAGCTGCTCACATTCCTCGCCGCGGCGGACGAGGGCAGCTTCTCGGCGGCGGGTCGGAAGCTCGGCCGCTCCCAGTCCGTGGTCAGCCAGACCCTCGCTAACCTGGAGGGGCAGCTCGGCGTACGGCTGTTCGATCGCGCCGGACGCTATCCGGTGCTCACCAAGGCCGGAACGGCCCTGCTGGCCGACGCCCGTTCGATCACGCGGCAGGTCGGGTCGCTCAAGGCAAAGGCCCGCGCCATGGGCGGAGGGCTGGAGCCCGAACTCGCGGTGGCGATCGACGTGATGTTCCCGATCGCCGTCTTCGCCCGCGCAGTCCAGGATTTCCGGAGTGTCTTTCCCGAAACGCCCCTGCGGGTGGACGTCGAGGGCCTCGGCGCCGTGCTGCAGCCCGTCCTCGACGGCCGGTGCTCGTTTGCGGTCACAGGCTTCCTGCCGGATGTGCCGCCCCAGCTCGTCGAGGAGCATCTCCTCGCGATCCGGCTGGTGACGGTCGCTGCGCCGGAGCACCCTCTCGCCCGCGAGACCGCGCCAATCCCGCGCGAGGTCCTCGCCGAACACGTCCAGCTGGTGCTGACCGACCGCTCGGACCTGACCAAGGGCCGGGAGTTCGGCGTGGTCGGCCGCAAGCCGTGGCGCCTGGCGGACCTCGGCGCCAAGCGCGTCTTCCTGCTGGCGGGCCTGGGTTGGGGCAACATGCCTCTCCACCTTGTGCAGGAGGACCTCGCCGCTGGCCGGCTCGTGCAGCTGCGTCAGGAAGAGGCCCCGAACGACGTGTCGGCCCCGATGCGCGCCGTCCACCGGGCGGACCGCCCCCCGGGGCCGGCCGGCCGCTGGCTCATCGAGCGCCTCACCGAAACCGTGGGGGAATGCATGAGCCAGGGGCACGCGGAACAAATCGGACCTTTGGGTTGAACCGTGGCGCTGGAACCCGGGTGGGCACGCAAGCACCCATGCTGGCTGACTGGGTCGGCTCCAGCACGCACAGGATTATCCGGCTGCCCGGTAGCAGACCTCGCCTTGGTCCGCTTTGGGTCGACAGCAGTCCGTTGGTTACGAGATGCCGCTCCAGGTGAGCGCGGCAGGAAATTGAGAGATAGCACCGAATAGGAGGCAATATCAGAGCGCTTCACCAACGGATTCCAGCTTAGCGTTGCTAACCTTTTGTTGGTTGAAAACCGCCATAACTCCAACCTGAATCGTCGATAGGCTGGAAGCGAATGATCAGGTATGTGATTGCTTTAACCGGAGCTACGTTGCTGGCCGCTCTTGAAGTTCAAGCAGCAGAACGCCAGCCTATTATGATTGGCGGAAATTCCATTCGTGACGCATGCGGGGTGCAAGGTCGCGTAGCTCACCTTGGCCCGAAGCGGCTCGAGGATCCGAAGAGCGGCTTCCTTTCCGTAAGGGACGGACCTGGAGGGCGATTTCCGGAGATCAACCGGCTCTACAATGATCATACGATCTACGTTTGCGGCGCCGAGGGACCTTGGCTCGGGATCGTTTACTCCCCGAGCCGGCTCTCCCCGATCAATTGCAACGTCTCCAGTCCAATTCCGGCCGTTCGGGCGTACGCAGGACCTTGCTGGAGTGGGTGGGTTCACCGCAACTACGTGATACTGGAAGCTGGATGACTTTGCTTCGGGCGTTATTTCGTCTAGCGGGTGCACTGACCGTCAGTTTGATCCGATGACAGCCAGAGCAGCCGCCGCGTCAGAGTCCGCAGGTTCGAATTGCAGGTATAGTCGCAGGTCGGCCTTTGCTCGTCCCGTGTCGCCCAAGGCGACATAGGCCAAACCACGTTCTTTGAGAGCTTGCGTCCACTTAGCGTCGATATTGAGCGCGTCGGTGTAGTCGCGTATTGCGCCGTTCACGTCACCGAGCTTGGCGAGCAGTCGCCCCCGGTCGACATGAAGGCCAGCATTGCCGGGCTCGATCTGCAGGCCCGCACTGAAATCGCGAATGCTGTCGGGATAACGGCCGAGATCCTCGTGAACGATTCCGCGGCTGCGGTAAACAAAGGCGTGGCCCGGGGCGAGCCGTACGGCGGCGTCGGCGTCAATGAGCGCACGAGCAAAATCGCCTTTCTGCCGATAGGCGTTCATGCGGTTGTCGAAGTACCCGGCGACCTGGCCGTTCAGCTGGATCAGTGCATCGAAATCGCGGATCGCCTGGTCATACTGCCGCAATTCCACAAAGGCCAAACCACGCCCAAGATAAGCTCGTTCGGACAGCTTGGCGTTCCGTATCGCCGGAAGAGCGCGCGTGCAGGCTTCGACTTTCTGCGGCGCGGTTCGCGCGTCTCGGCAGGACGGCCAGCCCACATCCTGAGCAAGCGAAGAACCGCTCGCGCCAATGCAAAACAGCAGCGCAAGACCGCATGCCGGGGCCATGCAGATCGCAAAGGTTCGCGGAATGGTCAGGGTCCTGGTCATCGTGGCGGCTCCGCGACCGTCGGGCGGCCTTCCAGGTCCAGAAGCGGGGCCGGCCGCCGTTGTGGCGATGGGTGGACCGGTCGGGCGGGCGCCGCCGAGGTGCGAACAGCATCAGGCGCGTGCATCCGCGACAGCACGCGCCGAACAATCGGCTCCGTTTCCGATGTCCAGGGCTCGGGCGCACTCCGCAATGCTGGCGTGGCTTCGCCGTTCGTGAGGTGCACAACCTTGTAATGGCGTCTGCGCAATTCCTCCAGAAACGCAGGCAGCATGTCGGCCGTCTGGGCGCGTGCGTCGTGCAGCAGAATGATGCCGCGCCCTGCCTCGTCCAGCCGTTGAAGCAGCAGCCGCAACTGCGTCTCCGGGGCCATCGGGCGCCAATCGGATGCCCAGAGGTCCGTGCCGAACACGACGAAGTTTCGCTGCGCCAACATCGCATTCAGCAATTCCGTGTCCGCAAAACCCGGGAACCGGAAAAACGGAAACCTCGGCGCGCGGCTGTTGAGGCCGCCCCAGCCGGCCGCCTTGTCGACGGCGGTTATTCCCTTCTCGATGTCGAGAACCGCGTCAGCGTCGGACATCCCCCGCAACGTCTGGACGGGGTGGGACCAGGAATGGTGGCCCACGCTATGCCCGTCCTGAGCCTCCCGTCGAACGAGCGCCGGGTGCTTCTCGGCGTTCCGTCCGATCAGGAAAAACGTCGCCTTCACGCAGGCGCTTTTCAGAGCGTCAAGGACGCGAGCAGTGGTTTCGGGGTTCGGCCCATCGTCGAACGTGAGTACGACTTCGCCTTCATCCAGATCGAGCGTTTGTTGGTAGGTCTTGAGCCCAATCTGCAGGCCGCCCTTGCCGCCGACCCGGATGGTGCGGCCGGCGAGCGCGTGTGGGCCACCACATGCGCCCTCGCGCGGGTCGGCGTTGGACGGCTCGGCCTGGTCCGGCTCGGCGCTTGGGATACCGGCCACAGGCTCCTGAGACCAGGCCGGCGCACAGCCGGCAAGGAAAAGCGCCAGATACAACGCAGCGTTCACCGGACGGGACGCGAGCGTCGTCAAAACCGCTGCTCCACCTTGGACTGCTCGCCCACCACCCTGGGCGACGACATCATGTTGCCGACCACGAATTCGAACGATGACAAACCGCGGGAGCGAACGTTGCGGGCGGCGCTTTCGAAGTCGAACTCCACCATCCCGGTCACCCGGCACCCGCCGGACGACGCGTCGCAAACTGCCGCGACAGAGCCTGGTCTGATCAGAAAGCGTCTGACGGGCCAACGCGCGTTGTAGGCCAGTTTCTCCGCCATGATGTCCGGTGCGGTTCGCTGCCGGCCATAGAAGCTGACGACCGGCGCGTAGAGGTCAGCGAGGCGCGCGCCTGCGCTCTCCCCGTCCGAACTCGACGTCCAATAATAGCGAGATACGAAGGTCTGCGCGATCTGCTGGATCACGCGCTGGGCGGATTGGGTTTCTTGCGCCGCGCGTTCCTGGGCCTCGCGTTGCGCGCGGTCGCGCTCCTGGGCTTCGCGCAACGCGCGCTCGCGATCCTGCGCCTCGCGCTGCAGGCGCTCGCGATCCTGCGCCTCGCGTTGCAGGCGGTCGCGCTCCTGGGCGTCGCGCAGGGCGCGGTCGCGATCCTGCGCCTCGCGCTGCAGGCGCGCGTCGTCTCGCTCGCGCGCGCACGCGAGCGAGAAATCCTCCACCACCCTCCTGAACCGGCTGGCCGGGTAGGCGGTGGCGAAGCCGGAGATCGCGACCGTGTCGGCGCAGGACGCCACGGCGCGCTGGAACGCACGCTGCTCCTTCACGGCCGACTGGCGGTCGACGAAGTGGCGCGCATACGGGTACTGCGCCGCTGCGGCGTCGCAGCTGCGCTGCAATCCGTCGAGGCTGGCGGCCTTGAGGGCGACCGGATCGGCGTTGAGGTCGACCTTGTTGCACTCAGTCGCCAGCCCGGCGAAGAACCCGCCCGGGACCAGCGCGAAGGCGCCCGTCAGGGTCGAGGTCGCGTCGATGGTCAGGTTGGTCGGCCCAAGCTTCTGGACGAGCGCCGAGTGGAGGTCCGCGAAGGTGAGGCCCTCCTGCGACAAGAGCGGCAGCAGGTCGTCCCTGAGGGACGCCCGCGCAATCAGCGGACTGGTTCCGGGCCGCGCCGTTTTCCGTCGAGCCGCGATAACGCTCGCCTCCCGCGGCGACGCGGCGCTCTCGACCGCGCAGGCCCGGTCCCCCTCCCCCAGCCTGCGGCATTCGTCCACGATGGCGACAAGATTCCGCGGCGACCGGCCGGCGATGCGCCGCAGAACTTCGCTGAGCCGGACGGTCTCGGCTTCAAGTTGATCCGGCCGGTCGATCAGGTCAGCGGGCGCGTCGGTTGGAACGAGCCGGACGTCGTCATCGCTCGAGAGAGCTGCCCCGAGGACGAGAACCGCCACGTCGCTGCCGCTCGCGATCCGGGACGCATTGTCCCGAAGCAGGCGATCAAGCTCGAGACGGTCGCTCGGACCAATCACCGATACATCGAAGCCGAGATCGAGGAGCCGTTTGCGGTAAGCCTCTTCGTCCGCATGCGCGATCGCCCAGCGCGGCGCGCGGCTAGCCGCGTCCGGCACGATGATGAGCGCCACTTTCGGGGCCGAAGCATTCTGGCGCAGTGGAGAGGCATAGGTGGACAGGCCAGGCGGGGTTGCGCCGGCTGCATCGATCATGGATGCGCCGCCGATGAGGGCCGCGATCGCGAGAGCGACGGGCGCTCGAAGGCGAACGCCGCCGAGGACGGGCCGCGGGTTGAAGAACTGGAACATGACGCCACCCATCATCAATCGCGGCATGCCGCAGCGAGCCGGTCATTGCCCGCGACCAGACTGGCTGAAGCCGAACAAAGCGCTTTCAATTCAGTCGTGTGAGCTGCGGAACGGTTTTTCCAGAGCGCGTAATAGGAGATCGCTCGCGGAGCGTTCGGAGCCGCGGCGCGGCGGCCATCGTCCGAGATCCGCGGGTCATAGATCCTGGCGAGCTGCAGCGCCGCGTCCGGGTTGGCGTAGGGGTCGGCCGCTTCGAAAGCCCTGAACGCGACGGCGGGCTGGCCGGCCGCAAGCGCCTCCGAGCCGATCCCCATCAGGGCGGCCGGAGGGGCGGCGCGTTGAAGCAGGGCTTCGAGCTTCTGCGTCAGCTCGCCCGCGCTCACGGGAGACCTCGGCGTCTCGGGTTCTGGCCGCGGCCGCGGATGCGGCGTTTGTTGGACGAACCAGAACGCCGCGCCGGCGGCGCCAACCAACACGATGGCGGCGGCCGCCCAGAGCGGCGCGCGCCGGGGCGGCGCTACCGCCGTGGGTTGAACTGCGTTGTCCAGAACGGCCGGCGGACGCGCGGCGACGATCGGCTCCGAAGGCTCCTGCTCGGCAGGCCTGGATTCCGCTGAAGGGGCCTCCCCTTCGGCGACCAGGGATGGGGTGGGCTTGCCGGTCCCCTGCAGCGACAGTGAACCGTCGATGCCGGGGGACGGCGTTATGGCCGGCCAGGTCACCACCCCGAGGGAGTGATCGCCTTCGGCCACGATCTCGATCTGCACGAGCTCCTCGATCCGGTCGACGATCTCAGGACCGATACGGATGACGGTCGACAGGGCGCGGCGCTCGATCGATCGCGGCTCCAGCCAGGCGACCTCCGGCTGCCAGTCCTCGACGCCAAGGTGACGTGGTTCGGCATCCAGGCGGCGGATCGAGATCTTCTCGAAAGGCCGGTCGCTGTGTCGCCCGAGATCAATGAAGGCGTAGCCGCCGGCCTGGTCCAGGTCTTCGCTGACGTCGATAGCCATAGGTATTTCCGTCGGGTTCGGGCGATCTAGGCTGCCCGCAACGTGTTGAGGATCGCGCCGAGGCGCTCATTCTGCTTGAGGTCGACCCGAAGACCGCTCGTGCTCACCGCATTGTCTTCCACCACTTGGTAGAAGCCGTGGAACCAGTCCGAGATGTACATCTGGGCGAAAGGCTTGGGCGGCGTGCCGATCGCAGACGCGTCATAAGTGATCGGCCGCTCGTCGAAGATCGGATGTTCGCCACCCTCGGCCGGAGCCTTCGGCCTCTTGGGCGGAGGCAGTTGACCAAAGCCAAGATCGCCGATCAGCCGGTTGAGCCTCAGCGCCGCCACGAGCGCGATCTTGGCGCTCGATTGCTCGGCGAGTTCCACGGTGGTCAGCGCCTTCAGGTCCTCGGCCAGCGCGGCTTCCAGGTCCGATCGCCGCAAGAGCGTGAGGATCTCATCCGAAAGGGTCTTGAGGGCTTCGCGGGTTATGCCGAGCCTGCGCGGGGCGGTGTCATTCGACGCCAGGTCGCGTAGATGCCCGATCCAGGCCTCCACGGCCGCACGCGCATAGAGCTGCTCGCGGTCCGCCCCGCTTGCGGGACCGGTCCGCGCGCCCGCGCCGACCTGGTCGGGACGCGAGATCCTGAAGCTCATCGAGGCCGCCGCCCGCGGCTTGTCGCCTCCAACGCCGCGCAGCACGCCGTAAATGATGTCGTTGAGTTGGCCGGGGTCGATCGCGAGCGCCCGCAGCAAGGCGCCGAACCCGCCCGCCTGAATAACGGGTTCGAGATCGTCGAAGGCCTTTCCGGCCGCCGCCCTGCGCTCCACGAGCCGCTGCTCGACGTCCAGCGAGACGTAGTAGCGGTCGAGCTTGGCCGCTATCTCTCGGCGCAGGTCGCCCAGGCGAAGGCGCAACTGGTCCAGCTTCATGTCGAGCCGGCACACCTTTGCGAGGTTCTCGATGATGTACGAGATGCCGCCGTCGTTGAGCTTCAGGGCTTCGTCAAACGCGCGGCCGGGATCCCGGAAGTGGGTCGCGGCTTCGGGCAATTCCATGAAGCCGCTTCGCAGTTCAGCGATACGCCCGCGCTTCTCCGCAATGGTTTCGATCTCGACCCGGCCATCGTAACGGATGATTGTTTCAGCCGGAAAATTTGGATTGCGGAACCAATAGCAGTTCTGGAACGCCTTCCCGGGCGTCCACTGTCGGGGCCAGGTGTGAGCCTTTCCGAAATAGCCGAGGAGCGACGCTTCGAGGCGGTTGCGGAACCGGAGCCCGCCCTCCTGCCCAATGTCTCCGGCCTTGTCGATGAAGTGCGAGTCGAACCAGGTCAGCACGAGGAACAGGAGGTTCGCCTGGGCGGCCCGCGCCTCCGGCGTCGCCCCGTGGGTCGACGAGATCCAGGCGTCGATCATGTCGGGGAGCGTTGCGACCTCCTGGATGGAGGGCCGCACGCAAAGCAGCATGCTGGTCAATTCCTGTTCGGCCACGTAGCGGTCGAACAGATAGGCCACCTTGCCGCGCAGGAAGGTCTCCTTCAGCGCGTCCGGGCGCTCTGACAGAAAGTGGGCGAGATGAACCTTCTGGCGGCTGCGCGCCCCCGGGAAGTCGAGCAGGTCCGTGGTGGCGAAGAAAGAGCGCGGCTCGTCTGCGAGCGAAATTCGCAGTTCCGCCGTCAGCGCCGCCACAAGCGCGCGTGGCAGAACACGTGAGCCCGAAGGCGAGCGCACCTCCAGGTCATCTTTCCCCTGCCCGCCGAGCCCGGCGAGCGTGGCGACATCCAGGATGCTGCCCTCCCGCGGAACGAGGGCGCCGAGCGGGCAGAACACCTCGTCTGGCCGCTCGAGCTGATCGATCGCGGTGGCGAGATCGAGGTATAGCCTGGTGAACTGCGCGTGCCCTCCCCACAGCAACGCGAACAATTCGGACTTGCCCTGCAGGTCCAGGTTGGGCGCCAGGGCGCGCGCCTGCTCCCAATAACGGCCGAGCGCATCGACGTAGCGCGATGATCCGAACTGGCGCTGGAAGTAGTCCTGCAGGTCGAGCACGTCCTCGTCTGTCAGCCCCCCGCCAGCCTGCCCGGCGCGGGTCGAAAGATTGGCGATGGTCTGGGCGATGAATTCGGGCGACGGGACCGTCTCTTTCGATTGGTCGCCGTCGAGGAAGAACGTGTTTCCCAGAACCTTGATGACGTCGAGCTCGGTGAGCCAACGCAGCCGCACCGGGAATCCGGCCGGCGACGGCCCGACGGGAAGCGCCGAGAAACGGGTCACCAGCCCGGTCGACTCCTTGTCGCCGATCGGGTTGATCTGGCTGATGAAGTCCAGCGGCTCCGATCCGTCGAACGCCGCTCGCAGCGGCCCCGTCTCGGGACGGGCGAGCACCTCCACAAGGTAGGATTTCCCCGCCTGGCTGGGGCCGAAGACGCCGACGCACATTGGCCGCACGGCCGCCTTTTCGATCCGCCTGGCCCGCAGAGCCGCGAGTTTCATCTCGCGAACGATCGCGTCCTTCTCCCGACCGACGGCATCCGCGTTCGCCTCGTCCGCAATCCATCGCGCCGCATCGCCGGCCAGCGTCGCGGTTTGGCCGCAGAGGGCCGCAAGCTCTTTCTGGGCCGGCTCTATCATCGCTGTGTCTACGCTCATGATGTCAGTCCAGGGACAGGATGCCGGTGTCGAGCCAATAGCCCTGCTCCGACGCCAAGGTGTCCAGAACGAGCTCCATCCGGTTCGATAGCTCGAGCCCGTTCTGGTCGACCGCCGAAATGATCTTGAAGTCTTCCTTGATGGCTTCGCTCAGCATCAGCGAGTCCGGGCCCTCGTCGTCGGCGGACGTCTCGGCGCTGCGCTCCAGTGTGACCTCGATGGGCAGGCGCACCGCATTGAGGTCGATGCCCGGCCGAAGACGCAGCCGGTAAAGCGGCGTCGCGATCCAGCGCTCTATCGGCAACTGCCGATAGCCCAGCCGCATCGGCGCGTAATATTTCAGGGTGGCGACTTCGTCACTGGCCGAGCGCTTCTGGTCCAGGTCGATATTGCGGAAGCAGAGCCGATCGTTTCTGAGCCGCCCGTCACTTTCGAGTTCACCGATGTATTTGGCGGTTGACCGCAGACCGAGCCTGTTGGTGAACATGGTGAAGTTGGTCAGCTGGCTCTCCGCCAGCGCGCAAAGCATGCCGCCCACCGCCGTGGTCGTCTTGGGATCGCCGATGCGACGGTTGTCGCGATCACGGAAGGGGTACCACGCGCCCGCCTGATACTGATGCAACGGGATGATGCGCTCGGGCGAGACGCCCAGCTTGCCGACAAGCAGGTCGACGACGCCCGCCAGCCGCGAGGGCCGGCCGGACAGCAGCACGACGTCGCAATCCAGCGCATGGATCGCTTCGGAGAGGTTGTCGAACACGGTGTCCAGCACGGCGACGACACAACTGCGAATGACGTCCGGATCGGACTGGAAGATGCACGGTTCCAGCGCAAAGGAAGGAGCGCCGGAGGCCTGAGCCGGCCCTTCCAGGAAGCGGAGCAGTCGCTGCCGTCCTTCGCTGTGAACCGGCCCGTGGGCCGCGTTGGCGAAAACCTCGCCGAACGAACGCACCGGAGCTGCGTCTGACACAGCCACGTCTGCGTCTTCCGCATCGGCCAGCAGCCTCAGCGCGATGGGTTCAAGCACCCTGACGACGAACTGGCGTCGAAGGTGCTTTTCCTGCTCGGCCATGTTGGCCCGGTCGCCGCCGAAGCGCTCGAGCAGGAAAGCCCTGGGATCGGGATGCCCGGCCTCGCGCAGCGCGCGTTCAATGGGCGGGATCACCAGGCGCTCGATGACGCCCTTCAGAATGTCGTCGCCGGCCAGACGGAAGCCCTCACGGACATTCTGGACCGGCTTTATGGCCCGGTTGCCCTCGGCGTAGTAGGTCGTGATCATCAGGTCGGTGGTGCCGCCGCCGACGTCGATGCTGGCGACCCGCAGCGACGGCTCAGGCTGGGCGCCGCTGGCCGGCTGGGCGCCCGGCTCGGCGAACGGACGCGGCCGACCCGCAAGGCGCAGGAAAGCGTCGACCGAGCCGCCCAGCTTCTGGGTGATCTCGCCATAGAGGTAGACGAACTGCACGCAGCTTGCCTCGTCCCATGCGACGTGGACCTCGGGCGGATCGATGCCGATGCCGGTGTTCTTGGACCAGCCCAGCAGTTGCCAGACGAGCTTCACCGCGCCTTCGGCGCGGCTGCGCAACAGGCGCTGCTCCTGCACGGGCATTGCGGGCGGCAGGGTGAGGATGACCCGGCGCAGAAACCGCGGCGCATCCTTGGTCCGCCGGCGCTCGCGGACGCCGGCGTTGTTCACCATGCTGATCGCGTGAGCGATGATCTCGGCGACCATGAACGAGTAATAGGACGATCGCGAAAACGTCAGCCGCCCGGCGCCGATCCGGTCGTCGGACCGGACCTGGAGGCCATAGCGCTTCTTGTCGGCGTCGAGCTGCGCGATGACGTCGCCACGCGCGTTCACGAACTGCCTGATGGCGCGATCGATCAGCGGCGGCGTGCCGTCGGCGCCGTAGTCCCGGTCCGGAAAGCGCCACTCCTGGTTCACCGGACGAACGTCGCACAGATAGCGTTTTGGGCTCGACAGGCCGCTCACCGCCTCCGTGCCCTGGGCCATCTCGCGGAAGCGCGCCGCCTCCGGGCCTACGCGCACCGGGCTCGGCCAGAAGAACGCACGCGAGCGCGACGACAGCCGAGACAGATGGTCCCGGCCAAAGCGCGCATGCGCGAGCTCGACATGGCTTTCGAACGGGTCGGAATAGGCTTTCTCGGGCTCCGAGAGGTCGCGCAGCTGCAGCACGAGCGAATTGTTGAGGTCGACGCGGTCCTCGTTCGGATGGGACTCGATCAGGATGCCGCAGGTCCGGCTGTTGCCGATGTCGAGGATAAGATCGACCATCACGGGCTTGATGGCCGGCGCAGACGAAACCGTGTCGGTGAGCCGTATGACTCGCGGAGCCGCCGTGGCCTGGAGGTATTCCAGCAGCACGAGATAGCGGGCGTAGTGTTCGAGCGCGTTGGGCAAGTCGGAGTCGCGAAGCGGCCTGTCCGGACGCTGGGCCTGCTTGAATTCGCGCAGCATCTCCTTGAGCCAGGCAGGCACCCAATCCTGGAAGCCCGCCGGACCGCCGCCGGCCTGCGTTGCGCCGAGAAACCAGCCGATGTCCGAGAACCGATGCGCAAACCGGAACTCGTGCTCGTTGCCCGCATCCTCCCGGCTTGGCGCCGTGTAGGGCCGATTTGGGCGTCGCTCGATGAGGTCGGTGTCGAAGGCGAAGACTGCGAGGTGCGTGAACGGACCCGTCGCGCGATCGGGGGCCTCGACGATGCGCACGCGGGCCCAGTTGGTCGGCCCCATATCGAGCTCTTCGGCGCCTTCCACGTTGGCGGTGATGCGCAGCATGGGGACGGGCAGCCACTTGCCCAGCGCAAATTCCAGCGCGCCGCGTTCGGTGACGGTGTATTCGCGATCGTCGTCGCCAGCCGTGGCGTCGGCGCCCTCGTCCGAGGCTCCGTCCCAGGCGGGGATCAGCCGGTAGGTCGGGCGTCCGTCAATCCACGCCGCACGGTCGATCGCGCGCTCGATGAAACGGCGCGACAGGCGCCCGGCCTTGTCGACGTTCATGCCGTATTCGACGAACTGGACGCCGCTGAACGGAACCAGGCGGATGGTGGGCCCGAAAGCCACAGGTTCAATGATCATGAGGGGCTCATTCGAGCGGAGACGTGAGTGTAAGGACGGGCTCTATCACATCGTTCGCCGAGATCTCACGACGTTCCTCCCGGACAACCCGGCCATTTCGCCAGATCGCGACGTGATAAGGGATGCTGGCGCGAGCGTCGCCATAACGATTGAACATCGCGACGCCGACCCGATAGGCGCCGGGCGCGGGCGGCCCGTCGGCCCAGATGATGTGCTCCACGGCGCGGCTCTGCGGGGTGCCGCCGTCGCGGTTGAGGTCGGCCACGAGCTTTCCGCCGCAGGCTTCGTGGTTGCGATAGTTGATGATCGCTCCGCCCGGGCAACTCACGTAGAGGTCCAGGTCCGAGCTTCCCTCCCAGGTCAGGGTGATCTCGAGATGCTTGCCGCGCTCCACCGTGCTGGGCAGGCGGCGAGTGATTTCCTCCTGGATCGGGAGAAGCGACGGCGGCGCTGCGGCGCGCTGCGGCGGCGCGGGACAACTCACCTCGCACGCCGCGATCTTGCGGGCGAGCGCCAGTTCGGCCGCCCTCGCCTGCGCCTCCAGGCTGGCGATGGCGTCATTCGTCACGGGATCAACCTTGCCGCCGGCCGTGCAGTACTGCGGGAACAGGTTGCGCAGGGAGGCAGGCCACCCCGGCCCGCCAACCCCGCAGGCTTGCAGAAGCCGGCCGGCGAGCATGGCCAGCAGCACGGCAAACAGCAACCAGAGCGCCAGGCCCGCCATGTTGCGTGCCCCCGCCGCGCCGGGACTTCCCCCGGCGCCGGCCGATGCCGCCGGGCCCGAAGGCGGCGCACGTCCACCGCCGCTTGGCGCCGCAGGTGCGGCCCGCACCGGGTCCGCTTGCTCGCGGGCCGCGATGATCGCCCCGGCGGCGGGCGCGACGACGTCGTCCGCCACCGCCGCTCTCCGCCCCCAATCGACCAGGATCGGTTGCTCGCCCGCGACCCAGACCGCGCTGTCGCCAGCCGCGACGACCGCCGCTCTCAAAAGGCTCGCCAGATCCTGCGAAGCCTCGCCCTGCTTTCCGAGCGTCTCCGCGAGAGAGACGATGTCGGCTTTCAAGCGTTCGAGGCGTTGCCGGACACGCGCCGCGACATCTTCCGGAAGCGAAAGCAGCGGCTTCGGTTCGACGTCCCCTTCCGCGTACCAGGCGATGTCGCTGCCCGAGCCGGCTCCCATGCGGGTCGGCTCGGCGAACAGCGCCGCATGCTCCGGCCCGAGGCGCTGCCGAACGACCGCGACCATCTGGCCGTGACGGTCGAGCAACCGGCTGTGATTGGGCTCGAGGCCGCGTCCGCTCGTGCGCGTGATCAGAGTGTTGGTCGACATGGCGCGATCACGGTGCAGGAGTGCGCGGAGCAGGCGCAGACGGCGGGGCCACTGGCGCGGCGGCGGGCTCGACACCCGGCTGCCGTTCATTTGGTTGCGAAGCGATGGTCGGCGCTGTCGCGCACGGGCCCTGCTCTGGACGGACATCCAGGCCTGCCGAAGCCAGGAATGCCGCGAGCCCGTCCGATCCGAGCGCGTAACGCGCCCGGATGCCGGCGCGATCGCTCGCGCTGCGGTCGAACGTGTTAACCCCCACGACCCTGCCGCAGCTGTCGACGAGCGGACCTCCGCTATTGCCGGGCGAAATTTCGGCGCTGTGCACCACCAACGTGACGCCATCCTGCGCGTAACGCTGGAGGTGGTTCACCACGCCTGCCTGCAAGACCGGCGAGAGATCGGCGGCCGCGGCGTCGTCTCCGCCCTTGAGCCGCTGGAAGCTGGGATCCGTGGTCATGTAGAGGCCCGGAAAACCAGCTGAAACCACCGGCTCCATGGGTCTTGCGGGAGATGCGAGCGCGAAAGCCTCAGCTCTGGATTGCGGCGCGACGCGCAGCAAGGCGAAGTCCCTGAGCGGGTCGGCATCCCCCGCGGCCGCCAGGGCGGCATGGATGACCCCCACCTGCTTGCCGGCGATCAGGATGTCTCCGCCACCGCCGGCCACATGCCTGTTCGTGACGATGAGTTCGGGGCTGACGAAGAAGCCCGACCCAAGCTTATCTCCCGCAATCACAAGAACCACGCCCCGTTCGAGGCGCGCGACAAGACTGGTCGGATCAGCGGTAACCGTCGGGGCGCTCGCAGCCGCGCCGGTCGCCCGGTCGCCAGCGCCCTGCCCCGGCGCGCGTGATCGAACGCTCGCGGGGTCGATCGGCATCAGCAGCGGCGCCTGGCTCTTCAGGCCGATGCAGTCCAGACCCATGGCCGCCCCGAGACGGTCGATCCGGGCGCGCAGGCCCGCCATGAGCCCGTCTCGCACGGCCGGGTCATCGCCGAGGACGGTGGCGCCCTGAAAGGCGAGCACGCCCGGCGTGAACGACAGGAGAAGCGCCGCGGCCGCGAGACTGCAGGCCATAGCCGGAGCCCTGAGCGATGACTGCCTCAGGCTTTTGGTCTGGCCTGCCGTGGCGCCAAAGGCCGGACGCGCCGCGGCCTGCGTTGCCCCGTAGCGGGCCGCCCAATCCTCATCATTTGTCGCCGGGCGGACGCCATCGAAGGCGCCCAAGATCGATTGATTGTGGGTCGCAGCCGCTGCAGCGTCCTGCACGCCCAAGGGCAGCAGCCCCCAGTCGAGCAGTAGCGGCTTGCCTCCCAAAGACGCCAGCGACTCGGACGACGCAACATTGAGGCAGGCGGCCAGCAAAGGCCCAATTTCTGCGTCGTAGAGCAGCGGCCGGATGGTTGCGAGAACGGCCGCAAATTGCGACTTGAGAAGCGTTTGCCTCTCTCGATCAAGCTGCGACCAGCGCTCCAGAGATCCTTCTGATTGTACGTACCAATCGACGCGTGCGCTCGTTTGACCGTTGCCGCGCTGAAGAACTGGCTCAGCAAACAGCAGCGCCGCCGCCCCTCCACAACGCTCCGTCAGTACCGCTTGGATGTCGGGGAAACGCTCCAAGGCAGGGGCGCCATGAGACGACACCAGGCCGAATTTTTCGAGATCAATACTTGATACAAATCGGCGCACGACAAGCGGTCTCAGCTGGAGAACCCGTAGTTGAACGTAAAGCTAGAGCGCGAGAATTAAAAATTCACCGCTATTCTACAGGGAATTATCTTCTCGGATGAGGCTGTCGGTCTTCCTAGCAGCACCCATCAGAGCAAGCGTTTGGGCGCAGCCTTATACTGCTGGAAACCTGTCGTCTTGATGAGACCACTCGGTTGCGATGATGATGCGGAATGGGTCAGCGTCGCGCAAGCAACGGATCATAGGCGCCAATCAGAACCGGACCTTGGCTCCACAACTCGCCGGGAGCCGCCCTCGCCGATGGTCCGGATCACCGCGCCGGGCCAGTCACTGCAAGGCGAAGCCCCGGGCGGCTAACGCTCCGCGGAGACGGTGGCTGCCACTGAGGGGCTCCGGGCCACGAACGCGCTGCAAGCAGGCGTCTGACCATCCGCTTTCTGCCCTGCCCTGTTCGACCTGGAAGCGGCGCAGGGCCGCATCAACACGACGGGCGCGCCTAAAGTCCGGTCGTCGCCCCAGCCGTGAGGCCGCGGACAAAATGACGCTGCAGCAGAATGAAAAGCAGCAGCACTGGCAGGATCGAGATAATTCCCGCAGCCGTGATGCTTCCCCAGTCGACGCCGTAATCCGTCATGAACAGGTGTATCCCGACCGGCGCGGTTCGCATGTCGCTGGACGACGTCAGCACCAGGGCGAGGATGAACTCGTTCCAGGCCTGCACGAAGCTGATCAAACTGACGGTGACGAGCCCCGGCATGGCGGCGGGCAGAACGACCCGGTACAGCGCGCCGATACGGGACGTGCCGTCGATCATGGCCGCCTCCTCGATCTGGCGGGGGATCGACCGGAAGTAGCCCTGCATGAACCAGATCGCCAGGGGCGCGATGAATGCGCTATTGGCCAGGATCAGCACCACATAGGTGTCAAGCAGGCCGAGCTTGCTGCCGAAGAAATAGAGCGGGACGACGGTCGCCAGTTCGCCCATCGCCATTCCGACCAGGATCAGGAACAGCATCACCGACTTGCCGCGGAATTCGTACCGAGCCACCGCGTAGCCTGCGTGAATGGACACGAAAACCACCACGACCACAGTCGAGAGCGACACGATCGCGCTGTTCATCAGATAGCGAGGAAACCCTGACCGCAGCACGCTGATGTAGTTGTCGAGGGTCGCCGACGACGGCAGGAGCGTCGGCGGGAACTGGAGGATGTCCTGTTTCGATTTCAGCGAAGTGCTGAGCGACCACAGGAACGGGATGAGGATGATCGAGCCCGTGGCGACCATCCCAAGCCAACGAAGCGTCAGCGTTACCGTGTCGAGGCGCAAGGCGTTTCTCATTTGGCGTCCGCCTCGGAGCGGATCATCCGGAAGTAAATCCAGGACAAGAACAGGTCGAGGCTGACCAGGACGACCGTGATCGTCGATGCCGTGGCGATGTTGTAGTACTGGAATCCCTCCCGATAGAGGCGCAGGCTGATTACCTCCGTGGCGTCGAGGGGCCCGCCCCCGGTGAGGTCCAGCGGCAGCACCACGATGTTGAAGAAGCTGATCGTCAACGTGATGATGCACGACAGGGAGATCGGCTTCAGCAGCGGCACGATGATGTAGCGGATCTTCTGGAAGTAGGTGGCGCCGTCGATCTCTGCGGCTTCTTCCAGCTCGACCGGGATCGCCGACAGACCGGCCAGCATCAGCAGAAGCGCAAAGCCCGTCGCCCGCCAGGCGTTCACGAAAGTCAGCGCCGGCAGCGCCTGCGACATCGAGATGAGCGGATCGAAGGCCGGGAGGCCGAACAGATCCAGCACGTTGTTGATGGGGCTCATGTCGCCGTTCAGCAGCCATTTCCACATCAGCGCGAGCACCACCTGATTGGTGACCCACGGGATCAGGATGATGGTGCGCAGCACCGCCGTGCCCCAGGTCTGGCGGCGCAGAAACAGCGCCAACATGAGTCCGAACACCCAGGTCAGCGCCACGCTGGCCAGCACGAACACCATCGAGTTGATGAAGTTCTTCTGGAAGCGCGGGTCGGAGAACAGTTTTCCGTAATTGGCCAGGCCGACATACTCGAGCTGTTGAAAGACCTGCGTCTTGGCCAGGCTGTAATCGATAGCGAAAAAGAGCGGGTAGAGGGTGACGAACGCGACCAGCAGCAGACCGGGGGCCATCAGCAGATAGGGGAAGTAATCGGTCTTTTCCCGCCGGGGAGCCTGAACGGCTCTCTTTGCGGGCGCCGCTTTCGGCAGTGTCATTACATTGGTCATCGGCTACGGGTGTCCAGCCATCCGGAGATATGTGGGCGCGGCGGGAAGACCGCGCCCGGATCCTTGGCGAGCGTCAGAGCCCGGCGATCTGGTTGTAGGTCTTGGCTGCCTCGTCGAGCAGCGGTTTGATCTGGCTCGACGGATCGACCAGTACGCGGTGCAGCACGTCCACCATGGTTTCGTTGAGCTGGGCGAAAGTGGACACGTTGATGACCGTCTCGCTGCGCTCGGCCATGTAATCGACCCACCAGCGCAGGTGAGCCGCTTCCGGGCTTTGGAAGAACGGCCTCTGCATGACGCTTTTGCGCGAGGGCAGCGTGCCGGCGACGCGTGCGTTGATCTCCTGCGCATCGGCGGAGATGTAATGCTTCAGGTGCTCCCAGGCGGCCTCGGGCTGCTTTGAGCCCCGCGGGATGCCCATTCCCCAGCCGGTCACGATCGTCGGCGAAGGCTTGTTAGGATCGTCGGACGGGACCTTGGCGAGCACAAGGTTGTCGGGCCCGACGGCCTTCAGGATGTCCTGATAGCGATGCGCGCCCTCCTGGATCATGCCCACACGTCCAGCCTTGAACGCGTCGGTGACGTCGTCATACGTCATGCCGATCACCTGCGGCGGCGTAATCTTGTGCTTGAGAACGCAGTCGGCCAGGAACTGATAGGCCTTGACGCCGATGTCGTCGTTGAAAACCGCGCGGTCGTTCTCATCCAGGATCTTGCCGTTGCGGCCCTGGATCTGCGGCTGGAACACCGTCTCCAGCTGGTTGAGCTGTGTTTTCGACGCCCCGTACATGTAGCCCCAGCGCCCGCGGCTGGTCATCTTCTTGCCGACCTCGACGAACTCGTCCCAGGTCTTGGGAGACTGCATCCCGGCTTGGGCCAGCCAATCCTTGCGGATGAACAGCGCCTTCGGGATGGCTTCGATCTGCATGCTCCACTTCTTGCCCTTGACCACCATGGCGGGCGAGAAATCGACGAGGAAGTCCTTCCTGTCCTCGGCGCTGAAGCTCTTCTCCAGATAGGGGTCGAGTTCCTCCAGCCCGTTCGCGAGGAGGATCATCTTGAGGTGAAAGAGGTTCACCCGCGACCCGTCTGGAGGATTGCCGGCCTGCACGGCCGCGATGAGCTTGGTGCCCATCTCCTGCCAGGGCAGGATCTGGTAGTTCACCTCCACGCCGGTCTGCTCGCGGAACTTGGCCTCGATT
This sequence comes from Alsobacter sp. P4_H11, assembly GCF_056400925.1. NCBI lineage: Bacteria > Pseudomonadati > Pseudomonadota > Alphaproteobacteria > Hyphomicrobiales > Alsobacteraceae > Alsobacter > Alsobacter sp. P4_H11. The sequence goes on from NZ_JBFUKI010000009.1 coordinate 199,472, forward strand.
TCCTTGATGGCGACTTCGCGGGCGCTTTTGCCATCCGGGCTGAGGAAGTCCCAATGCGACATCTTCCGCCCCTTGAGATCGGGCTTGGCTTGCGCCAGGGCCGAGGCCCCGAAGCCGCCGCCCAGGGCTGCCGCGCCAGAGCGCGCAAGCATCAACCCTGCTCCGGCTGTTCCCAAAAACCTGCGCCGAGACACATCGCTCATGGTTTCCTCCTCCGATCCGGCGGCCCTTGAGGGCCGTCTCAGGCTTTATTCGGCCGCAACATCGTCCCGACGGGCGTCCGCCGACATCGCGACTGCCTCGCCCAGATACGCTCCCTGACGCAGCAGCTCCCGCTGCAGGGTCCCGACGTCGAGCGCCTTTGGCGAGATGCTCTCCCTCACGGCAAGACCCGCAGCCGTCCCCACCGCCTGCCCCATGGCCGAACACGGCCCCATGCCGCGCGTTCCGGCCTGGGCTTCGAAGCTTGCCGAGATGCAGCGGCCGGCTACGAGCAGGTTCTGATGGGTGGACGACACGAGGCTGCGATAGGGGATCTGGTAGCCGGGGTTATAGGGCAGCGAATTGCTGCGCTGGATCTCGTCTTCCGTGACGGCGTTTCCGAAGCCCTCGCCGGCGATCAGGATGTCGCCCCGCTTGGCGTCGTGCAGATCCGGCGGGTAAGCTCCCATGGCGACGACGTCGTCGAACTCCCGCTCCGACTTCATGTCCTCGACAGACAGCATGTAGTCGCCGATCACGCGGCGGCTCTCGCGGACCCCAAGGTCGTACACATGCGTCAGGTAGGCGTTCTCGAAGCCCCAGATGTGGGTCCTGAAGAACTCCATGAACTCCATCGCCTGTTTGCGTAGCCGGATCACGCCCGCCGTGATGTCGTCAGGCTCGAGCGTGTCGATCGCCGTGTGGGTGCAGTTGACGAAGATGTCGCCCGGTGTCCCATGGTAGTACATCCCGAACTGCTTGGGCCACGAGGCGGGCACGTCGGTCATGTTCTTCCACGGCGTCCAGTAACGATGGCTCGCCCGCAGCGCACAATTCTCGAAGGTCCACGGTGTCTTGTGGTCGACGTTGACCTTTTCCTCCATGAAGCGCTCGACGGCCGGCAGATCGACGTTGCCGACTCGGAACATGCAGGTGACGGCCTGCTGCCGCGTGCCGCCGCCGCGCTCGAAGGGCGCGCCGACCGAGGCGGCGAAGTCCGCGTCCCCGGTGGCGTCGATGAACACCTTCGCCTCCAGGCGGGCGACACCCATCTTGGTGCTGACCTCGGCGTAGCGGACCGCGCCATCCTCGCCGTAGCCTTTCACGAACGCGGTATAGAGCCAGAGGCTGCAGCCGGATTCCTGCACCATCTCGAAGGCGACGTGCTTGAACACCTCCGGGTCGAGCGACGCCGAGCCCGAGATCCAGCGGTCGATGTCGTGGAAGAAGATGTGCCCGCGGCCGCCGTTCTTGTGCGCCACCACGCGTTGCACGAGTTCCTCCGGAATGCCCCGCACGACCTGCCGGTCCTTGCCGTCGAAGAAGCCGCCGAGATTCATCCCCGTGGCGATGTTGCCGCCGAGATGCCCGCCGCGCTCAATGATCAGGGTTTTGGCGCCGAGACGCGCAGCCGCGATGCCGGCGAAGAGCCCGGCCGTGCCGCCACCCATGACGACCACGTCCCACTTGGTGTCCATCGTTTCCGTCCCATGTCGATGTCAGGGGGAACGCTTGCATGGCGGCGCTCCCGTTCATCGGAAAAATAGTCCCGTCCGCAATCACGGCATGGTAGATTCACGACAACCGAGGGTAGGTTCACGCCATCGATGTACCGCTATCCGGGTGTCGACGCGTCGCAGCGGGCGTGAGGCCGAACAACGCGCGGTAGCGCTTCGTGAAGTGCGACGCGTCCACGAAGCCGCATCGGATGGCGATGTCGGTCACGGACAGCGTCGACTGCTGCAGAAGCTGCCTCGCCACACGCAGGCGAACGGTCGCGTAGACCTGATGCGGCGTCTGGCCCAAGGCGGACACGAAAAGCCGCTGCAACTGGCGTGGCGACAATCCCGCGCATTCGGCGAGTTCAGCCAGGCCTAGCGGCTGCTCGATGGCGCTTTCCATGGCGGCGATCGCAGTCGCGATCCGCTCGTCCGTCACCCCGTAACGCAAGGGCAACGCCATGCGGGGGCTTTCCGCCGGTTGTCGAATGCGCGCGTGGAGCATCTGGTCGGCAATCTCCGCGGCGGCTGTCATCCCCAACTCGCCGGCCACGATCGCCAGGGCGAGATCGTACGTGGCGAGACCGCCGCCGGACGTCATGCGGTCCCGGTCTATGACGTACAGCCCGGTCTGCACGCGCACCCGGGGAAAGCGTTCCTTGAACTCATCCTGCAGCCGCCAATGCGTCACGCAGGCATAGCCGTCGAGAAGTCCCGCCTTCGCGGCCAGCACCGTGCCCGAACCCGGCGCCGCGATGACGGTTCCCGCGTAGGCGCGGCGACGCAACCAGCGCGCGACGTCCGTCGTAAAGAACTCCGCTGCCTGCAGGCTGGCGATGATGAAAATCATCCGCACCTGCGGGCAGTCACCCATCAGCCAATCGGCTGTAAGACGCAGCCCATCCCAGGATCGGACGGACGCATCGTTGTTGGCCGCGACCGTCATGTAGTCGAAGCGCGCGACGCCAGTATGTTCGTTGGCGACCCGGAAAGCCTCGATCGCGCAACTCAGCGTGAAAAAGCTGAACCCGGGAACGAGCAGAAATGCGACTCTGACGGGTTCAACACGTAGATCGATATCGCTGCCGGTCATTGAAACAGTCACAGGAAAGCCGCAGGGCGGGTGGTTTCTCTGGGCTTGAACGCAGCTTAGGTGGTTTGGTCGTGCATTTGAACAGTTGAAGCTTAGCTGGCCGGCGGGAAGCTCACCTGCGTGCAACGCCACTTTGGCCGCTCGACAGTAGAGCCAGGCAACCAGCTTCGTTTGCTCCCTATGCGCCAACAACAGCCGGACTCACATCGTCGTTTCGGCGGGCGGCAGCATCACCGCCGAGCACGGCGTCGGCACGAGCTGCCGAAAGCGCCTCAGACCACCCACGATACATCCGATGCGCCGCATATCCATCGCGGGACGCTTGATGCAGATCATTTTTCGGCGGAGTGATCCGGGTCGAGATCAGGGTCAATCCCTCGGCCTGATCGACCCGCCGTTGGAAGCATGAGGGATCGCGCCGCGCGAGCGGCGCGGTCCTTGCCAGGATTGAGCGTCGCCGGAGTGCATGGCGATGCGGGCGCTGCCTGCATGCAGGATGCGAACATGGCTCGGTTACGGCTGTTCGTTTGATCGCCCCGCTGGAGCCAGCACCGGCCAGGAAACGACGTCGCTCATCAAGGATCCCTCCACAATGGTCAGCGCCTCGCGATGTTGGAAGGAGCGCTAGCGACTGCGCCAGCCCGGATCAGAACTCCTCCCAGCCGGCCTGGGCCCTCGCGGCGGATTGGACGAGAGCGCCTTTGGGCGCCCGACCCATGAACGCTGCGGGCTTGGGCGCAGGGTCCTTGGGCGCTGCATTCTTGGCGGGCGCCGCTCCGAACGCTTCGGCGGCGAGTCGACGAAGGCGCTCGGGCTCGGACGTCTTCGAAGCAGAAGCCTGTTCGCCCTGCAGCTTCACGGCCGCCAGCGGTGGACGCGTTGGCGCCGCCGATCGGGCGAAGGGCGGAGCGGCGCGGGGCGCCGAGGAAGCCTGCGAGTGCGGCGCGGAAGAAACCTGCTTGGCCCCATCCGCGGCGTAGCGGACCGTCGTGTGTCCCACGGTCTGGCTGGTGCGGAACGAGGCGACCAGCTTATTGAGCTGCTGGATCTGCGATGTCAGCGAACTCGCCGAAGCGGCGCTCTCTTCCGCCAGCGCGGCGTTCTGCTGGGTCATCTCGTCCATGTGGGCGACGGCCTGGCTCATCTCGTCGATGCCGTTGGCCTGCTCGGTCGCCGCGCTGGTGATCTCACCCACGGTGCCGGCGACCTTCTGCGACGCGCTCACGATCTTGCTGAGCGCTTCTCCGGCCGAGCGCACCAGCTTGACGCCCTGCGCAACCTCCTGGCCGGACGAGCTGATCAGTTCGGCAATGTCCTTCGCGGCGTCGCTGGAGCGCTGCGCCAGCGTGCGCACTTCGGACGCCACCACGGCGAAGCCCTTGCCGGCGTCGCCCGCCCGGGCGGCCTCGACGGCGGCGTTCAGGGCCAGCAGGTTGGTCTGGAAGGCGATGTCGTCGATCACCGAAGTGATTTCGGAGATCTTCCTGGAGGCCGCCTCGATGCGCGCCATCGCTTCCACAGCCTCGCTGGCGATCTTGCCGCCGTCCTCGGCGATCTTGGTCGCGTCCTGGGCCATGCCGAGCGCCTGCCGGGACGACTGCGCCGACGCCTTCACGGACGCGGCGAGCTCCTCGGTGGTGGCGGCGGTCTCCTCCAGCGAGGAGGCCTGCTCCTCGGTGCGGCGGGAGAGGTCGTCGGCGCCCGAGTTGATCTCGCGCGCGGCGTCGCCGACATCGATGGCGGTGGTCTGGATGGTCGCCACCGTGTCGGCCAGCCGCTTGACGGTCTCGTTCAACGCATCCTTCAGCTCGCCGAAGCGGCCCTGCTAGGCGGTGCTGACGTTGCGGGTCAGGTCGCCCTGCGCCAGCGACTGCAGAACGTCGACGAACTCGCCGGTGGCCGAGTTCACCAGGGCGTTGATCTCGTTCACGCCCTCTGCCAGCTCACGCATCGGACCGGTCACCTGCCCGGTGTCGGCCCGACCCGAGAAGTCGCGGTGGCGCGCAGCGGCCACGATCACGGCCACGTCGCGCACCAGCGCCTGCATCGTCGCGGACTGCTCGGCCTCGGCCGACATCGCGAATTCGCGCTCCTGACGGGCGTCGTCGAGCGACCGGGCGTTCTGGCGATAACGCTCCAACGCTGAGCTCAGCGCTCCGACCTCGTCCGGGCAAGGCGTGCGGGGAGCCTCCTGGGTGAGGTCTCCGCCTTGCATGCGGTCGAGCGCGTCCTTCATCTGGGTCAGCGGCAGGGCGATGCGGCTGCGCATGCCGCGCCAGCTCATGAGGCCGACGATCGCGAGCAGAGCCAGCAATCCGGCGAGCACGCCAAGCTTGATCCACGCCTGCCTCAGGCGCGTCGTCATGGTGGCGTCCATATCGTCGAAAGCTTGGCTCACGGTCGCCAGTATGGGGTCGAACGGCGCGTTGCACATGCGCGTCCACTCGTCAGCCGCCATCACCGGCCCGGAGCCCGCTCCCAGCTTGCCGATGAGTTCGTCGGCGCGCTTGGTGGCGCCCTCGACCGCCAGGACCGACGTGTCGACTTTCTGCACGAGCACCGGCGCGACGCCGGGGCGCGACGCCAGCTGCTTCAGTTGGGCCAGGCCGGCGGAGGTGGCGCCGCGCGTTTCCGCAAAGTTGCGCACCTGCGCGGTCGTCATTGCCACGCCGGAGTTGATGATCGGGCGCAGCGTCGAGCATTGCGAGCCGTAGTGCGACCGCACGGACCATGCGGCGGACTTGAAGGCCTGCAGGTCGGCCAGAGCCGGCTCCGAGAGGCGCACGGCGTTTGACGTCGCCGTGGAGGCGGCCAGCACCGCGGCCTCCGTCTCGCTCACCGCGTTGTACCAGGGCAGGGTGACAGCGAGGCTGCGCTGCGCCTTCGGCTTGTCGGCCTCGGCGAAGTTCGCGGTCGTGAAGCTTTCGGCGCCGGCGGCCTTGGCCTGGATGGCGGCCGCAAGCGCCGCTCGATCGGGAAGCGAGGTCGCCTGCAGGGCGTCGATCGCCGTCGCGATCTGCGTTTTCGCGTCGCCCAGCAGCTTCTCCAGCAACTTGCGAGGGGCGTCGTCGACCTGAAGAGCCGTTTGAAACTGCCCGCGTTGCGACCGGGTTGCGATTCCAGCCGCCAGCAGCGCACGGTCAGCCTTGACGAGCGTCGCAAACATTTGGTCGGTCGAAACCTCGTTCGCCGCGTCGTGCATCATGACCCCGATGGCGCCCACGCCGGGAACGATGAGGCACGCCATAGCGGCGAGGAGGTATTTCCGGATCGAACGGGAGAAAACCGGCACGGCGTTATCCTTGATCGGGTCGATGGCTGGTCCTGCGACCAGGATGGGTTCGGTCGCGTGGCGCGCCGATCAAAGGCGCACTGCAGTGTTGACTCGATCAGCGCCAGGGTAGCGCGGACCTGCCCTGTCGATGCAGGCTGGAATTCTTCCCAGCCTCTCTCCAGCCGCAGCGCGTCCGCAACGGCAGCCTTGCGAGCTGGGCCTGGTGCGGCTGGTTCGACGCGGGCGCGGCAGTTGCGTTCGGCGTCATCGGTCGATCTTCGCCGCCACGTCCGACATTCTGTTTCGGTTGCATCGCGTCATTGATCAACTTGCACGATTAACGCGCGGATTTGTAAAATACCCGTAAATAAAATGATTTATATCAAAATCTAAGCAGGAAGTTCTCTACCGCCTGCCCGATAAGCCGCGCGAGGGGCTGTAGGCCCCCACAGCCGTCGATGGATGAGAGCCACGCTGGAATGGTGTTGTTAGAGTAGAACAGGATTGCTGATGCCAGCCGACGAATGCTTGGTCAATGAACGGGGTGCAGGGAACGGGCGCGCCCGCGGGCGGCGGCGTCAGCGGGCGTTGCCTCCGAGGTAAGCCGATGCGGGGTGCGGCTCTTCCAATCAGGCCCAGGCCAACCGCAAACTGCTCCAGCTTGGCGATGGAGACGTTCGGCTCACCTCTCTCGAGGCCACCTAGTTAAGTCCGGTCTATGTTGATGCTCAGATGCCAGATCTTGCTGGCTCACGCCGCGCTGATCGCGGACCCTATGAAAGTGTGCCGCCGCGACGTCACGAGATGGCAACAGTCGCGGCGAGCATGGTCAGCTGTGAAAAGAGCGCCGGTCGGACGCGGGCGCACGACGATAAGGGCTACTGTTGATCAATATACGCATGACGGGTGGCACGCCATTTCTTAGCTGCCCTGACGCGATCTGATCCCCGGGATGAACATGTCCGACCACACCGCCGGCTTGGTCTTGATGGAGCCGGCGAGATGCATGAAGTCGGCGAACTGCATGACGCCGTTCGGCGTGCTGGAGAACTGCGTATCCGGGTCCTCCAGCATCTGCAGCACCTCGTCGGCGTCGACCTTCACCTTTGAGCTGCGCACGAAGATCTCGGCAGCCTTCCTCTTGTCGGCCGCGATCAGCGCATTGGCGTCGTCGAGCGCGTCCAGGAAGGCCTGCGTCATCTTGGGGTTCTGGTCGACGAACTTCTTGGGCGAGAAGGTTACGTCCAGGGTGATGCGGCCGACATAGTCCACCGAGTTGGCGACGCGGTGGATGTTCGGGTTCTTCAGCTCCAGGTACTGGAACGGCGGCGAGGTGAAGTGGCAGGTGATCTCGGTCTTGCCGCCCGTCAGCGCGACGAGGCCGTCCGGATGGGCGAGGCCCACCGTCATGGGGTCGAGCTTGGCGAAGTTCTCGCGACCGAACTCCTTGGCGACCATCATCTGCAGCACCACGGCGGCCAGCGAGGTCTTGATGCCGGGAAGCGCGATCTTGTCGGCCGAGGTGATGTCCTTCAGCGACTTGATGCCGGGCTTGTTGGTGTTGAGGTAGAGCGAAGTCGCACTCATGCCCGAGATGCCGACCACTTCGGCGCTCGGAATGCCCTTGGCCTTGGACCAGAGCGTGATGAAGCCCGGCGCGCCGATGCCGGCGAAATCCAGCGAGCCCGTCATCATGGCGTCGTTGATGACGTTGCCGCCGTCGAGCGTCAGCCACTCCACCTTCACGGCCCCGAGGCCGGCCTTCTCGGCGCGCGCCTCGAGCAGCTTCTGGTCCTGCATGACGGTCAGCGGCAGGTACAAGATGCCGAAGCCCTTGGAAACGCGGACCTGGCTGACTTCGGCCCTGAGGGGCGTCATGCTCCCCAGCGTGGCGGCCCCGATCGCGAGTGCGGCCATCACGCCGTATCTGTTGAACTTTATCATTGCTTCCTCCTTGGTGCGGCGCTTGGCGCGCTCAGTTCTGCATGCCCCACTTCAGCACCGTCCGGCGCTCCAGCGTGCGGAAGATGAGGTTCTCGACCACGAGGCCGATCACGATCACGGTCAGCAGGCCGGCGAACACGGCCGGGATGTCGAGCAGGTTGCGGTTTTCGAAGATGTACCAGCCGAGCCCGCCCTGGCCGGAGGACACGCCGAACACCAGCTCGGCGGCGATCAGCGTGCGCCACGCGAAGGCCCAGCCGATCTTGAGGCCCGTGAGGATGGACGGGAACGCGGCCGGGATCAGGATGCGGTACACATAGGCCAGGCCACGCAGGCCGTAGTTTCGGCCCACCATGCGCATGGTCTGCGACACCGAGCGGAAGCCCGAATGGGTGTTCAGCGCCACGGCCCACAGCACCGAGTGGATGAGAATGAACACGAGGCTGCCATTGCCGAGCCCGAACCAGATCAACGCCAGCGGCAGCAGCGCGATGGCGGGCAGCGGGCTGAACATCGCCGTCATGGTCTCGAGAAAGTCGGTGCCCAGGCGCGTGTTGATGGCCGCGATCGTGAGGATGGCGGCGAGCAGGACGCCCGCCACGTAGCCCATCAACAGCACCTTGATGGACGACCAGGCGCGCATTGGCAGCACGCCGCTCACGACGCCGTCGCGCATGGATTCAAAAGCTTCGGACAGGGTGGGAAACAGCAGCGGATTCTGCAACGCGCGGCCATAGATCTCCCAGATGACGCCGAGCAGCACCAGAAGCATCGCCTTGCGGACGAAGCCGCTGTCCCACAGCGTCTCCAGCAAGCCGAGCTTGCGCTCGACCTCGCCGAGATGGTCGCCGGCGCCGGACTGGTCGCGCATGGTGATGCGGGCGGCGCCGATCATGCTGTCGGGGGCGGCAGAGGGAATGGTCGCGGGTGTTGTCGCGGTGGTGGTCATGGGGGTCACTCCGCGTGGGCCGGTTCGTCGGCGAACAGCAATTCGTGGATCTTCTTTTCCAGCTGGCCGGCGGTGCCGTCCGTGGGCGACACCTTGTCGACGTCGACGACCTCGGCCTTCACCCGGCCGGGATGCGGCGACAGCAGCAGGATGCGGTTACCGATCTTGATGGCCTCGGCGATCGAGTGGGTGACGAACAGCACCGTGAACTTGGTGTCTTCCCACAGCTGCAGCAGCTCGTCCTGGCAGGTGCGGCGCGTGAGCGCGTCGAGCGCCGCGAAGGGCTCGTCCATCAGCAGGATGTCGGGTTCCATCGCCATGCCACGCGCGATGGCGACGCGCTGCTTCATGCCGCCCGAAAGCGTGTGCGGGTAGCTGTCCACCGCGCGGGTGAGGTTCACCTTCTCGAGCGCGTGCCGGGCCTTCTCCTCCGCCTCCTTGCGGCCAAGGCGGCGCGCGACCTGGAGCGGGAACATGACGTTCTCCAGCACGGTGCGCCACGGCAGCAGCTGGTCGAACTCCTGGAACACCATCATGCGGTCGGCGCCCGGCTCGGTGACCTTGCGCCCCTTGATGGTGATCGAGCCTTCGCTGGGCGTGAGATATCCGCCCACCGCTTTCAGAAGCGTGGACTTGCCGCAGCCGGACGGGCCCAGCAGCACGAAGCGATCGGAGCGGTTTACCGAGAAGCTGACGCGCTCGGTGGCGGTGACGAGGACGCCGGGCGTCTTGTAGCGCAGCGTCACGCCGCTCACGTCGAGCAGCGGCTGCGCTGGGGTGGGCGCGTTCATGGTTCCTCCCGGAGATCTTATTTTGCGTTGCGCGAATTCAGCGCTTGGGATTTGTCTAAAGAACGAAGCTGACTCCAACCTGACTGAGGCTACGACGGCGTGAGAATTCTCGTGATCGAAGACACGGTTGAAATCGCTCGGGCCATGACCGCACGGCTTGAGAAGATGGGCCATGCCGTCGATTGCGAAACCGATGGCCAAGCGGGATTGGATCTTGCGTCGGTGCAGGCTTACGACCTGATTGTGCTTGACCTCACTCTACCGGGCGAGGACGGCATCAACATCCTCAAAAGCATTCGCAAAAGACGTGATCCCACGCCCGTGCTGGTGGTCACTGCACGCTCCGCTGTCGATGAGCGCATCGGCACGCTCGACCTCGGGGCTGACGATTTTCTGATCAAGCCCTTCGACTATGGGGAGTTTGAGGCGCGGGCGCGCGCGCTTTTACGCCGCGCGGCGGGGGCATCAGACAACATCCTGACTGTCGGGCCATTGGTGATCGACCGAGGCGGTCGCATCGCATCGCTGCACGGTCAGCCCCTGCAACTCACGCGCCGGGAGCTCACCGTCCTGGAAATCCTGTCGGCCCGCCCTGGTCGAATTGTGCCCAAGGAGGAACTGATCGACCAGTTGTTCAACTTCGATCAGAACCCTAGCCAGAATGCTGTCGAACAATTCGTAGCGCGCCTTCGGCGCAAGCTTGGCCCCGGTTCGCTGGAAATCCGCACACTCCGGGGCCTGGGTTATCAGCTTGTTCGCCCCTGATCTGCAGCGCTCCATTCGCGCGCGTATCACGGCGTTCATCGCGATCATACTTGCGTTAGGCGCTGTTATTCTCGGAGCAGCGGCCTATCAGACTGCCCGCCTCGCCGCCGAAGATGCGTATGACCGGCTTTTGACCGGCGGCGCCATTCAAATAGCGGAAAACATCTACGTACAAGGCAACGTGGTATCGCTCGAACCTCCTGCTGCGACCCTCACGAGTCTCTCAGCCTATGACATGGTCTATTACAAGATCGTAGACCCGCGGGGCGTTGTCGTGGCGGGCTTCGATGATCTTCTTGGAGGCTCGCCAGAGGCAGCGCGAACGGGCGTCCACGTCGAGAATGGGATGTATCAGGGCCGGCTCATCCGGATTGCAACTGCAGCCAAACGGCTCGATGAGCTTGGTGCGGATCAATGGGCGACAATCGTGCTCGCCCAAACCACCGATGCGCGGATTTCGTTGACCTGGGCGTTGGCTCTGAAAGCTTTCGCTTTGATCGCGGCTTTGAGCATCGTGGCCCTTGCGGCGGCGTCCTACGCGATCCCGCTCGCACTCGCGCCGCTGGCGCGGATCGAAAGCGAGATTGCGGGGCGACGGCCTGACGCTTTGGGCAGGATCCAGGCCACGCCGCCGCTGGAGGTGCGCGCCCTCGTCGGGGCGATAGACGGGCTGATGGCTCGCTTCTCGCAACGCATGGAGGTGATGCAACGCTTCATAGGAGACGCCGCCCATCAAATCCGAACGCCTTTGGCGGCGCTGGACGCCCGGCTAGAGGTGATGGAAGGGGGAGCGGAGTTGAGCAGCGCCTTGCCGGAATTACGGTCCCGCGTCTCTGACCTGTCCCGCCTCACTGCGCAGCTGCTCGACCACGCCATGGTGATCCATAGGTCCCAAGCCGTGTCCATGGTCGAGACCGAGCTAAATGCATTCGCCCGCGCAGTATTGGCCCGAGCGATCCCGCTCTCTTTCGCTCGCGAGGTGGAGATTTCCTTTGAGGGAACGACCACCCCGACTTTTGCCCGCATTGATCCCGTTAGCCTGAGGGAGGCGCTCGTCAACCTGATCGACAATGCCCTCACGCACGGCGCACCATCTGCGTTGGACGTGCGTGTGCGATCCGAAACGAATTTCGTAACGATCGAGGTTGGCGACGATGGCCCCGGCATCGACCTGCACGATCACGAACGGATGATCCAACCGTTCGAGCGTGGTGAAGCCGGCCGAGGTTCCGGGCTGGGTCTCGCCATCGCGGCCGAGGTCGCTCGCGCCCACCAAGGCCGTGTGACTTTTCGTTCTGCCGAAGGTCGTTTCTGGGTCGGATGTTCGGTCGCCAGAGACGGTTTTGATGACGTTGATCCGACACAAGACTGAGCCTGCCTATCCGTCATCATAATTCCATCATGATGAGGACTACACGCATCCTCTGTCGGTCCATGTTTTCGGCCACGCTCGAGACTGGGCGTTGGCCGGGCAAAACAGAGTAATTCTGGTTCGCGGCTTTTCGGATCCTTGTTTGTAAGCAGCACAGGTACGACCTACGGGGCGGAGCTGTCTTGATGCACCGAGGCGTTGCTCGCAGGCGGAAACCATCGTCTCGCAACCGATAGGATCCACCTCCCCCAAGGATCACGAGCTGATCGCTCGGATGCATGAAGCGTTGGGCAATCAACTTCTGGTTGCTTTGCGCGTCGGCGCATCCGCCGGGACCGCGGCTTCATCGTCAATTCCTCGGCAGGCGAGCGCCTCAAAAAAGTCCGGTGCTAAGTATCGAAAATAGCAAACAGATCGCGTGGACGCTTGTCAAAAGCATCGGCGAGTTCACGCCGTCGCGCGGGACGCGAGATCCGGCTGGCCGTCAATCAGCGCCTTACAATTCTAACGTAGCCAGCCCCTAAAATGAATCCTAACTCTTAATAAAGGTTAATAGGGAGGGCGTCATGGCTACGATTTCAGCAGCACCGGTGGTCGGCCACAAAGTTCAGCGGCTGGTCGTGAAGGATTGGAATGGACACATAATCGCATCAGCGATTCCCAACGCTCGGGGCGTTGCAACGGTCACAGTTCCAACCGACAGGGCAGCGTTGAGGCGACCTGGAAGACATTCCTTCCAAATGGAGCCATCGCCCACAACAGCTACGTCAGTCTCTATACCTTAGACGTGAAGCCGGGCCAATTTGTCAGATATACAAAAATTGCGCCGAATGGTGCTCATCTCCCCCCGAAGATCGTCAGGGACGGAGTTGGCGCAGCGGCGACTGGAGACTTTCATCCTCTAGCCGGAAAAATCCAGGTTCCGATTGCGCGCGGAGAAAACGGGGTATTTGAAGTTCTCGATGCTGCAGGTCGGCTGGTCAAAAAGTACAAGGTCGATCCGATCCACTCAACGCTCATCCAGACGTTTCCTGTAATCAGCCTCCCTCCATCGAAACTCCCAAATATTCTTGAGCAGCGGCGTCAATTGGCGCTCAGGAATGCGCAGACGCAGACAGCCGTCGCTTGGGAGGCGCTGTCGGTCGGCCCCAACACATTGCAGGCGACACAGGCCAAGATCCATACAGCTGCCGCCGCGATCGAGGCAGCGCGACGGCTTGGCCTGAACGTTGCCCAGACTGCGAGCATGGACGGCCTCTACCGGCAACTCGCCGACATCAACTCGCGAGTGAAGACGGGAGGCGGGGACGGCAGTGCGCCCGGCGCCTCGGCGCGAAATCAGGATCTCGCGAGCCTTGCCACGCAATGGAACAACGCGCAGTTTGTCTCATCAACGTTTCTCCAGACCAATGTTATTGGCACTGCGACACAAGGGTTCAACTCAGTACAAATTATGAGTAAAGTAGCTGATGATGCATTGAGGGCTGTCGCAGCATTGAAGTCGCGTGTCGTCAGCATGAACAGTGTTTTGGCAAAACTTCTGGACCTGACCAATCCCGCAAAGACTGCGCAGAACCGGGTATCCTGGATGGAAATTGGTCATCAACTATACGGCGCGCGCGCGTTATCTTGGACACCAGACCAGATTTCTAACAAGGTGCTAAATGATGTCAAAGCAATGCGCGTTGAGAGTGAGCGCTGGCTAACCGGGAACGCAGCAAACATCAGGACTGTCGTAGCTGCGTATCGCACGGCGGCTCGTGAAGAGAAGCACATGAACGACAACGGGCTTTTCGACAAGATGACCACAGTGCTTACGCTGCTCGGCGCCGGGCTCTCTCTCGCGGGCACGGCGGGCAGCGCAGCGGCTTCTGTTTTCTCGATGCTAGCTCGAAAAAAGGCAGTCGCTGAACGACTGGGGCAGGTCGGAGCCACCGAAGCAAAACTGCTCAACCAAAAAGCTGCGTTGTCGGCAGCAACGGCAGAAGAGGAAAAATTCCAGAATATGATAAGGACTGGCGTGTATCCTCCGAACATGCCTCCAGCCGTAGCACGCCAGAAATATGATGCGGCTGTTGCGAGCAGGACCAGCGCAGAAAAAACTATCGCAGCCACGGACGGAAGTCTTGCGGTCAATCGTGATAGTTATGCGCTCTCGAATGCGCTTTATACTATCGGTAGGGCACAGCTCTACGGTTGGATTGCTGCTCTGACCGGAAGCACGACCACCTTTGGTAGGAATGTGTTAGCCGCACAACAGCCTGGCATTCCGGCGGAAGCGTGGAAGACCTACGCCGCTCGGGCCGTGGCGAATGCCCGGGCGGTTCAGACGGGAAGCTCGGGCGCAAACATTAAAAACGACAGCCAGTTGGCCGCACTGTTGACGACCCATAATCTCCTCTCCTCAGGGGCGTGGCAGACCTTTGCGAAAGCGCTGCGGAACATGTACGAAGTGATTGTACAGCGTCAACCGGAGCTATTCAGGATTCCGCCCGCAAGAACTGGCTGGACCAGCGCAGGAGGCCCGATCCCGAGCCGCATCTCGGGTGACGTGAACGTCTGGTACAAACGACAGCTTCAAACCTTCATCAACAACGCGACGATTGACAAAAATCACGGCGGATTTGTCTACGGATATGTTGGATATGCGGAAAAATTTTCTTATTTGTTCAAAGATTACCATCGCAATCCGCAGATTGCGATCTACCGCATACCTGTGCCAATACTTGCGGCATTCCCATATGCGGATAACTGGAACGGCTAAATAGAGTCACGAGCGGTAAAACATTTCCAATGTCTCGCGTCATCTGGTGATGTTCGATCCGTGGACCCTGGACACGAGACGCTCCCGCCATGAAGTGGGGGCGTCTGATCATCGTTAAGCCGGGGCGGACCCAATGTCGCCGCGGTTGCACGAATGGGGCTTGAAGCCGAAGCAAGCCGACTTGGGCGATGTCGAGGCGACCGTCTTCCAAGAAACCGCTTTTCGACATCCCGCAGGCCCACGCTATCGTCAGAGGCTTCGAACTGCGTGCTCGTGAGCGGGTTGGCGTCGAGCCATTCCTTCTTGATCAGTCACGTGAACAGCGTCCGGATGGGCGACAGGTACCTGTCGTCGATCGTCCCATTCGTGATGGTGGCGATCGGCTCCTTGCGACGGCCATTCGAATCGAAATCGTCCATCACGTGATCGATCACCGCATCCAACGCCGAGCGGGCCTGAGGCGGCAGCCCCATGCTCCTCAACGTCTCGAATGCCTCCTCGACCACCGACACCAGAGTCCGCGCACTTCGCTTGGACATCCGCGTGTCGCTCGTGAAGAGCGAGCGGCGGATGTCCGTTGTCCCGAGGCTGGCGGCGAATTCGGCCGGGATGGATTTCCGGATCCAGAAGACGTGGCCGCGCCTTGCGACCGAAGGTGCAATCGACCCATGCATAGAACAAACGCCCTGCCGGATGTGACGGGACGCTATGACGGAACGTGCGGCGAGTCAGGAAGCTTCGCCTAAGCGATTTCAACGACTTAGGGATGGCGGAGACGGAGTCCGCCAAACCATAGCTCGCAGGAGCCCGGGGCGGTTCGCCAGTATCTTAGGATCACATACGAATTCGGACTGGGCAGCTTTCACAGTTCGCCTGAGTTCGCTATAATCCGCGTTGAGCATTAGGGTGGATGTTGGGGCGACGCGACTGGATGGCGAGGGCGATTAACAAACTTTCGGCTCGGACCGCGGCGACGCTTATGAAGCCCGGTCGCCACTCTGATGGTGGCGGATTGTACCTAGTCGTCGATGCCAGCGGGGCGAAGCGCTGGGTTTTCCTCTTCCGTTGGGAAGGCAAGCTCAAGGAATTGGGGCTGGGCGGGATCAATATGGTTAGCTTGGCCGAGGCGCGTGAGAAGGCCAGCGACGCCCGCCGCCTCGTCGCTTCTGGTGCTAACCCCATCGAGTTGAAGCGAACAGCATCAGCAGCTGCGAAGCATCCGACTACGTTCGGCGGCTTTGCCGACCAGCTGATTGCCGACATCACACCGGGTTTCAGAAATCCGAAGCACCGGCAGCAGTGGAAGAACACGCTGCAGACGTACGCGGCCCCCCTCCGTGACAAGCGCCTCGACGCTATTCAGACCGACCATGTACTTGAAGTGCTCAAGCCGATTTGGTTGACGAAGCACGAGACTGCCTCGCGACTCCGAGGCCGTATCGAGCGGGTGCTCGACGCTGCTCGAGCAAAAGGGCTGAGGTCGGGTGAGAACCCGGCCAGGTGGCGAGGTCATCTTGAGAACCTTCTGCCCAAACGCCAGCGGCTCACCAGGGGCCATCACGCAGCGCTGCCGTATACCGATGTGCCTGCGTTCATGGTCGAACTTCGGGCACGAGACGGAACGGCCGCGCGAGCGCTCGAACTCTGCATCCTGTGCGCCAGTCGGTCAGGAGAGGTGCTTGGAGCCCAATGGTCCGAGATAGATCTAGAGGGAAAAGTTTGGACGATCCCGGGCGCTCGAATGAAAGCTGGCCG
Organism: Alsobacter sp. P4_H11; assembly: GCF_056400925.1. Classification (NCBI taxonomy): domain Bacteria; kingdom Pseudomonadati; phylum Pseudomonadota; class Alphaproteobacteria; order Hyphomicrobiales; family Alsobacteraceae; genus Alsobacter; species Alsobacter sp. P4_H11. The sequence continues at coordinate 215,879 of NZ_JBFUKI010000009.1, forward strand.
GGAGCACAGGGTGCCTCTCACCGACGCGGCGCTGGTAGTTCTGGCCACTGTTAGCCAAGCGCGAACTAACGCCACTGCAGATTTCGTTTTCCCTGGCCTACGCATCGGTCGGCCGCTCTCGGTAATGGCTATGGAGATGGTCCTTCGGCGCATGAAGCGGGACGAGATCACCGTTCATGGCTTTCGGTCCAGCTTTCGGGATTGGTGCGGCGAGGCAACGAGCTTCCCGCGCGAGATTGCTGAAGCAGCATTGGCTCATCAGGTCGGCGACGCCACCGAGCGGGCATACAGACGAGGAGACGCTTTGGAGAAACGTCGAGCTTTGCTGGAGGACTGGTCGGCATTTGCTACAGGCGAACGGAGGGCAGCGGCGTGAGCGGCGAAAAATCTGAAGAGGTCGCTTTCAGGTATGTAGATAAGGATCGGCTCTCTCGTGCCCTTCAAGACACCTCCGACCAACTACAAACCGCAGCTTACCTTCACCACGTAGGCCAACACCGCGACGGTATGCGGTGGAGCTTGCTGACGGTCATAACTATGCTCAGAAATCTTGGTTTTGAGTATCAGGAGATCGAACCCTTAAGCCACTTGCAAACAGCACTGGCGGATCTGGATGCTGGCAAAACGCATCCAAGTCTCGAGGCTTTGAAGGTCCAAAATGCACGCGGAAAAACCACGTCCGAATGGTCCGCGCGCGCAGCACTGGCCGGCGCATTGGAAGCACGCGTCGCTTCGGGCGAGCGCCGTGAAGTAGCTGCGGCACAGATCAGCAGCCGGTTCGACGTTCTTGGCGACGGCTCGAAACACCACAAAGAAGGTGCGCGACGGCTAATCAGGTGGCGAGAAGAGTTTTCGACGGGTAAGGCGAATTTCGACAGCTCCCATCTCGTTATATTTGAGCAAGCGAAAGCCAAGGCAGCGGAACTCAAGTCTAATGCGGATCACGTCGTGGCTGTGAAGCACCTGCACGACTTGGCAGATCGACTACTAGAGATTGCTGCTGGGTATCGCGCCCGGTTCCCTATTAACTCCCGCCCTTAAAGGGAAGCCCGGCTCGGTTTTCTCCCCTCTCTTAGCTGTGAAAGAGAAGAGCCATTCTTCGAGACGAACCAAGGCAACATCGCCGAGGTTCGCAGAAGAAGGGCATACGCAATGGGCTCTATCCCGGTAATCACGACCGAGGGAAGCACAGGCACGCCTCTAGCTTATAATGCAGAGGGGTTTCTGCGTGCGGCAGGCATTGGCAAAACCAAGCTCCATGAGGAAATTAACGCTGGGCGTTTGAAAGCGCTCAAGGTTGGCCGCCGCCTAATCATCACACATGACGACGCAAAGGCTTGGCTGGACAGCTTGCCGGCCCGTCCCGCCTCCAAGAAGGAGGTGGTGTGATGCAGTTCACCAACGAATTCGAAGCTCCTGAACTGCTCCAGCAGATACCCGCCGCCGAGTCCGAACAGCTTCTCAGTCGTGCGGACGCCGCCGCCTACGTGCAGTCGCGCTGGGGGGCTAAGTGCAGCCGATCCTTCCTAGCGAAAATGGCATGCCTAGGGGGCGGCCCGCGGTTCGTGAAGATTGGCCGCAGCGCCGTGTACTCCCGGCCGGATCTCGATGCTTGGTGCCGCTCCAGAATGAGCGCGCCAGCATCGAAAGCTTCCTCTGAACAGGAGGCCATTGCCTGATGGGTAAAATGGTGAAGCCGGCGCGTCTCGGGAACGCGCCAGCTCCTGGGTATCGCTTCACGGCTGAAGGATACCCCACTAAATATGCAAATTCCGGCAACAAGTCCAGCCTGCCGCTTGCTGATCTGCAAGCATTTTGGCTTGCGAGTCGCGCTCGCATTTCCCTCGATCATGCGCGCGCCGTACGCGAGCTGGCCTTCCCAGCGAGGCCGGCATGAGCGTGATCTTGTTTCCTCGCCGGCAGCCTCAACGCCGATACCCAAGTGCTTTAGCCAATCCTCTGGAAGGCCAAGAACCTGCGACACCCGAACAATTTGCCAGGGTGACGGAATGGATGAAGCGCCGGGCTGCTGAAAAGTGGCGGCGGGAGTGCGCGGAACGCCGGGGGACGAGCCGGTGATCGCTCATTTCCCAAGTTCAGACGGCCTACAAGCTGAGCAGGCGCTGCTAGGCGCAGCTCTCCACCACCCGGCCGTTATCGACCAAGTGCGCGGCATCATCGCGGTCGACGACATCGGGGAGCCCGTGCACAGGCTCCTTTTCGAAGCAATGGCCAGCAAACGAGACGAAGGCGGGACGTTCGATGCCCCGCTGCTTCGCATGCTCGTCGAGGACCTGGATCTCGGCGGGCTGACTGTCGGGCAGTACATCGGTCGCCTACACGCCTCAGCCACCACGATCGGCCACGCAGTCGAATATGCCAAGGAGATCCGCAGGCAGGCGGATCGGCGCCGACTGTGGGGCGTCGCCCAGGCCATCAAAGGGGCTCTAGACACGCCGGTTGGAAGGCCGGCTGATGTGGCCGCCTCGGCGATTGAAATGCTGGACGAGATCGTCGCCAGCGCTCCTGGCGCGGGGCCCCAGTGTGTGAACGTCGGCGAGGCGGCCGACCAAGTGTTGGCCGAGATCGGCCGCATTCGCGGCGGCGGCAAGCGTGCCGGCGCTTCTTATGGCCTTCCCTCGCTCGATCACATGACCCTCGGAATGAAGCCGGGCGAACTCATCATCGCCGCAGGCCGGCCTGGTATGGGTAAAAGCACATTCGGTGTCGCGGTATCCCTTAAAGCGGCTCAGCGCGAAACCGGTGTCTACTTCGTCAGTCTTGAGATGGAAGCCCAGCAGCTGAGCGAGCGCGCCCTTGCGGCTTTAGCATTCGACGACCCAGGCAACGTGCTCAGCTATCGAACAATCGGCGAGGCGGCAAACCTCACCGACAAGGACCTTTGGCGGCTCCAGAAGGCTCGTGACAGGCTCAAGGGCGTGCCGCTCAGCATCGAGCAGCAACCCGGCCTGACTTTGTCGCAAATCGGTGCGCGTGCACGCCAGCGACAGGCGCGGATGGAGCGCGAGGGAAAGCCGCTGCGGCTGATTATCGTGGATCACCTCGGGCTCGTGCGACCGTCGACGCGCTACTCTGGCAACCGCGTCCAGGAAGTCAGCGAGATCACGTCCGGGCTCAAGGTGCTTGCGAAGGAGCTTGGCGTGGCCGTGATGGCCCTGTGTCAGCTAAGCCGAGGGATCGAAAGCCGCGAAGACAAACGCCCCACGCTTTCGGACCTGCGCGATTCCGGCTCCATTGAGCAAGACGCTGACCTGGTGCTCGGCCTCTACCGCGAAAGCTATTACCTCGAGCGCAAACAGAACCGCACCGACGAGGAGGACGAGCGCCTGCTGAATGTGCAGCAAGAGCTGGTCGTGGAGGTCCTGAAGCAGCGGCAAGGCCCGACCGGAAGCGTGCGGCTTTTCTGCTCCGTCCCGTGCAACGTTGTGGCGGAGAAGCGCGCATGAGCATCTCGGCGCTTCGTTGGGCCAGAAATCAGACGGCTGGGAACCTGATCAGCAAGGCCGTCCTGATGGCAATCGCCGGCTACGCCGACGACAACGGGACTGCTTGGCCATCTGTTGGCCAGCTTTCGCTAGAAACAGAAATGAGCGAGCGCGCCGTTCAGAAAGCCATTGCGGGCTTGGTCTCGGCCGGCTTGCTTACCCGCGAAAAACGGATTCGGTCAGACCTTTCGCAATCTTCGAATCGGCTGACGCTGAACATTACGGTGGAGGGAGAACAACGTGCACCCAGGGGTGAACGATATGCACCCCCTCCCCCGGTGAATAATGTGCACCCAGGGGTGAATGATATGCGGGGCGGGGGTGAACAATGTGCACCCCTCGTTATACTTGAACCACCAGATGAACCTCTCTCGTCCGCTACCGCGGACAAGCATGGATGCACGCCGAGGAAAGCACGGCCCGGAAGCCCTTCAGCCGAAGAGCCCTTCAATCGGTTCTGGCAGGAGTACCCGCGGCGGGATGGGCCCAACCCAAAGAAGCCTGCGCGAGCGAAGTTCGAGGCGGCCGTGAAACGGGGAGCCAATCCCGAGGAAATCATCCGCGGGGTTAGGCAGATGGCACAGCGGAACGCCGACAAACCCGAGGCCGACCGCCGGTTCATCCCGCATGCCGTCACCTGGCTCAGTCAGGAACGCTGGCAAGACGTTGAGCCGGCCCAGGACGTCGCGCCCGCGGCGGCAACGGTCCCCGATGAGAAGTGGCGTAGGTGGGTCACAAATTGGCAGAAGACCGGCAGCTGGTCGGCGGCAATGGGCCCTGCGCCAAACGAGCCAGACACCCTCGTCCCGGCTCACATATGGCCGGGCCGCAACGATGCTGAGGCAGCGGCATGATCGCCGGCGTTCTCATCCGCGGAGCGCTGCGCGACCAGCGCCGGGCTTTACTCGCCGGCGAGGTCAACACCTGCTGCCCAACATGCGGGTTTGTCTCGACCCACCACCTTTACAGCCGCCGCTCCGCAAATGGCTCACTGGTGATCTCGGCGAATGCCGTTACGGGCGACGGGCCTGGTGAGATGATGCGGTTCGCTCAAAGCGGCACTTGGCTTCAAGTGAAATTTGAAATTCCATTCTAGTTTCGGCGGGAAGTAAGCGAGATACACTCAAGGTAAACGAAGTAGCATTTTCCTGCATCCCCGATCTGATCTATTGTTTCCATAGATCGATCGGAGGCGAATATGAGCAACAGGACTTTGACGCAGGAGAAGTTTCTTCTTTGCGCGCCTGCCGGGTTCTCAGCCGCGATGAAGAAGGCGGCGCAACGGCAGATGACGACCAGCTCGGGTTTCGCCCGTCTCGCTATTGTCGAGAAGATCCGCAGCTTGGGGATCGAGATCGATGACGTTCCGCCCGCGCCGGAGCCCAAGGCGCCGCGTCAATGACTGCGCCGATCGCGAGCGACCAGACCAGAGACGATCTCGCAGCGAACTTCGCGAGCATCCAAGCGCTGCTGGCGGACCCTCAGGCTAAACCCCGCGACGCGAACAAGGCGCGAGTCCGGGCCAGATCTCGAGCGCTTTCTGAAGCCGCGGCGCTCGCTGCCTTGGTATTCATCGGCATGATCATAGCCGGGTTTGCCACATGATTTCGGAAATAGAGCGGGAAATGAGAGAGAGTGGGCATGTCTAGGCCAGGAGGAGGCGGCAGGCCGAAGACTACCGGCATGTTCGAGCTGGATATTCGCTGGCTCGGCCGGAATGGCTATCTGGAGCGGGGGGCAGCTCGCCGGCTGCGTCAAACGATCAACGGCCACCTGATCGCGGACGCCCGCATAGAGGCAAAGACTGACGCGCTGCGGGTGACGATCGGCGAGCGCTGCGACTGGGTGGGCATCGCGCGCACTGAGCAGCGCCTAGGCGGCGAGCGCCGCTGGTTTATGTGCGATGAGTGCGGCAAGCGCGCCGCGGTCCTGTACGGCTTCCCACTGGCCTGCAGGACGTGCCAGGGCCTCGCCTACCCTTCCCAGCGTGAAACGGAGCGCGATAGGGGCCTCAGGAGGGCCAGGAAGGCCCGCGAGCGCATAGGCGGCTCCGGCAATCTCTTGGATCCCTTCCCTGCCCGCCCCAAGGGCATGCACGAGAGAACCTACAGCCGGCTGTGGGCAGCATCGATTCAGGCGGAGCAAGCGACCCTATCTCTGACGGCCAGGCTCATCGCTAACAGCGCAACAGTGGGGCAAGGGCGATGACCGGACGCTTTCAAAAAGGCCAGAGCGGCAACCCCCGCGGAAAGCAGCCCGGGCTCCGCAGCGAACTCGCGCGCAAGATCGACGAGCTTTTGGAGAATGAAGCCGAGGCCATCATCCAAAAGGCAATCAATCTCGCAAAGTCGGGCGACCCATCTGCGCTGCGCCTCTGCCTGGAGCGCCTCGCCCCGGTACGGAAGGACCGGCCCGTTGTGTTCGCCCTGCCCGAGATCAACACCACGGCCGATGTCGTGCGGGCCTCCGCGGCGCTCCTGCAGGCTGTGGCTTCAGGCGAGCTGACGCCATCCGAGGCGGCCGAGCTGGGCAAGCTTGTCGAGGCGCACGTGCGGGCGATCGAGGCAACCGAAATTCAGGACAGGTTGGCGCGGCTTGAGGACATGGGCATGGGGAGCAAGCGATGAGGCGGGACGTAGTTGTGCGGCTGGAGCGTCTGGAGGCCCGCCGGGAGTCCTATGTGGCGATCGTGCCGAAGGCGACGCGGGACGCCGCTGTGTCGGACTCCCTGGCGAGCTATCGCACTGCCGGCGGCTTCCTCGCCTCTGTGGGGCCTCTGGGCGGCTCTCGCCACGTGACCGTCCAGCAGCAGCGCGCCGCGATTGAAGCGGCATTCCGAGCAGATCAATAAGGCTGGAGGGCCCCATGCGTGCTTTTGAAGGGCGTTTACGCAAAATCGAGACGGCGCAACGCCAACGTTTCGGGACACCCCTGGAGAGGATGACTGACGCGCAGCTAGAGGCCGCGATGTTCGCATCTTGCGCACAGCTGGAGCGATCAGAAGGGCCCGGGTGGAAGGATCAGGTCAGAGCCGAATTCCTAGCTGCCAGCAAATACCCCAAAGGGCACCCGGCCTATCCCGGAGAGGGCGAATTCATCGACGAGTTGCTGGCCTCATACGAAGCCTTAAAAGGCTGAGGTGCACCTTGCGGCCCGCGTGGCTCCTGCTTTTGCAGGAGGATGCAGGCGACTATCCAATATGTGGGCTTGGCTGTTCCTGCCTACCGGTCGGGCAGCCTACCCTCAGCTTTGCTTTCTGCGCAGATACCGCGACAATACCCTCGGATGTGCGCGCCGTCGGATTTGTAAATGGAACAGCTCCTTAAATATGCGTTGAAGCTTGATACTAATCCTGAGTATAAATCTCTCTACAGCTGGTCGATTCAAGAACATGATCAGAGTGGACGCAAAATCGGTCGCGATTTTATACCATGGCCGTGGTCTCTGTATTTTCGTTTAGAAGACATAACTTACGCTATCGCGGTCAATTCTATCGGTAGTAAATACGCGCCTGAATCTGAACTGGCGCATCGAAACAATACGATCAAGCTTGCTGAGACGTACATCGGTGACGCAATCCCGACGGAGTATGAAGGGCAGGACACGACCTATTCCCTTATGGGAAGCGACACCAAAATAAAAAAGTTCGGTTTCAGAATCATCAAGATTGCCGACGCCGGGATCGAAGAGCAGTGCCGTTTTTGGGCATTCTCAGGGTACACAACAGACTGGGATTTTCAAAAACAGACTGTCCCAGACTCGGCGGGGCTCGAAATTTACCTCACGGCCGAAAAATTCGACCAGCTTCGGGCGAGACTACACGTTGCTGAGCCAAGCGAGATCATAGTTCGACTGTCAGAGGTCGATGGATTCTATTCCGATTGGTCACCATCGATTCGAACGGACATGATTAAGATCCTCGTGGAGCAAAAAGTTGAGATGCCGGAAGGCTGCGAGATCACGCCACCCTCGACTGGACACGTCGGAGAGGTAGACGTGTTTTTCAAACGCAACCAAACGTTCGCGTCTTCAAAAGGCGAAGAAGATCTCGACGAGGCCGACGAAGACACCCCGAGCGAGCAGCAACGCTTGCAGCGGCGGGCAGATAGATTAGCGCAGGTTCTCCCGATTGAGGGCATGTTAGCCGCGCAGGCGAACCGTATCGAAAACGCCGTAAACAGAGCCGTTCGGCCGCTCTGGATCTTAGTGCTTCTTGGTCTACTGCTGGTGCTTCACCGCTGGGCCTGACAAGCCGCATGCCCTCGCAGCGTTGCATGTCATCTCCGAGCCGCCAGCACCTCCTTGACGGCCATATGGCTGATCGTGATTCCTGTCGCCGCCATCTCCGTCGAGATTGCCCGGAGGGACTTGCCCGCTGCCCGGGCGACCGCCATGGCCTTAATGGCATCCTGTTCGGCCTGGTGCTCGACAAGTCCGCCTTCAGCGTCGACCCGGTAGCCGAATGGAATGGAGCCGCCGAGATAGCGGCCGCGCGCTTTTTGGTCTGCCTTCACTGTGGCGACACGCTCGCGGATGCGGTCGCGCTCTGCCTCGGCGACGGCGCTGAGGATCGTGAACACCAGCTTGGCTATCCCGTTGGCGGTGACGTCGCCGCCCAGGTCGATCATGTGAAGGTGCACGCCGAGGCGCTTCAGGTGCTCCAGGTTGGCAAGGGCGTCGCTGGCGCTGCGGAACATGCGATCGAGCTTCGGCGTGATCACCACATCGCCGGCCTTGAGGACCGACAGCAGCTCGCCACCGGCAGGACGCTCGATGAGGGGCTTGGAGCCGGACACGCCGCGTTCAACAAAGGTGCGGTCTAGCTGCAGGCCCTGCATCAGGGCGTAGCCGGCAACGGTGCGCTCCTGAACATCGAGGCTCTCGCCTTCGCTGGCCTGCCGATCGGTCGAGACTCTCGTGTAAGCGAAGGTGGCCATCGGCTTGCCTCTGTAATCCTGTAAACCTGCAAAATCACTGTCTCACAGGAGAGGCGATCTGTAAACCTCCTTTAGCAAGTTGCCGTCACCAAAGTAAGCGAACGAAACAGGACTTCATCGTGGCTACGCGAGAGTGTCGGACCGGTTATTTCGAGATCGTGCGAGATGCGATCCGGGACGCAGGCAAGCAGGCTGATGGTATCTGGCTGGACGAACACGGCTTCCGCACCGATGAGTATCAGGTCATCTCAGCATCCCTGCAGGCAATGGCAGAGGCTCTGGCTGACGACGGGTTTGCCAAAGCCCGTCGATCAAAGCGCGAGGTGGACCTGCGGCACGCCATTGAGAATTCTATACGGGAGCATGAACGCAGATCGCGTGAAAACGGCTGGAGCTACACGGCCCACCTTACGCGCGATCTAGGCCCATGGCCGCCAGTGAGAGTTAAGGCTGCAGTGGCACCCACCCGAAAGGCCACTGTCCCCAGAAAGCGAAAGCTGCCTGAGGATTAGCGGATCGCCAATCGCGCTGACCCGGCACAAGGACACCCGCACCGTCCGCGGCTACATCCGCAGGGCGAACATGTTCAAGGGCCACGCCGGCTCGTCGTTCCTCTAGATCGAGAAGACTATGTCGGACGATGTTAGCGCTGCCGTTCACGCCTTCCTCGCCGGCGAGAGGCTGGAGCAAACCAGAGACTATCTCACGCGAGGTCGAGCCCTTGAGGGGCAAGACTCGACGATGGTCGCTGCGCGCTGGATCTTCGAAATGCAGCGTTACGCGGCGCGACCGAGGGGCTTCAACCGCACGATGATGGAAGACGCTGAAAGCGAGCTCGGATTGCGCGGGATGGAGGTGCCGTACCATCTCGTTGAGAAGGATGTCGATGAACTCGTGCGCGTAGGCGACGAGATATTGGCCGAGGCGACAGACGAGCAGAAAGCGAACCTGAACGCCGAGATCCTGGAGAAGGGTAACTTCAAGCGCCCAGGCCATTGACGGCGGGCTGATCGGCCAGCCGCTGCGGCGGCCGTTCACGATCGTCCCGCAGCGTGAACGAAGCCGGGTCGAATCGGCGGAAACGCTTGTGGCAAGTGCCGTTGCAGGCGCAGCGCCCCGCCCTCGTTCCGCGTCAGATCCCGTTTCCGAGGTTACCTATCTATGAGGTCTGCAGCGTGGAGAGCTGCTCTGTATCGAAGCGGCTTCGCAGTTGTGCGATTGCCTGAGGATCAGGCGGGCTTCCAGTCGACACCAACGCAGACAGCTCATCGAAATATCGTTCGTGGCCAGGCGGCGACACCGTCATGATCATGCGTGCGGGCTGGTCGGTTCGATTGGCGATGTTATGGGGGACGCCCGGCGGGATCAGCACATAGGCGCCGGGCTCGGCGGCGACAGTTCGATCGCCTATCTCCCAAGTGCATTCACCTTCGAGGACGAAGAACGTCTCTTCCTGGACGCGATGAACATGGCGCCCGGTACTGAACCCGGGAGCGACGGTCCATTCGAAAACACATGCGTATTTGGAGTTCTCGCTCGTAGCCAAGTACCGCAGTGGAGCCCCGGCCAACCGAACCTCTTTGCCTTCGCCAGGGAGATAGATGGTTGCACGTTCGGTCATCGGACGCCCCCAGTGCAGGAGAACCGACATCCTGCCACCCAGACTGCCGCGGGTCTTTATGACCGGACGGCCTAAGTCTGCGAAGCCCGGATTGAAGCGCTCTCTGCTCAAGGCAATCGCACGAGCGGCATGCGGCAGAGATGGCCAGACGCGGCGCCTGAACAAGAAAGAGGGCCGCTCCGAAAAGCGACCCCAAGTGGAGGGAGGAGTGCCCAAAAGGGCAGGACGCCTCGCGGCGCCACTGGAAGCTAAGTACTGCAGTGCAGCACGGCAACCCTGACCTTCGGGGCATAGCGTCGTTGGGCTGCTACTGACGGGCCACGATCCAAAGGACGATTGCGAGCGAAGCCAAGCTGATCACGGCAACGCCCATGTTTGTTGTCGAGGTGAGAGTTGGACACGCCGCCGGCCCGACGAAGGCGTGCAGGATGGAGCAGCCAAAGCCTCCAGCCGATCTGACGACCTGATCCAGCGAACCGTCCCGCAAGGATCGGCCCCGCCGTTGCGCTGCGGCGGGGCCGTCTCCCGAGCCAGAGGCGGACGTCTCCGGCAGCGTTGAAGCTGCGCTGCATTGGTTAACGGCGCGCAAATGGATCGAACTGCGCTACGGGCTGGTCAGGAACCATTATTGCTTCAAAGCAATGTGAGACTGGGGCGCTTGAGAAGCCGGAAATGTCGCTCGCAAACGCCCGCATCCTCGTGGTCGAGGACGAGTACCTGATCGCGATTGAGTTGGCCGCCGAACTTGAGGCGGCCGGTGCTCAGGTAATCGGCCCCGTCGCTTCCGCGGCTGAGGCGTTGCGGCTGCTGGAACACGTCGAGATAGAGGCGGCCGTCCTGAACTACACGTTGACGGACGGGCTCAGCACTCCTGTCGCAGAGAAGCGCCACGATCTTGGAAAGCCGTTCGTTCTTGCGACGTCGTACGAGCCCTGGATGCTGCCTGGAACATCCATCTCGGTTCCAATCATCAGCAAGCCAATCGATCATAAGGCGCTCGTCCGAACGCTGCTCACGTTTGTGCGGCGTCAAGACGCCTGATCGCACGGGCGCACCTTGTGCATGGGAACCGACTCGACAGGCAGAGCAGAAAGCGCAACGCTATCTCTGCTGCCTGCATAGACGCACTCGCAGCTTCCCGGCCCATCGGCTCACGATGCGCCCCGATCTTTCCGAACCACTGCATCATTGCCTTGTTAAGGGGCTTGGCGTCCTCGTATGGACCACCTCGTGCCGTAAGATCGCAGCACCTGCTCAGGAAAATAGCGCCGAGCTATGTAGAGGGCGCGCCTTTTCTTTCATGATCGGAATCATGATACTTTAAAGGCGGACCTCCTCCTGAGGCTTGAGCAACTCAATTGGGGGCCCCAGGCCCGGAGAGGGCATTTTCCTGCCCACTCCGGGCCTCGGTGATCTTTGCTCGTTTCAGAAGTCGCCTCAACAGGGATGCGCGAGGCGGACCAGGGCGCAGGAAAGCGTCGAGTCATGGAGCCAGCAGCGTGGCCTTCCTGATGTTAGGCGCGCCTTAACCGTACCGGCGCACATTGGCGGGGCAGGAAAGTCCCCTCCAGTGTACCTGCAGCGTATTGAGCCCGCCGGCAGCGCAATGGCGGGCTCATTTCGCTTCCAGTACGGGTGAAAATCCTTGTCATATAAAACCGACGCTGAATGCGCAGATCAGAGCGCAAGCAGCGTCGAAAGCCGAGCGACACCGGCGGCTATCCTCCGGGCTTCGTCCCAGGTGAGATCCCCAGCCCGGCGATCGGCGTAGTAGATGCCCGCGACCGCGTAGCCCGGCGAGTTGACCCGGAACATTCCGTCGCTGTCCTCGACGCTCCACGGGCCGGCGGGGATCTCGCCCCTCTCCGCCGCCTCCCCTTTCAGCACGCGCGGAAGCTTGGCGATCGCGTGCGCGACGCGCTCGGCCGTGGCGGCGTCCATTTGCCCCATGACGGAGCTGCGGCCCTCAAAGTCGGCATAGCAGTAGATCAGCCGGCAGCCGCTCGCATCGGACACGAGGAAGCCTCCGGGGATGCGGGAGGCGGACCAGGGTGGTCGGAAACGGCGGGTCATAGGTCAACGTTCATGGGGCGCGGAGTTGGGGGGTCCGGACGATCCGTACCATGCGGGAGCCTGTGCTGATGAAGCGGGCCCGCTCCCAAGCTAGGGGTTTCCCGCGTCCAGTTCACGGGCAAACGCGGATAGCGGCCCTCTTGCCGGTCATGAGACTGTCCGGGCAAATCTATTGAACAGGACGAAGTTCGGGCGCGACAATGCAGCCCTCCCCTTTGAGCCCCCACCTGCGAGGTAGCGCGATGTCTGTGGACTGCGACCCGAGACGGGAAATGATCGATGGGGCTCTGCGAAACGTTCTCGCGAGCGAAGAATTTCATCGTTCAAAGCGGCTTAGCCAATTCCTGTCTTACATTGTCCAGGAGACCCTAGAAGGGAGACAGGATCGGATCAAAGCCTACGCGATCGGGGTATCCGTCTTTAACAGGCCGCAGAACTTCGACCCCAACCTCGATCCTCTGGTCCGTATCGAGGCTGGTCGGCTCCGCCGCGCGCTCGAACGTCACAATCACAGATCAAACGATCCGATCCAGATCGATGTTCCTAAAGGAGCGTATGTCCCAGTCTTCAAAACCTGCATCTCCTTGGTGGAATCGCCAGGCGGCGGGGATGATGCCCAGCCACGGCTATCCTTTATTGCGGGGGCACGTTCAGTGATCTCACCGACGAATTGGGGAGTTCGGGTCACGTTTGCAGCTTCAATCGTAGCCGTTGCCGCAGCCCTGCTTTCCTCGGGCTACTGGATGAGCCCAACCACCTCCGAGAAGCCACTTTTCGCCGTTCTTCAATTCACGGCGATTGGCGCCAATCATCGCGCCCAACAGATCGCCAGCGGCGTTTCGGAGGAGGTGATCAGTGTTCTCGCCGAACAAGGGGACATCGCAACCCTAAGCCGTGTTGCGACCGAGATGCACGGCACGAACACGGCCAGCCAGGGGCGCTACAACATCCGGTACTTCGTCGAGGGCAGTGTGTTCACGTCGGAAACAAAGGGAGTTGTCGCCGCTCGGCTTGTGGACGCAAGAGGCGGACAGGTTCTCTGGTCCAGCCGATACAACATCGCTTCCGATGGCGATCTCGTCACCCTGCAGTCGGATCTGGGTCGCGGCATCGCGCAACAAATCGTTGGCCCGAACGGGGTGATTGAACGCCTGCCGCAACGGAAAGGCGCAGTCCCGCGACTCTAGAGGCAGTCAAAGCCCTAGCGGCGCGTGTTACTGTCGTCCAGTGACGACGGTGCGGGATTTGCAACCTGTGTAGATCTTGATGGCCAGTTCCATGAAGGAATCGGGATCAACGTTCAGGTTCCTTGAAAGGTAGTCGGAGACGCTGGCTCCAAACTCTTCGTCAGCCAGTTCCCCGTGCCCCGCCACGAACTTCTCAACGACATCTTTCAAATTCTGGGAAGAGCTATCCATCGGGCGATCTCGGTTTCGATAGACAACCGTTAAACACAAGCCGGACATTATCACTGGTACGACGTAACCGTCCAACTTGGTCGAATTGACGTCGTACCAATTCGAACAAACGTACTCGGGTGTCTGGCTTCGGGCCATGAGGACATGGCCAAAGCCCTGCTAACCCTTTGCAGTCGTCAGGC
>NZ_JBFUKI010000010.1:0-224969 GCF_056400925.1 Alsobacter sp. P4_H11
CTGCGCAGCAGGTCGGGAAGGGGATCCAGGAGTGAGCGCGGCGGCCCTGGATCCCCTTCCCGGCGCTGCGCGCCGCCGGGGATGACGGGAGGGTGGGGCGGCTGTTTCAGCCCCCTCGCCGTCATTGCGAGCCGGAGGCGAAGCAATCCAGTCTAACGTCCGGGCGCTCCGCGCGGCGCCGGGGCCAATCCCAACCGCCTGGATTGCTTCGCTGCGCTCGCAATGACGGGAGGGTGACTCCGGCCTGTCCACCGCCTCGCCGTCATTGCGAGCCGGAGGCGAAGCAATCCAGTCTAAGGTCCGGGCGCTCCGCGCGCCGCCGGGGCTAATCCCAACCGCCTGGATTGCTTCGCTGCCGCTCGCAATGACGGGAGGATGGCCCCGCGATCCAGCGCCGCGCCGGCATCTCCATGCGCCTCGGCTTGCGCCCGACCAAACTCCCCTTAGACTGCCCGGCGGAGGCCGCACGCGCCCGGTTGGGCGCAGAAGGCGGCGGGAGGAGCAGTCTTATGGTCGTTTCACGCACCGCCCTTTTGGCGGGAACCGTGCTTGCATGCGTGGCCGTTCCGGCCGTCGCGCAGGAGTTGAAGATCGGCGTCGCCTCCGAGGCGACCTCCGTGGACCCGCATTTCCACAATGTGGGGCAGAACAACGCCCTGCGGCGGCACATCTTCGAATCGCTGGTGTTCGTGGACGCGGCGCAGAAGCCTTATCCGGGGCTGGCGACGTCCTGGAAGGCGGTGGACGACACGACCTGGGAGTTCAAGCTGCGGCCCGGCGTGAAGTTCTCCAACGGGCAGGACTTCACCGCGCGCGACGTGGTGTATTCGGTGTGCCGCATCCCGACCGTCGAGAATTCGCCCTCCAACTTCACGATCGCCACCAAGGGCATCGAGGCGATGGAGACGCCCGACCCGCTGACGCTGGTGGTGAAGACCAAGGGCCCCTACCCGCTGATGCCGCTCGACATGGGCGTGTTCGGGATCATCTCGGCGCAGGCGAGCGGCGCCGGCGCGGACCTGAAGTTCAAGAAGGGCGGCTGCGAGGGGCTGGGGACGCCGCCGAAGTCGGTGGACTTCAACGATCCCGCCAAGGCGATCGGCACCGGGCCGTTCAAGCTCGCCGAATACACGCGTGGCACCCGCCTGGCGCTGGAGCGAAACGACGGCTACTGGGGCGCCAAGCCGCACTGGAAGACGGTGACGTTCCGGCCGATCACCTCGGCCGGTCCGCGCGTCGCCGCGCTGGTGTCGGGCGACGTCGACATGATCGAGAACCCGCCGATCCAGGATTTCGACCTGGTGAAAAAGGCCGGGCTCACCATCGTGCAGGGCCTGTCCAACCGCATCATCTACGTGCATCTCGACCAGTTCACGGGGGCGGACTGGAAGACGCCGGGCGTGAAGGGCACGGATGGCAAGAACCCGTTCCTCGACAAGCGCGTGCGCCAGGCGATGTCGAAGGCGATCAACCGCGACGCGATCGTGGACCGCATCATGGGTGGGGTCGCCAAGTCGGCCGGCGAGCTGCTGCCCGTGCCGCTGTTCGGCACGAGCGAGGACCGCAAGCCCGAGAAATACGATCCCGAGGGCGCCAAGAAGCTCTTGGCCGAGGCCGGCTACCCGAACGGCTTCGAGCTGACGCTGGGCTCGCCCAACGATCGCTACATCAACGACGAGAAGGTCGCGCAGGCGGTGGCGCAGATGTTCACCCGCGTGGGCATCAAGACGGGCGTCGACTCGATGACGGCCTCGACCTTCTTCAGCCGCCGCAACAAGTACGAGTTCTCGGCCTATCTGGCGGGCTGGGGCGCGGACACGGGCGAGATGTCCAACTCCATCGTGGCGCTGATCGCCACGCAGGACGCGGCGCCCGGCTTCGGCAACACCAACCGCGGCCGCTACTCCAACAAGACCGTGGACGAACTGACCAAGAAGGCGCTCACCACCATCGACGACAAGGAGCGCGAGAAGCTTTTGCAGGAAGCCTCCAAGGTCGGCATGGAGGACTACGGCATTATCCCGCTGCATTTCGAGGTGACGCCCTGGGCGTTCCGCAAGACGGTCACGTACACGCCGCGGGTGGACCAGTACACGCTGGCCTATGAGGTGAAGCCGGCGCAGTGAGCAGCTTGGCGGCGGTTGCGAAGGCCCTCACCCCAGCCATCTCCCCGTGCCGGGGAGAGGGGGCGCAGCGCGGCGGCGGCGCCGCACTTCCCCTCGCCCCGTTACGGGGAGAAGGTGGCGCGGAGCGCCGGATGAGGGGATACCCCGGCGCTCAACGGAGCTCATGAATGCTCGTCTACTTCATCCGGCGGCTCGGACAGGCGGCGCTCGTGGTGGCCGTGATGGGCGCCATCGTGTTCGTGTCGATCTACATGGTCGGTAACCCGGTGGACGTGCTCGCCAACCCGAACGCGGACGCCAAGGATATGGCCGAGATCGCCGGGCGGCTGGGGCTGGACAAGCCGCTGCACGAGCAGTTCGGCCTGTTCGTCTGGAATGCGCTGCATGGCGACCTGGGGCGCTCCTTCGTGTTCAACGAGCCGGCGCTGAAGCTGATCATCCAGCGCATGCCGGCGACGCTGGAGCTCGCCTTCGCGGCGCTGGTCGTGTCGGTGCTGATCGGCATCCCGCTCGGCATGCTGGCGGGGCTGCGGCCGCATTCGCTGTGGGGCCGCGGGATCATGACGGGCTCTATCCTGGGCTTCTCGCTGCCGAATTTCTGGATCGGCCTGATGCTGATCCTTCTGTTCGCCGTGCAGCTGCGGTGGCTGCCGTCCGGCGGGCGGGGCGAGACCGTGACGGTGCTGGGCGTGCCGGTGAGTTTCCTCACCCTGGACGGGCTGCGGCACCTCGTGCTGCCCGCCTTCACGCTGGCGCTCTACAAGGCCGCGCTGGTGATCCGGCTGGCGCGGGCCGGCACGCGGGAGGCCATGCTGCAGGACTATGTGCGCTTCGCGCGCGCCAAGGGGCTCTCCCCGGCGCGGATCATCCTGGTGCACGTGCTGAAGAACATCATGATCCCGATCACCACCGTGCTCGGGCTGGAGTTCGGCGGCATGATCGCGTTCGCGGTGGTGACCGAGACCGTGTTCGCCTATCCGGGCATGGGCAAGCTGCTGATCGACAGCATCGGCCGGCTCGACCGGCCCATTATCGTCGCCTACCTGATGATGGTGGTGGTGGTGTTCGTGGTGATCAACTTCGTGGTCGACCTCGTCTACGCCGCGCTGGACCCGCGCGTGCGCCTCTCCGAACAGGGCTCGTGACATGACGCAGGCCCTCCCGCAGGACCTCACCTCGGCGCCCTCGGCGCCGATCCGCGCCGAGCGGGGCGAAAGCCTGCTGCGCCGGCGCTTGTCGGAGTATTTCGACACGCCGCTCGCCTTCGTGGGCGCGGGGCTGCTCGTGCTGCTGCTTGTCGTGGCGATCGCCGCGCCCTGGATCGCGCCGCAGAACCCCTACGACCTCGCGCAGCTCGACATCATGGATGGGCGGCTCGCGCCCGGCGAAAAGGCCGCGGCGGGCTTCACCTACTATCTCGGCACGGACGAGCAGGGCCGGGACATGCTGTCGGCCATTCTGTACGGCCTGCGGATCTCGCTGTTCGTGGGCGTGGTCTCCACCCTGTTCGCCTGCACGATCGGGGCGTCCATCGGCGTTGCGGCCGCCTATGCGGGCGGCAAGGTCGAGACCTTCGTGATGCGGGTCGTGGACCTGCAGCTCTCCTTCCCGGCCATCCTGATCGCGCTGGTGCTGCTGGCCGTGTGGGGGCGCGGGATCGACAAGGTCATCATCGCGCTCGTGATCGTGCAGTGGGCCTATTACGCCCGCACGGTACGCGGCTCGGCGCTGGTGGAGCGCGGGCGCGAATATATCGAGGCGGCGCGATGCCTCGCGCTGCCGCGCAGCCGGATCGTGTTCCGGCACCTGCTGCCGAATTGCCTGCCGCCGCTGATCGTGGTCGCGACCGTGCAGGTGGCGCACGCCATCGCGCTGGAGGCGACGCTGTCGTTTCTGGGCGTCGGCGTGCCGGTGACTGAGCCTTCGCTGGGGCTGCTGATCAAGAACGGCTACGACTATCTGCTCTCCGGCAAATACTGGATCTCGACCTATCCGGGCGTCGCGCTGGTGATCGCCATCGTGGCCATCAACCTCGTGGGCGACCGGCTGCGGGACGTGCTGAACCCGAGGCTGAGCCGATGAGCCCGGTCCTCAAGGTGCGCGATCTCGCGGTGTCGTTCGGGACGCGCGAGGGGGCCGTGCGGGCCGTGGACGGCGTCAGCCTCACGGTGAACCGCGGCGAGGTGCTGGGATTGGTGGGCGAGTCCGGCTCCGGGAAGTCGGTGACCGGGCTCTCGATCATGGGGTTGATCGACGCGCCGGGGCGCATCACGGCGGGCTCGATTCAGTTCGAGGGCCGCGAGCTCGTGGGGCTGCCCGAGAAGGAGCTGCGCACGCTGCGGGGCCGGCGGATCGCGATGATCTTCCAGGACCCGATGACGACGCTGAACCCGGTGCTGCGGGTCGACACGCAGATGATCGAGGCCATCCGGGCGCACGAGGCCGTCTCCGAGAAAGCCGCGCGCGACCGGGCCGCGCGGGCGCTGGCGCGGGTGGGCATTCCCTCGCCGGAGGAGCGGCTGCAGAGCTACCCGCACCAGTTCTCGGGCGGCATGCGCCAGCGCGTCGCCATCGCGATCGCGCTGCTGCACGGCCCTGCCCTGCTGGTGGCGGACGAGCCCACGACCGCGCTGGACGTCACCATTCAGGCGCAGATCCTGGCCGAGGTGCAGCAGCTCTGCGCCGAGACCGGCACGGCGCTGGTGTGGATCACGCATGATCTCGCGGTGGTGGCCGGGCTCGCCGACCGGATCGCGGTGATGTATGCGGGGCGCATCGTCGAGGACGGGGCCGTGGATGCAGTGCTGGACTCGCCGCGCCATCCCTACACGGCCGGGCTGATCGGCTCCGTGCCGAGCCGCAACCGGCGCGGCTCGCCACTGGCGCAAATCCCCGGCATGACGCCCTCGCTCGCCAACCTGCCGCCCGGCTGCGCCTTCGCGCCGCGCTGCCCTCGCGCCGACGCGGCCTGCCGCATCGAGGCGCCGCCCTTGCTGGCCGAAACGGGCGGGCGGGCGTTCCGCTGCATCCATCCGCTCACGGCCGAAGTGGTCGCCGCATGAGCGAGCCGATCGTCTCCATCGAGGGCGTGTCGAAACGCTTCACCAAGCGGGTCGACCTCGCCGGCAAATTCGCCAACCTGCTGGGCGCCGGGCTGCGCGACCAGGTGGTGCGCGCCGTGGACGGGGTTTCGCTCGACATCCGCCCCGGCGAGGTGCTGGGCCTCGTCGGCGAAAGCGGCTGCGGCAAGTCTACGCTCGGGCGCATGGTCGCCGGCATCATGGACCCGACCGAAGGCGCCATCCGCTACCGGGGGCAGGACGTGGCGCGCCTCGACGGGCCGATGCGGCGCGAGGCGGACCTCGCCATCCAGATGATCTTCCAGGACCCGATGGCGTCGCTGAACCCGCGCATGCGGATCGACGAGATCGTCGGCGAGGCGCCGGTGGTGCACGGCCTCATCCCGGAGAGGGGCAAACGCGACTACGTGGCCGAGATGCTGTCGCGCGTGGGGTTGGACCCGGCCGTGATGGGCCGCTACCCGCACCAGTTCTCGGGCGGCCAGCGGGCGCGCATCGGCATCGCGCGGGCGCTCGCGGTGAAGCCGAAGGTGCTGGTCTGCGACGAGGCCGTGGCCGCTCTTGATGTGTCGATTCAAGCGCAGGTGCTGAATCTCTTCATGGACTTGCGGCGGGATCTTGATCTCACCTACCTGTTCGTGTCGCACGACCTCGGCGTGGTGGAGCACATCGCCGACCGCGTCGCCGTGATGTATCTCGGCCGCATCGTCGAGCTCGCGCCCGCGGACGCGTTGTTCACCCGGCCTAACCACCCCTACACGCAGGCCCTGCTCTCCGAAGTGCCGCGCCTCGACGCGCGCAAGCGCCGCTTCACGGCGCTGAAGGGCGAGATCCCCTCCCCGCTTCATCCGCCCGCCGGCTGCCACTTCCACCCGCGCTGCCCCAAGGCGATGTCGATTTGCCAGGAGGGCCGGCCGCCGCTGCTGGAGGTCGGGCCGGCGCATGCGTCGGCGTGCCGGCTGAACGAGGTCGCGGCGGTATTGTAACCACGCCGTCCTTGCGAGCGTAGCGAAGCAATCCAGGCGCCGGGCATGGAGCGCGATGCCCGGCGCCTGGATTGCTTCGTCGCTTCGCTCCTCGCAATAGCGGCGGAGAGATGCCGCTAGACCCCCAGCGCCCTCGCGCGGGAGCTGGCGATGTGCTGCTCGACGGCCGCGACCGCGCCGGCAGGGTCGCGGGCGTCGAAGGCGTCGAGGATGCGCATGTGCTCGTGCATGACCGAGACGAGCAGGCGGTCGAGGATGCGGACGCGCTCCTCGCGGATGAGGCGGATCTTGATGCTGTTGACCCGGTAGGCGTTGGAGATGATGTCGTTGCCGAGCGCGTCGATCACGGTGTCATGGAGGCCCCAGTCGACCGCCTGGGCCTCGGCGATCAATGCGGGCGTGATTTCTTCTGCGGCGCGTCGGAGGATGTCCTCGTGAGCAGCGCGCAACTCGCGCAGGGTCGCATCGCTGGCGCTGGTCGCAAACAGCGCGAAGGCCTCCTTCTCCATGAAGAGGCGGAACTGGAAGGCGTCGCGGATCAGCGTCAGGTCGATATGGGCGATCTGCATGCCACGCTGCGGCACGGTGCGAATCAAGCCTTCCGCCTCCAGCCGCGGCACGAGCTCGCGAATGGCGCCGAGCGGCAGGCTTGTGAGCTCCACGAGTTCCCGCTGCGAGACGAACTGCCCGGGCCGGATGTTGCGGGCGAGCAGATGCTGCGTGAAGGCGTCATAGGCGCGCTCACGCAGCTTCAGCGGCTCCCGCTCGATCTCGATCCGTTCGTTCATGGTTGGCCCTTGGTTAGGCCGTTCAGGCCTTCCTCCTGTCATTGCGAGCCGAAGGCGAAGCAATCCAGCCTTTGATCTGCGCCTGGATTGCTTCGTCGCTGCGCTCCTCGCAATGACGGAGCGTCAGGCTGCCTTGGCGCCGACGATACGGTCGAAGCCGGCGGTGAGATCACGCGCCTGCTGGGCCGAGAGCGGCTCCAGCGGGGGGCAGACATTGAGCCAGGCCGGGTCGTTGGTGCGATGCGCGATGAGCGCCTTCACGGCGGACATCACCGGGTACTGGCAGACGAGGTCCACGATCTGCTTGACGCGCGGATCTTCGCGGCCCTCGTTGGCGACCGGGGCGAGGATGTCCGGGATGAAGTTGGCGCAGCCGCAAATCGTGCCCTGCGCGCCCTTGCGGACCGCGCCGGCAAGCTGGCGCTCGTCGCCCACCAGGATGGCGAGGTCGCCATGCTGCTCCAGCAGGCCCGCAGTGTTGGCGGCGTCGCCGGACGAATCCTTGACCCCCGCGATCACGGCCGGGAAAGCCTTGCGCAGGCGGCCGATGAGGTCGGCCGAGAGGCCGACCGCCGTGACGGACGGGATATGGTAGAGAAACACGTCGCGCACGCCCGGGGTGCGCTCGAAGAACTTCGAGAACCAGGCGAACACGCCGTCGTCCGACACGCCCTTGAAGTAGAAGGCGGGCGCGACGAGCAGGCCCTTGCAGCCGGCGTCCAGCGCCATGCGGGCCTGGGCGGCCGCCTCGTCCAGCGACGCGGACGCGACGCCGACCAGGATCTTGTCGGCCGTGATGCCGGCGCCCTGCAGCGCGCCCAGCATGGCGGCGCGCTGGCTGAGGCCGATGGATGCGCCCTCGCCCGTGGTGCCGCAGAGCGTGACGCTGCCGGCGCCGTTTTGCAGCACCCAGTTGGCGTGGCTGGCGATGCGGCCGAGGTCGACCCTGGCGTCGGCGCCGAACGGCGTCGAGAGCGCGACCGAGAGGCCGAAGCGTTGTTGGGTTGGCTGCACGAGAGTTCTCCTGGTTCGTTTCGCGCCGGGCGCTTAGCGTGTGATCACTGACATGTCGGTGGAACGCGGAGGGAGCCCGCGCGGGGCTCCCGAGTGACTTAGCCGTCCTTCAGGCCTCCCGAAGACAGGCCGGCGACGATCTGGCGCTGGGCCAGGACGGTGAGCAGCAGCACCGGCAACGTCACCAGCAGGGCCGCGGCCGCGAGCGGGCCCCAGGACAGCTGCTCGAAGGTGAGGACGTTGTAGACGGCCGCCGGCAGCGTGCGGGTGGTCTTGCCGCCCAGCACCACCGAGAAGATGAAATTGTTCCACGAGAAGATGAAGGCCAGGATGCCGCCCACCACGAGGCCAGGCTTGGCGAGCGGGAACGCGATGTAGCGGAAGCTCTGCCAAGGCGTGCAGCCATCCACCAGCGCGGCGTCCTCGAGATCGGTGGGGATGTTCTCGAAATAGCCGATCATGATCCAGACGATGATCGGGATCGTGATCACCAGATGGGTGATCAGCAGGGCAGGTATGGTGCCGACGAGGCCCAGCCACTGGAACGCCATGAACAGCGGGATGAGGTAGCTCAGCGCCGGCGTCATGCGGGCGATCAGGATCAGGATCGCGAACTTGGCCGACTTCGACCGCGCGATGCCGTAGCCGGCCGGCACGCCGACGAGCAATCCCACGAACACGGCCCCGCCCGTGACCAGGATCGAGTTCCAGAGATACAGCAGGAAGTTGTTGCGGGCGAAGACCTCGACGTAGTTCGCCAGCGTCGGCGGGTTCGGGATGAACACCGGCGGCCAGGCCGTGTTGTCGACCTCGTTCTTGAACGACAGCGACAGCATCCAGAGAAACACCAGGATGGCGGGCGACACGAGCACGAAGACCGAGAGGAAGAATCCCGCCTTGGTGAGGATGTTCTTCGGCGTCAGGCGGCGCGAGCCGACGATGGCGCTCATGGGCGTGCTCCGGTCGTGATCTTGACGCTTGGGTGGCCGTCATCCCCGGCGGCCTGCGAAGCAGGCCGGGAAGGGGATCCAGGGGCCGCCAGTGCGGTATTGGCCGCAGCCCGAGCCCAGTCTCCTGGATCCCCTTCCCGCGCCTGCGGCGCGCCGGGGATGACGGCGGAGAGATGGAGAGCAGACATCATGGTCTTCCCCATCACGCGTTCCACTTCGTTTTCTGGCGCGAGTAGAGCAGCAGGAGGCTCAGCATCACGATGATGACGAAGAAGATGACCACCACCGCGGAGGCGTAGCCGATCTTGTAGAACTGGAAGGCCTGCAGGTAGAGGAAGATGTTCAGCGTTTCGGAGGCCGTGCCGGGGCCGCCTTCCGAGATCACGAAAATGATGTCGAAGGCCTTCAGGGCGTCGATTGTCCGGATGATCAGCGCGATCATGATGAAGGGCCAGAGCAGCGGCAGCGTGATGTAGCGGAACATGTGCCAGCCGTTGGCGCCGTCGATCACGGCCGACTCGTACGGCTCCTTGGGCAGGCCCGCGAGGCCGCCGAGCACGATCAGCATCACGAGCGGCGTCCAGTGCCAGACCTCGACCATCACGAGCGTGGGAATCACCGTGTTGGGGTTGAACACCCACTCGGAGGGGCCAATGCCGACCTGCTGGAGCAGGTAGTTCAGCACGCCCAATTGCGGGTGGAACATCATCTTCCACACCAGCGACACCGCGACGGGCGTCGCCATCATGGGCATCACGAAGATGGTGCGCAGCAGGCCGCGCATCGGGAACTCGCGGTGGAACACCAGCGCGGCGGCGGTGCCGAGCACCACCGGCAGCACGACGCCGAGCACCGTGAAGTAGAAGGTAATCCACAGAGATTCACGGAAGCGGCTGTCCGCCGCCAGCGTGCGGAAGTTGTCGAGGCCGACAAAGTCGATGCCGCCGCCGATTTTCCAGTCCTGCACGGACATGAACATCGTGAACAGCCACGGGAATACGATCACGGCCGAGATGATCACGGCCGCCGGCATCGCGAAGACCCAGTACTTCCGGGAGAAGTCGTGGGGCTTGCCGCTAGGCGGCGTCGTGGCGCGCGGCGCCGCGACGGTGCGGGGGAGAGCGGCGGGGGCCGTGGTCTCGGTCATGAACGCTCTCTTGTGCTGTCCTGGAGTGCGGCGGCCTCAGCGGACCGCGAGCCTCCTGGCTCGCATTCTCACCGCCGCCGGAAGGGTGCGAGCCGGAGGCTCGCGGTCCAGGTCAGGGCCGCCCAGCCGGTCAGCCGGGCGGCCCTGGTTCTCAGCCCTGCTCGGACTTCTCGAGCACAGGCTTGAAGGTCTCGGTCGCCTTGCGCAGCTCGGTCAGCGAATCGGCGCCCGAGAGCGTGTTGGTGAGCGCCACGCCGAAGATGTCGCGGAACTCGGTGACCGGGATGATCTGCGGCAGGCCGGGCCGACCAATCTTGCCGGAGTTGGCCATGCAGTCGAAATAGTCCTTCGCGAAGGTCTTTGACTGGACGCCCTCGGGGTTCTTGAACGGCGACTGGCGGCCCGGAGCGCCCGCGCCGGCCTTCAGCATGGCCAGCTGGTTCTCCTTGTTGGTCGCCCATTGGATGTAGTACCAGGCCGCGCCCTTCTTCTTGGACGCCTGGGCGATGCCCATGCCGTCGCAGAAGATGGCCGAGTGATGCGCCTTCGGGCCGGGCGGGGTGACGCCGTAGCCGACCTTGCCGACGATCTTGGACTTGGTCGGGTCCTCGAGCGGGGTGGCGAAGCCGATTCCGTCGAGCCACATGGCGGCGCGGCCCTGCGCGAAGGTGGTCTGGCACTCGTTCCAGTTAAAGCCGATGGTGCCCGGAGGAGCGTATTCCTTGTTGAGCTTGCGGTAGAAGTCCGCCGCCCACACGGCCTCGGGGCCGTCCGTGTTGAGCTTGCCGGTCTTGGGATCGATCGTTTCGAGCCCCTGGCCGAGCAGCCAGCTGGTCCAGACCGGGATGTTGGCGTTCTTCAGGCCGCGCGACACGAAGCCGGCGACGCCCTTGGACGGGTCATGCAGCTTGGCGGCCGCGGTGACGATGTCGTCCATCGACTTCGGGTATTCGAGGCCCTTCTGGGCGAACATTTCCTTGTTGTAGTAGAGCATCCAGAAATCGACGAAGTGCGGAATCGTCGTGATCGCGCCGTCGGCCTGGGTGGCGAAGTTCATGCCGGCCGAGCCGAAGTCGGCGAGGTCGAACTCCGGATTGGTCATCTCGGGGTTGTTCAGGAGCGGCCGCAGGTCGTCCACCCACTTGCCCTTGTAGGCCAGGCGCTTCTGGACGTGGAGGGCGAGAAGCACGACGTCGAAGGTCGGACGACCGGACGTGAACTCGATCATCGCCTTCTGGCGCTGCTGCTGCTCGGGGATCTGCTCGGACGAGACCTCGATGCCGGTGAGCGCGGTGAACTCCTTCTCGGCCGCCTGCAAGAGGTCGGACCGGGGGTTCTTCACCATCATGACGTCGATCTTCTCGCCCTTGAAACGCTTCCAGTCGAACTTCGACTGGGCGTTCGCGCGCGACACGATGGCGGGCGCAGCGACGGCGCCGGCGACGAGGGCGGTAGTTTTCAGAAGATCGCGACGCGACAGGTCGCCGAACGGCAGCTTACTCATCAAGGTCCTCCCCAGGACTGTTTTAGCGACACGGTGACCCGCGCCTTTGGCCGTTAGTCGCACGCGGCGCCACGGTCCAATTCAACCTTGGGGAGAGCCTAACCGGTTTAGAGCCGGCGTCAACTGACATGTTAGTTGGTGGGCACCGGTGCGGTCGCACGTCAATGGCCTAATCAACGCAAAAAAAAGGGGGCAGCGCATGGCCACCCCCTTCCTGCCCTCCCCCGCTGCGCGGGAGAGGTATCATTCCGGGTACTTTGCCTTAGCGGCTCGGGCGACCTTCGCGGCGCGGCTGGCCGTTGGGCTTGCCGCCCTGCGGGCGCGGCGTGCGGTTGGCGGCGCCGTTGCCCCAGAGCTCCAGCGCGCGAGCGCCGTCGGGACCTGCGGGGGCGCCATTGCGGCGCGGCTCAGCCTGACGCTGGCCGGCGCTGTGGTGCTCCCCTGCGGGGCGCGGGCGCTGCTCGGCGCGGGGCTGCTGCGGGCGAGCCTCGCCGGTGCGCTCAGCCTGGGGGCGACCCTGTGCAGGGCGCTGGCCCTGAGCCGGGCGGGCGCCCTGGGCGGGACGCTGGCTCTGGCCAGCCGGACGCGCCGGACCGCCGGAGCGGCCGTTGCGGTTCTGCTGGCTG
The DNA here is from genome assembly GCF_056400925.1 of Alsobacter sp. P4_H11. Taxonomy (NCBI): domain Bacteria; kingdom Pseudomonadati; phylum Pseudomonadota; class Alphaproteobacteria; order Hyphomicrobiales; family Alsobacteraceae; genus Alsobacter; species Alsobacter sp. P4_H11. The sequence goes on from NZ_JBFUKI010000010.1 coordinate 12,222, forward strand.
CGGCCGTTGCGCTGGCCACCAGCGCGCTCGTCGCGATGACGCTCCTCGCGCGGCATGGAGGCGGCGCGCTTGGCCTCTTCCTCGGCGGCGGCCGCAAGGCCGGCCGGGAGTTCCGCCTGCGGCACCTTCTGGCGGGTCACCCGCTCGATGTCGCGCAGGAAGGCGCGCTCCTCACGGTCGCAGAACGAGATCGCGATGCCGGCTGCGCCAGCGCGGGCCGTGCGGCCGATGCGGTGGACGTAGCTCTCGGGCACGTTCGGCAGGTCGTAGTTGATGACATGCGAGACGGCGTCGACGTCGATGCCGCGGGCCGCGATGTCGGTGGCGACCAGCAGGCGCGTCTTGCCGGCGCGGAAGTCGGCCAAAGCGCGCTCACGGTGATTCTGGCTCTTGTTGCCGTGGATCGCCGCAGCGTTGTGGCCGGCGGCCACCAGCTTGCGGACCACCTTGTCGGCGCCGTGCTTGGTGCGGCTAAATACGAGCGCACGATCGATCGAGGCGTTGTTGGTGAGCAGCAGGTGCAGCAGCGCCTGCTTGTGCGCGGTGTCGACGAAGAGCACCGACTGGTCGACGCGCTCGGCCGTGGTGGCGACGGGCGTCACCGAGACCTTCACGGGGTTCTTGAGCAGCCGGTCGGCCAGGTCCGCGATCTCCTTCGGCATGGTGGCCGAGAAGAACAGGGTCTGGCGCTGCGCCGGCGCGGGGATCATGGCGATCAGCTTGCGGATGTCATGGATGAAGCCCATGTCGAGCATCTGGTCGGCTTCATCGAGGATGAAGGTCTCGATCTTCGACAGGTCCACGGCGCGCTGATTGCACAGATCCAGCAGGCGGCCGGGCGTGGCGACGAGCACGTCGACGCCGTTGGCCATCTCGCGGATCTGGCGGTTCACCGGAACGCCGCCGAACACCACGTTGGCGGTGAGCTTCAGGTTCTTGCCGTAGGTGCGGAAGCTCTCGGCGATCTGGCTGGCGAGCTCGCGGGTGGGGCTCAGCACCAGGACGCGGCAGCCCTTGCGGGCGACCTGACGGGGATCGTCCGTCATCCGCTGCAGCAGCGGCAGCGCGAAGGCGGCCGTCTTGCCGGTGCCCGTCTGGGCGATGCCGAGGAGGTCGTGGCCGGCGAGAACGGAGGGGATCGCCTGGGCCTGGATCGGGGTCGGAGCAGTGTAGCCCTCGGCCGCAAGCGCGTCGAGGATCGGGCGGCTAAGGCCCATTTCAGAAAAGAGGGTCAAGGAAAAATCCTGGAACGGAGGTTCAAGAGGAGTCGGACTCGAACGCCCGGGACGGCTTGAACCGTTCCGGTCGGAGGACGCCCCGCGTGTTCAGGGAAGTCTTTGGAAAGCCCAGGGCCCCGCTTCGCTATGGAAGCCGTAACCCAGACGGTCGGCAGGTCGGATCGATCGATCCGCACACGCAGCCTGTTTCGCCGATAGCCGACGTACGACGATGCATATGAATGCTGCGGCGCAAAAAGTCAATGGCCGGTTTGCGCCGCCCTCTCAAGCCTTGGGGCGAAACGCCTTGCAGTGCTGCGGATTCGTTTCGAAATAATCGCCCCCGATCAGGTCCACGCAGTAGGGCACGGCCGGGAACACGGCGTCGAGGCAGGTGCGGATGGCCGAGGGCTTGCCAGGCAGGTTGATGATCAGCGTCCGGCCGCGCGTTCCGGCCATCTGGCGGGAGAGGATCGCGGTCGGCACCTCGCGCAGGCTCGCGGTGCGCATGAGTTCGCCGAAGCCGGGCAGGATGCGGTCGCATACGGCCTCGGTCGCCTCCGGGGTGACGTCGCGCAGCGCCGGGCCGGTGCCGCCGGTTGTGAGGATGAGGCTGCAGCCCTCCCGATCGGCGAGGTCGATCAGCGCGGCCTCGATCTGGTCCTGCTCATCCGGCACGACGCGGGCAACCGGTCGCCACGGCGACTGGAGGATGTCCGACAAAGCCGCCACGATGCCGGGGCCGCCCTTGTCCTCATATTCGCCGCGGCTGGCGCGGTCCGAAACGGTGAGGACGCCGACCGGCGCCGTGCGAACTTGATCTCGGCTGCTCATCGCGGCGCCTTCCTTCGGTTGCATTATTTTCAGTCAGCACGGGAACCAACTTGCCTAATTCGCGTTGAGTTGAGTTTCTGTGCGCCATAACGGACCAAAAACCGTCATCCGGCGTTGAACCTGATAGCAAGTCGAGGAAACGGACTGAAGCAGGGCACGGTCACACAACGGAGCTTTCCCTTGGCGTATAGAGTCAACTGTCTATACGCAAACGAACGATAAATGGTGGCGGCGTATAGATTCAGCAACGCAGACCTGATCGTTATGCAAGTCAGAGAACTTCCTCGTTGACAATGCCGCCGAATATCGTTTGCTTCCCCGAAAAATCACAAGGGGCGCCGGGTGCGAAGCGTAGACGCTGACAACATTAGAACACTGCCGCTGTTCAAAAACATGCAGGATGAGAAGTTCGAAGCTCTCATTCAGCCTGCTTTTCTCCAGCGATTCCCTCCTCATGTAACGCTCTTCGAGCGGGGACTGTCGCCGGACTTTCTCCACATCGTTCTGGAAGGTTCGGTCGAGCTCTTCGCGCGGCATGACGATCGCGAAACGACGGTGGGCGTCATCCGTCCCGTCACGGCCTTCGTTCTTGCAGCGCTTGTGCGCCAGCAGCCGCTCCTGACCGCTGCGAGAACGCTCGAAAGCTCGCGAATCCTGATGATCCCGGCGGAAATCGTGGTCTCGACCATTCGCACCGACATCGGCTTCGCCAATGCGGTCGCGGACGAGATCGCGGGCGCCTACCGGGGCATGGTGAAGGAGCTCAAGAGCCAGAAGCTGCGCACCAGCGTCGAGCGCCTGGCGAACTGGATCCTGCGCGAGCAGAAGGGCCATGGCGACGTCGGCGAGTTCGATATCCCGTTCGACAAGCGCACCCTGGCGGCGCGCCTCGGCATGACTCCCGAGAACCTGTCGCGGAACTTCGCCACCCTCACTCGCCACGGCGTCGAGGTTCAGGGGCGGACGATTCGGATCAAGGATCGCGACGCCCTCGTGACGCTCGCCAACCCGGATCCGCTGATCGACGATCCCGAGCTGATCTTCTGATCCACGCCCCGGCGTGCGCCATGCGTTAGCGACGTTTCGGCGTCGCGTCCCGCCCCACTGGCGGCGCGTGTCCGGCACGCTTACATTGGGCTCTCCCTGGATCGAGCGCTTTGCGCTATCGATCCCCGGGAGAGGTTCGTGATGACCCACCCTTCGGCGCCCCCGCGCGCTGCTCCGCTGGACTTGTTCGCCCTGGCCGAAGCCTTGGGCGCGATCGCGGTTTCGGCTGGCCCGGCGATCATGGAGCATTACTGCCGTTGCTCCCACGCGACCAAATCGGACGGCAGTCCGGTGACGGCGGCTGACCTCGCTGCGGAAGCCGTGATCCTGCCTGCGCTTTCGCGGCTCATGCCCGATACGCCGATCCTCTCGGAGGAGCAGGCTTCGTCCGGCAACGTCCCGCGCTGCGGGCAGGACTTCCTGCTGGTCGATCCCCTGGACGGCACGCGCGAATTCATCGACCGCAATGGCGAGTTCACGGTCAATATCGGCCTGATCGCGGCGGGTCGCCCTGTGGCCGGCGCCGTCTACCAGCCCGCCAAGGGCGTGCTGTGGATCGGCGGCGGCGGACGCGCGCAGGTGATGGCCGTCGCGCCCGGCGCATCGATGCCGGCCGAAGGGCAGCGCCGCGAGATCCGGGCCCGCTCGGCGCCCGGCCAGGGCGAGGTCGCGCTGGTCAGCCGTTCGCATCTCGATCCCGACACCAAGGCGTTTTTGGCGACGCGCCCCTGCGCGTCGACGCTGACGGCCGGCTCGGCGCTGAAGTTCTGCATGCTCGCGCAAGGCGACGGCGACGTTTATCCGCGCTTTAGCCCCACCATGGAGTGGGACACGGCGGCCGGACACGCCGTGCTGGCGGCCGCGGGCGGCGACGTGCTCGCCCCGGATGGCGGGCCGCTGTGTTACGGCAAGGCCGAAGAGGGATTTCGCAACGGCGCCTTCGTGGCCTGGGGCCGGCGCCTGCCGCCGGACGCCGCCGCGCATGCCTGAGAGTGTATTGGGCCGCCGCGCATGAACGGTTCGGAGGGCGTGCAGGCGCGCGCCCCTTCCGCCACCCTGTGGCTTTGGCCGCTGCTGGCGACGCTCGGCATCCAGACCACCAGCGCCTTTCTGAGCAGGCTGGTCCCGACGGTCGCCCCCGTGATGACGGCCGCCACCGGCCTCGCACCGGAATCGATCGGCGCCATCGCGGGCGCGGGGACGTTCGGCTCCATCATCTTCCTGATGATCGGCCACCCGCTGATCCGTCGTTTCGGGCCGATACGCACGCTGCAGATAGGGCTGCTGCTCGGCGGCGCTGGCGTGGCGCTTCTCACCCCGCCCTGGGCGCTTGCGCCATTCCTCGCCAACATGCTGCTGGGGCTGGGCTATGGGCCATCCGCGCCCGCTGGCAGCGACATCCTGCTGAAACACGCGCCGCCGGCGCATCGCACGCTGATCTTTTCCTTGAAGCAGGCAGGCGTGCCGCTGGGCGGCGTGCTGGCCGGGCTTGCGCTGCCGTTCCTCGTGGAGCGGATGGACTGGCGCATGGCGCTGATCCTGGTCGGGCTCGTCCCGATCGCGACCGTGCTCGTCGTCCAGCCGATCCGCGCCAGCGTCGACCGGGACCGCGACCCGGGGCAGCCGGTCGGGCCCGGCGTCCTGTTCTCGCTTCACACGATGCTGGGCCCGCTGCGGGCCGTGATCTCGTCGCCGCCCTTGCGCGGGCTCTCGCTGGCCGGTTGCTGCTTTGCGGTCGGCCAGGGCTCGTTGTTCGCCTTCACGGTGACGTGGCTGGTCGGGCTCGGCTACGACCTCGTCACGGCCGGCCTCGTTTTCGCGGTGATGCAGGCGACCGGCGTGTTTGGCCGGGTCGCGCTGGGCTGGGTGTCAGACCGCTGGGGGTCGGGCGTCCGCACGCTCCTGATCAACGCCCTCGCGGCCGCGGCCACGATGGCGGCGTTTGCCGCGCTTTCCGCCGCGTGGCCACTCTGGCTCGTCATGGTCGTAGCCGGCGTCGCAGGCGTGACGGTGTCGAGCTGGAACGGCGTCCACCTGGCCGAGGTCGCCCGCCACGCGCCCAAGGGGCGGGTGAGCGAGACCACCGCGGGCGCGACCATCGTGACCTTCGTGGGCTACGTGGTCGGGCCGGCGAGTTTTGGCTTGATCACCTCGACGTTCGGCGGCTACCCGGCTGCGTTCTCGGCGGTGGCGCTCGTCCTGCTGGTCGCTTTCGCGAGCCTGGTTCGGTCGGCCCGGCAGGACGCCGCGGCGTCTTGAGCCGCAACCGCCGAGCCTCTCACCTCAGCTTGTCGGCGAAGAATTCGAGCGTGCGCGCCCGCGCCAGATCGGCCGAGGGCTTGTCGTAGCTGCCGCGCGCGTCGCAGTTGAAGCCGTGGTCGGCCGGATACACGAAGACCGACATTTGCGGGAAGGTCTCCTGGATCTTCTGCACGTCCGTGAGCGGGATGTGCTTGTCCTTCTCGCCGAAGTGCAGAATCGTCGGCGCCTTGGGGATCTCGCCGAGGTTCGAGGCGATCATGCCTCCGTAATACCCGACCGCGGCGGCGACGCCCGGCAGGCGCGCGGCCGCCATATAGGCGAGCGATCCGCCCCAGCAGTAACCGACGACGCCGACCTTGCCGGCCCCGGACACCGCCTCGATGGCGGCCGCCGTATCGGCGAGCGCGCCGTCCAGCGTCGTCTGCGCCCGGATGTCGACGCCCTGCTTCATATCGTCCGGCCCATAGCCGAGTTCGATCTTTGGCCGCACGCGATCAAACAGCGCCGGCGCGATCGCCAGATACCCTTCGGCCGCAAAGCCGTCCGCCACCCGGCGGATGTGGTCGTTGACGCCGAAGATTTCCTGCAGGACCACGAGCCCCGCCTTGGGCGTTCCCGTCGGCTGGGCCCGATAGGCGTCGATCGTGACGCCGTCCGACGCAGCCAGTTTGATCCAGTCGCCCATGGCAGTTCCTTTGCCGAGATCCTTGCGCCCCCTCCCCTGCTTAGCCCGCATGGCGGATGGAATCCATGGCCCGGGAGCAGGACGGCGAGGCGGAACCGTACCGGGGCGCATGGGTTGTCACGCCACACGCATCAACCGAAACGGGAGCTCCCAATGGTGGAGAAGAGAGACGATCAGGCGGCTCGGGACAAGGTTCTGTCCCTGATCAAGGACGCCCATATCGCGATGATGGCGACCCGCGGCGAGGACGGCCACCTGCATTCTCGACCGATGGGCACGAAGACGGTCGAATTCGACGGTAACCTCTGGTTCTTCACGGACATCGACTCGCCGAAGGTGATCGAGATCCGCCGTGACCCGCAGGTTCTGGTTACCTACTCGGACGAGAGCAAGCAGAACTACGTCTCGATCTCGGGCGTGGCCGAGGTGATCCAGGATACGGCGAAAACCAAGGAACTCTGGAGCGAGGCCATGCGGACCTGGTTCCCGAAGGGCGCCGAGGATCCCAAGATCGGCCTCATCAAGGTGAAGGTCGAGGGCGCCGAATATTGGGACAGCCCTTCCAGCACCATGCTGTACGCCTATGGCTACCTGAAAGCGGTGACGACGGGAGAAAGACCGAATGGCGGCGAAAACGCCACGGTCCGTTTCTGAGAGGGTCCGCGCCATGTTCACGGGAAATCAGGTCTGGGCGGCACGCGTGCTGGCGGGCCTTTCCCGTGAGGACGCGGCCGAGCGCGCCGGCATCAGCCTGGATGCGCTCGCGGACATCGAAGCCCGCGGCGGATCGCCGATCAGCCCGGACGAGGCCGTGACGATGCGGCTGATCTCGGCGCTTGGCGCGGCCGGGGTCGAGTTTGACGACGGGCCCGGCGTTCGCTTGCGCGGCGCCGCGGACGAGGGCCTGAGGCCCGAGGACCTGAACGCCGAGAACGACGGGTAACCGCAACGACGCACAAAGAAGGGGCCGCCTGGAAGGGCGGCCCCTTTTGGTGTTCAGGCCCGTGCGTCACGGTGACGATCAATCCTCGACGGCGTCATCCTCCTCGGTTTCGGCGAGCACGTCGTCGAGCGCGTCGGCGAGGATGTCGATCTGGTCGCGCGTCGCCGTGAGGTCGAGCACTGCGCCCTCCTCGGTTTCGATGCGCATGTGGAACACGCCGTCGCTTGGCGTGACCGTGAACTTGCCGAGCGACTGCGGCTTGTCGGTTTGGGTCTGGGCGGCCATGGGATCTCCTGTCGCTGGAGGCCCCTCAACGCCCGAGCGCGCGAGTGGATCCGGGTTGTGATGGCTCATGGTCCGGACCGTCCCGCCGGACGATCCGGAGCCAAACATCAGCCGAAGAACAGCATCAGAACCGGCGTGACCAGGAACGCGCCCGCCACCACCCAGGCGGCGCTCTGAAGCCGCGTGTCCGGGTTGGCGAGGTTGCGCACGCCGCGCGCCACCTTGCCGGCCGACATCGTCCAGCCGTTCATGCACGAACAGAGAAGACGATGGGCGTCGTCGTCGGTCATTTCGAAGTAGTCGATCGCGTCGCCCAACCGGTCGCTGGCCAGCCCATCGGCCCGCAGGACCTTGTCCTCGAAGGCGACGGTCAGAGGCGAGTCGGGCGAGCGCATCTGCACGCGCTCGGCGGCGGTCTTGGTCTCGATTTCGCCCAGCGAGCGCAACCTGCGCGCCGGATCCTGCTCCAGCAGCGTCGCCCAACGCTCGAGCCGCTCGCGGCGGGTCAAGACCGGCCGGGCGGCGACCCGCACATCGGCGACATCGCGCAGCTTGTCGAATTCGCGGTATTCCATGACCTTCTCCCACAGGGCAGAAGATCGACTAGCCGGAACGCGACCGGCTTTGGCCGATCCTCGTTAGGAACCCCCGTCCCACCGACGCTCGAAGCTTCCGCCCGAGTTGCGGCAAGATTGCGATGACGTTCCAGAATGGGACGTTCTTTGTCGGGGCCGGGATGCCGCTCGTCAGGCGGCGAATTTGAGCCCGAGGATCCCGGCCACGATCAGGCCGATGCAGACGAACCGCGCCGCCGTGGCGGGTTCGGCGAACAGAACCACGCCAAGGATCGCCGTGCCGACGGCGCCGATGCCCGTCCAGACCGCATAGGCGGTGCCGATGGGCAGGTCCTTCAGCGCGACGCCGAGCAGGCCGAGGCTGACGCCCATGCTCGCCAGGGTGGCGAGGGACGGCCAGAGGCGGGTGAAGCCGTGGGTGTATTTCAGCCCGATGGCCCAGCCCACTTCAAACAGGCCGGCTAGGAGCAGATACAACCAGGACACTCGCGCCTCCATAGGGCCGCCGCGGATCGGGCTTGTGGCTTATGCGAGCAGAAGCGGGCGCCAGGCAAGCCGGCGCGCTGTTTGGAGTCGCGCCTGACGCGGCGCGTGGTCGCGGGCGGGTCCACTATCGACCGCTCGGGCGCGCCTTCCGGCTCCCCCAACCGGAGGCTGTGGCGCCGACGGCACGCACCTTCGGTTGCGGTGAACACTGGCCCGGATCATGCAACGCTCGCGCTGGACCATGGTAGCATCGGTCCAGTCGGGGGTGATTCGATGCGGACACGCATACTACCCTTCGGAAAGTCGGTCGCGGTACGCCGCCGCCGCCCGCGCGCCACGTGGCAGCCGCAATCAGTTCCCAGCTTCTTGTGGGAGCCTGGATGGGCGAGCAGTGCCGGTGTCGCCGACGCAACCCTTGTCCGCTCCAAAGGTTATCGCTGCGTTGAGGCGCCTTGAACCCGCGGGTGCAAATGTCATCGAACATTGACCTCTTCACGACATACGCGAGATCGTATGAATCCCGTCGCGAAACCGAGATGTCCTTGCAGGACTATCTGGAAGGATGCCGCGACGATCCGATGATGTACGCCAGCGCGGCGGAGCGGATCCTCGCCGCGATCGGCGAACCCGAGATGCTCGACACCTCGCGGGATGCGCGGCTCGGCCGGATCTTCATGAACCGGACGATCCGGGCCTACCCGGCCTTTGCCGAATTCTTCGGCATGGAGGAGACGATCGAGCGCATCGTCGCCTATTTCCGGCACGCCGCGCAGGGGTTGGAGGAGCGCAAGCAGATCCTCTACCTGCTCGGACCGGTCGGCGGCGGCAAGTCCTCGCTGGCGGAGCGCCTGAAGGCGCTGATGGAGAACCATCCCATCTACGTGCTGAAGGCCGGCGGCGACCTCAGCCCGATCTTCGAAAGCCCGCTCGGCTTGTTCGATCCCGAACAGATGGGCAAGACGCTGGAGGAGCGCTACGGCATCCCGCGCCGGCGCCTGACCGGGCTCATGAGCCCGTGGTGCCTGAAGCGGCTGGACGAGTTCGGCGGCGACATCTCGAAGTTCAAGGTCGTGAAGGTGAACCCCTCGCGGCTGCGCCAGATCGGCATCTCCAAGACGGAGCCGGGCGACGAGAACAACCAGGACATCTCGTCCCTGGTTGGCAAGGTCGACATCCGCAAGCTGGAGCACCTGTCGCAGAACGATCCCGACGCCTACAGCTACTCGGGCGGGCTCAACCGGGCCAACCAGGGCATGCTCGAATTCGTCGAGATGTTCAAGGCGCCGATCAAGATGCTGCATCCCCTGCTGACGGCCACGCAGGAGGGCAACTACGTCGGCACCGAGAACATCGGCGCGATCCCGTTCCAGGGCATCGTGATGGCCCACTCCAACGAGGCGGAGTGGCAGAGCTTCAAGACCAACAAGAACAACGAAGCCTTCATCGATCGCATCTACGTCATCAAGGTGCCGTACTGCCTGCGGGCGACCGAAGAGCAGAAGATCTACGAGAAGCTGATCCGCGGATCGGAGCTCGCCGGCGCGCCCTGCGCCCCGGCCACGCTGGAGATGCTGGCCCGCTTCGCGGTGCTGTCGCGGCTGCGCGAGCACGCCAACTCCAACGTGTTCTCGAAGATGCGCGTGTATGACGGCGAGAGCCTGCGCGAGGTCGATCCGCGCGCCCGCTCGCTGCAGGAATACAAGGATGCGGCCGGCGTCGACGAGGGCATGGAGGGCATTTCCACGCGCTTCGCCTTCAAGGTGCTGGCGGCGGCCTTCAACCACGACACCACCGAGATCGCGGCCGATCCCGTGCACCTGATGTACGTGCTGGAACAGACGGTGCGGCGCGAGCAGCTGCCGGAGGCGGTGGAGAAGCGCTACCTCGAATTCCTTAAGGCCGAACTCGCGCCGCGCTATGCGGAGTTCATCGGCCACGAGATCCAGAAGGCCTACCTGGAGTCCTACCACGACTACGGACAGAACCTCTTCGATCGCTATGTCGACTATGCCGACGCCTGGATCGAGGACCAGGACTTCAAGGATTCCGACACCGGGCAGTTGCTCAACCGGGAGCTGCTCAATCAGGAGCTGACCAAGATCGAGAAACCGGCGGGCATCGCCAATCCCAAGGACTTCCGCAACGAAGTCGTCAAGTTCGCGCTGCGTTCGCGGGCGAGCCATGGCGGCAAGAACCCCTCCTGGACCAGCTACGAGAAGATCCGCGACGTCATCGAGAAGCGGATGTTCAGCCAGGTCGAGGAGCTTCTGCCGGTGATCAGCTTCGGGTCCAAGAAGGACTCCGACAGCGAGAAGAAGCACGCCGACTTCGTCGCCCGCATGACCGAGCGCGGATACACCGAGCGCCAGGTGCGACGACTGGTCGAGTGGTACATGCGGGTCAAGCAGGCAGGGTAGCTTCCAACACGCAGCGGTCGGTCTGATCGCGTCAGATCGACCGCTCGAGGCGCCCGGCCGGAGCGGAGCGAAGATGCACATCGTCGACAGACGCCTGAACCCGGGAGGCAAGAGCCTCGGCAATCGCCAGCGCTTCCTGCGCCGGGCCCAGTCCCTGGTGCGCAGGGCGGTGCGGGACCAGTCCCGCGACCGCTCCATCAAGGACATGGGCGAGGGAGGCGAAGTCTCGATCCCGTCCGACGGGGTGCGCGAGCCTTCCCTGCGCCGCTCGGGCGCGGGCGGCATGCGCGAGCACGTGCTGCCGGGCAACAAGCAGTTCACCGAAGGCGACACGATCCCGCGGCCGCAGGGCGGCTCCGGCGGAGGCGGCTCCGAGGGCGCGGAAGAAGGCGGCGGCGAGGACGATTTCCGCTTCGTGCTGTCGCAGGACGAGTTCCTGGACCTGTTCCTGGAAGACCTCGAACTGCCCGACCTCGCCAAGACGCGGGTCGAGGACCTGGAGAACCCGGCCTGGCGGCGGGCCGGCTACTCCACCTCGGGATCGCCCGCAAACCTCTCGCTGACGCGCACCATGCGCAACAGCCTCTCGCGGCGCATCGCGCTGAACCGGCCGAAATCGACGGAGATGAAGGAGCTCGAGGAGGAGATCGCCCTCCTCGAAGGCCGAGGAGTGGAGCCGGAGCGCGTCGCCGCACTGCGCGTGAAGCTGGAGGGATTGGAGCGCCGGCGCAAGCTCATCCCCTTCGTGGATCCGATCGACCTGCGCTACCGCCAGTTCGCGCCCTACCCCAAGCCGGTCGCCCAGGCGGTGATGATCTGCCTGATGGACGTCTCGGGCTCCATGACGGAGCACATGAAGGACCTGGCGAAGCGCTTCTATGCGCTCCTCTACATCTTCCTGAAGCGCCGCTACCGGCACGTCGAACTGGTGTTCATCCGCCACACGCATACGGCCGAGGAGGTGGACGAGGACACGTTCTTCCACTCCACCGAGACCGGCGGCACGGTGGTTTCCACCGCGCTGGTCGAAATGCTGAAGGTGCTGCAGGAGCGCTATCGCCCCGAGGACTGGAACATCTACGCCGCCCAGGCCTCCGACGGCGACAATGCGCCCAACGACAACGAGCGCACGGTGTCGCTGCTGCAGAACCAGATCCTGCCGATGATGCAGTACTTCGCCTATCTGGAGGTGAAGCCCGAGGACGAGCCGCTGTCGCTCGGCCTCACCTCGCGGGCGAGCGACCTGTGGCGCGCCTACGAGGCCATGCAGGACTCCGGCCTCAAAGAGGCCGGGCCCCGCTTCGCGATGCGCCAGGTCCGCCACCGCCGGGACATCTTCCCGGTGTTTCGTGAGCTGTTTCGCCGCCGCGGCCAGGGGGCCGAGGCGGAGCGTGTGGGGGCGTCCTGATGACCATGCATCTCATCCCCAAGCCGCTTCTGTTCCACAGCAACGACTGGGATTTCGACACGATTCGGCGGATCTACGACGCGTGCGAGCGCATCGGCGTGGGCGAGCTCGGGCTCGACGTCTACCCCAACCAGATCGAGACCATCACGGCCGAGCAGATGCTGGACGCCTATTCGTCCTCCGGCATGCCGCTGTTCTACAAGCACTGGAGCTTTGGCAAGCACTTCGCGCATCACGAGGCGGTGTACCGCCGCGGCTATGGCGACCTCGCGTATGAGATCGTGATCAACTCCAACCCGTGCATCAGCTACATCATGGAGGAGAACTCCGCCACGATGCAGACGCTGGTGATTGCGCATGCGGCGTTCGGGCACAACCACTTCTTCAAGAACAACTATCTGTTCAAGCAGTGGACCGACGCGGACGGCATCCTCGATTACCTCGACTTCGCCAAGACCTACATCTCCGATTGCGAGGAGCGCTATGGCCACCTCGCGGTGGAGCGGTTGCTGGACGCCGCCCATGCGCTAAACAGCCAGGCTGTGCACCGCTATCCGCGGCGCTCCAAGCCCGACCTGCGCTCGGAAGAGAGGCGCGCCAACGAGAGGCGCGCGCATGACGAGCAGATGTTCAACGATCTCTGGCGCACAGTGCCCAAGACCGAGAAGATCCGCACCGGCAACCTCGACGAGGAGCGCCGCCGTGCGCTGCTGCAGCTGCCGCAGGAGAACGTGCTCTACTTCCTGGAAAAGACGGCGCCCAAGCTGGCGCCCTGGCAGCGCGAGATCCTGCGCATCGTCCGCAACGTGGCGCAGTATTTCTACCCGCAGCGCCAGACCAAGGTGATGAACGAGGGCTGCGCCACCTTCGTGCACTACAAGATCATGAACCGCCTGCACGAGCAGGGCATGCTCGACGACGGCAGCTATTTCGAGTTCCTGAAGTCGCACACCAACGTGACGTTCCAGCCGAAATACGACGATCCGCGCTATGGCGGCCTGAACCCCTACGCGATCGGCTTCGCGATGATGACCGACATCGAGCGCATCTGCACGGAGCCGACCGAGGAGGACCGTCAGTGGTTCCCGGAGATCGCCGGCAAGGGCGACGCCATGGGCGTTCTGCGCGACGTGTGGGCGAACTACCGGGACGAGAGCTTCCTGCTGCAGTTCCTCAGCCCCAAGCTGATGCGCGAATGGCGCATGTTCCACGTCGTCGACGACCCGGACCGTCCGGACCTGCGGGTGGACGCCATTCACGACGAGCGCGGCTACCGGCGCATGCGCCGCGCCCTGGCGCGCCAGTACGACGTGGCGTGGATCGACCCGGACATCCAGGTCGTGGACGTGGACCTCGCGGGCGACCGGCGCCTCATCCTGCACCACAACGTCGTGAACAAGATGCTGCTGGAGAGCGAGGACGCCAGCCGCGTGCTGCAGCACCTCGCAGACCTGTGGGGCTATGACGTGCTGATGAAGGAGATCGACGCCCCGACCGGCATGGTGCTGAAGGAACACCGGGCGAGCGCGCAGCCGATGGGCCGGTGACGGCGGCCTCTCGTGCGAAGCCGCTGTTCGCAGTTTTCGCGCCTAGGGCGCGAAAACCCGCAGGGCTTTGGGGACGACCTGGAATTTCGCAGGCGTGTGCGCACAAATCTCGCCGTCGCAGTTCACGGGCCGAGGCTTGCGCGTATGGATCTCGAACTCGGTGCAGCGGACGGTGCGGACCTCCTCCCAGGCGCCGTGCGAGCCGGCCCGGAAGGCGCGCAGCATCAGGGCGAATTTCCACACGCTGCTGAGTTCGAGGCTGTAGAGATCGAGATGATGGTCGTCGATGGTCGCGTGCTCGGCCACCGCCATCCCGCCGCCGTAGTAGCGGCCGTTGCCGACCGCGATCTGGTAGGTCTTCACCCGGATCGGCGCGCCATTGTGCATGATCGTCGCCGTGAAAGGGCGCGCATGCGTGAGCACCTTCATGGCGGCCAGCGCGTATCCCAAACGGCCGAAGCGACGCTTGATGTCCGACGTGAGCGTGTGGGCGAGATCGGTCGAGATGCCAAGGCTCGCCACGTTGAAGAACGGCTTGCCGTTGACGAGCCCGATGTCGATCGTGCGCTCCTTGCCGGTCGTGATGATGTCGATCGCGGCGCCGAGGTCTTCCGGGATGCCGAGGGTGCGGGCCAGGTCGTTGCCGGTCCCCAGCGGCACGATCCCGAACGGCAAGCGGGTTTCGAGAAGCCCGGGCCCCGCCGCATTGACGCTGCCGTCCCCGCCGCAGACCACGACGCAATCGACCTCCGGAGCGCGGCGAACGATGTCCGACGAGACCTCTTCGGGGCTGGTGAACGTCTCGACCTGCAGCGCGAGGCCACCCGCCTCGAGCCTGCGCGAGACCTCGTCGACCGCTTCCGCGCCGCGTCGGCTGTTGGGGTTGATGAGCACCAGCGCACGCCTTGCGGCGCCGGGCTCCGCTCGGGCCGGCTTGCCGGCCATCACGTGCGACTCCTCGATCTTATTTTCCATGGGGCGCATCGTTTCCGGGGAATCGGCCAATATGCAGGCTGAAACGCGGCGAGAGCGGAGGCGTTGCATGGCTGGCCTACTCGATTTCGTGCAGGCTGGATCTGCCGCGACGCGGGAGGAGACGGAACACCGTGCGGATTGACGACGCAGCCCTGACCCAGTTCGCCGCGCTGCCCTTTCGGGAGCACGAAGGTCGGCTCGAGGTGCTGCTCGCGACGTCCCGCGACACCGGACGCTGGGTGATTCCCAAAGGCTGGCCTATGAAGGGCAAGAAACCGCATGAGGCCGCCGCCCAGGAAGCCCTGGAAGAAGCTGGCCTGAAGGGCAAGGCAGGCAAGAAGCCGCTTGGCTCCTATGTGTACTGGAAACGCATGAAGGAGCACTTCGTGCTGGTGCGCGTGCAGGTTTATCCGCTGCGGGTGACCAAACAGCTCAAGATGTTTCGCGAGGTGGCGGTGCGACGGCTCGCCTGGATGACGCCGCACGAGGCGGCGCTTCTGGTGGACGAGGCAGGGCTGAGCAACCTGATGCTCGCATTCGTCGACGCACAGGACGAGAACGCCTTAACTCACGCTCCAGAGACCATGGCGCCGTCGTAGCCCGGCCCAGGCGGTCTACGACTTTGGTCTAGTTTGCCGACGCGGCAGGCAGAAACGCCTAAAAACGCACGGCGTTTTCACCGAACGCCTGTTGCCAGCGCCAATCCCCGCACTATCCTCCGCTCAGCCGCTACGCTTGTGGCGGGTAGCAGACCAACAAAAAGATCGCGGCTCCGCCGCGACGACAGCGCCACCCCCCGGCGCTTTCAGGAGGACGTCAATTGAAACGCACCGCATCGTCGGCGGCCGCCGCCGTCAAGACCCTGGCTCTCTCGGCTGCTTTCGGCGCGCTCGCGCTGGCCAGCGCAGTGTCCGCGCAAGCGGCTGACGGCGTGAAGATCGGCATTCTGAACGACCAATCCGGCGTTTACGCCGACTACGGCGGCAAGTGGTCCGTCGAGGCCGCCCGCATGGCCATCGAAGATTTCGGCGGCTCGGTGCTCGGCCAGAAGGTCGAGCTCGTGTCGGCCGACCACCAGAACAAGCCGGACATCGGCTCCAACATCGCCCGCCAGTGGTATGACGTCGACAATGTCGACATGATCACCGAGCTGACCACCTCGTCGGTGGCGCTGGCCGTGCATGAGCTCTCCAAGGCGAAGAAGAAGATCGACATCGTGGTCGGCGCGGCCACCTCGCGGCTCACCGGCGACGCTTGCCAGCCTTACGGCTTCCATTGGGCGTTCGACACCCGCGCGCTGGCGGTCGGAACCGGCGGCGCCCTCACCCGGGCCGGCGGCGACAGCTGGTTCTTCCTCACTGCCGACTACGCCTTCGGCTACCAGCTCGAGGAAGACACCTCCAAGCTCGTGAAGCAGGAGGGCGGCAAGGTTCTGGGCGCGGTGAAGCACCCGCTCAACAACACCGACTTCTCGTCCTTCCTGCTGCAGGCCCAGGCCTCGCAAGCAAAGGTGGTCGGCCTCGCCAATGCGGGCCTCGACACTACGAACTCGGTGAAGCAGGCGGCCGAGTTCGGCCTCATGGCGGGCGGCCAGAAGCTCGCCGGTCTCCTGATGACACTCGCCGAGGTCCATGGCCTCGGTCTCAAGTCGTCGAGCGGCCTGGTGTTGACCGAGGGCTTCTACTGGGACCTCGACGACCGTTCGCGCGAGTTCAGCGACCGCTTCTTCAAGCGCACGCAGCGGATGCCCAACATGATCCAGGCCGGCACCTACTCGGCCGTGCTGTCCTACCTCAAGGCCGTGAAGGCGGCTGACAGCAAGGATCCCGACAAGGTCGCGGCGAAGCTCAAGGAGCTGCCCGTGGATGACGCCTTCGGCCGCAACGGCAAGGTGTTGGCCAATGGCCGCATGATCCACGACATGTATCTCTTCGAGGTCAAGAAGCCCGAGGAAAGCAAGAAACCGTGGGACTACTACAAGCTGCTCTCGACCATCCCGGGCGAAAAGGCGTTCTTCACGGCTGCCGAGAGCGGTTGCCCGGCCACCAAGTAAGCGGCCCCGCGCCCCTGCCCTCTCCCGCTCGCGGGAGAGGGTGTTCCATGAGTTCTCCCAGATTGCGGGGCCTGCCTGAATGACAGCGCCAGACACCATCCTCCAGGCCCAGGGGCTGACGAAGGAGTTCCTCGGCTTTCTCGCCGTGAAGGACGTGAACCTTTCGGTGAAGCGCGGATCCATCCACGCGCTGATCGGCCCGAACGGCGCGGGCAAGACCACCGTCTTCAACCTGCTGACCAAGTTCCTGACCCCGTCGAGCGGCACGATCCGCTTCGACGGCGTCGACGTCACGCGGGAGCAACCTGCCGCGGTGGCGCGGCGCGGGCTGGTGCGCTCGTTCCAGATCTCGGCCACCTTTCCGCACTTGACCGTGCTGGAGAACATCCGCGTGGCGCTGCAGCGACGCGCCGGCCTGGCGACGCAGTTCTGGCGCTCGGACAAGGTTCTGCGCCAGCTCGACGCCCGGGCGCGCGAGCTGATCGCCGATTTCAAGCTCGACATCTACACGGACACGCCCGCCGTGGACCTGAGCTACGGCCGCAAGCGGGCGCTCGAAATCGCCACCACGCTGGCGCTCGACCCGACCATGCTGCTGCTCGACGAGCCCATGGCCGGCATGGGCCACGAGGACATCGACCGCGTCGTGGAGTTGATCCGCAAGGCCGCGGTAGGACGCACCATCCTGATGGTGGAGCACAATCTTTCGGTGGTCTCGAACCTCTGCGACACCATCACGGTGCTGCAGCGCGGCGAGATCATCGCCGAAGGCGACTACGCGACCGTCTCGGAAGACCCGCGCGTCCGCGAAGCCTATATGGGCATGGAGGAGGCCTGATGCAGGCGCAGAACACCGCTTCGGCGCCGCTGCTCGAAGTGCGCGACCTCGAGGCCTGGTACGGCGAAAGCCACGTGCTGCATGGCGTGTCGCTCGACGTGCGCGAAGGCGAGACCATCACGATCCTGGGCCGCAACGGGGCGGGCAAGACCACCACGCTGCGCTCCATCATCGGCATCGTGCGCAAGCGCAAGGGCGTGATCACGCTGCGGGGGCAGGACCTGCTGGCCCTGCCGCAGCACAAGGTGGCGCGGGCCGGGCTTGGCTACGTGCCGGAGGAGCGCGGCATCTTCGCGAGCCTCTCGGTGGACGAGAACCTGTCGCTGCCGCCCAAGATCGCCGAGGGCGGCATGTCGATCGCCGACATCTACCGGATCTTCCCGAACCTGGAGGAGCGTCGCAACAGCCCCGGCACCAAGCTGTCGGGCGGCGAGCAGCAGATGCTCGCCATCGCGCGCGTCCTGCGCACCGGCGCGCGCGTGCTGCTGCTCGACGAGCCGACCGAGGGCCTCGCGCCCGTGATCGTGCAGCGCATCGGCGAGCTGATCCGCACGCTGAAGACGCAGGGCTACACCATCGTGCTCGTGGAGCAGAACTTCCGCTTCGCCGCCAAGCTGGCCGACCGCTTCTTCGTGATGGAGGACGGCAAGGTGGTGGACACATTCGCGACGACGGAACTCAGCGCCCGCATGGGCTCGCTGCACGAATATCTGGGAGTGTGAGGCGATGACGACCATCTTCGGCGTCCCGACCGCCGCGCTCTACGGGCAGTTGCTGATCGGGCTCATCAACGGGTCCTTTTACGCCCTGCTGTCGCTTGGCCTCGCGGTCATCTTCGGCATGCTGCACGTCATCAACTTCGCGCATGGCGCGCTCTATATGCTCGGCGCCTTCGCGGCGTGGCTGGCGCTGACGAAGTTCGGCATCAACTACTGGGCGGCGCTGGCGCTGGCGCCGCTCGCGGTGGCGATCCTGGGCGTGTTCATCGAGCGAACGACGCTGCGGCGGCTCGCCGGGCTCGATCCGCTTTATGGCCTGTTGCTCACCTTCGGCCTGTCGCTCGTGATCGAGGGCATGTTCCGCCACTGGTACGGCTCCTCCGGCCAGCCTTATGCGCCTCCGCCGCAGTTGCAGGGCGGCGTCAATCTCGGCTTCATGTTCCTGCCGATCTACCGAGGCTGGGTGGTGGTGGCCTCCGTGGTGGTGTGCTTCGCGACGTGGTTCGTGATTGAGCGAACCCGGCTCGGCGCCTATCTGCGCGCCGCCACCGAGAACCCGGCGCTCGTGCAGGCGTTTGGCATCAACGTTCCGTTGCTGGTGACTGCAACCTATGCGGGCGGCGTTGCGCTTGCGGGCTTTGCGGGCGTGCTGGCGGCCCCGATCTACCAGGTGAGCCCGCTGATGGGGTCGAACCTCATTATCGTGGTGTTCGCCGTGGTGGTGGTCGGCGGCATGGGGTCCATCATGGGGGCGATCGTCACCGGCTATATGCTGGGCGTGCTCGAAGGGCTCACGAAGGTCTATTATCCGCAGGCCTCCGCGATCGTGATCTTCGTCGTGATGGCGATCGTGCTGCTTGTGCGCCCTGCGGGCCTGTTCGGTCGGGGAGAATGAGATGACTGCGACGACCGCATCCACCGGCCCGGCCGGCGTCTCCACCAATGGCGAGACCTGGGGCCGCGTGGCCGCAGCCGGCCTCGTGATCGCGCTCGTGATCGCGCCGTTCGGGGTCTACCCCGTGTTCCTGATGAAGCTGATGTGCTTCGCGCTGTTCGCGGCGGCCTTCAACCTGCTGATCGGCTATGTGGGGCTGCTGTCCTTCGGCCACGCGGCGTTCTTCGGGACGGGCGCCTACCTCTCGGCGCATGCCGCCAAGGTCTGGCACCTCGATCCGCTGCTCTGCGTGGTGCTGGGCGGCATCGGGGGCGGAGCGCTGGGCGTGCTGATCGGCTATCTGGCGATCAAGCGCAAGGGCATCTACTTCTCGATGATCACCCTGGCGCTGTCGCAGATGGTGTACTTCATCGCCCTGCAGTCCCCCTTCACGGGCGGAGAAGACGGCATTCAGGGCGTGCCGCGCGGCACGCTGTTCGGCCTCGTGGACCTGAACCAGCCACTCGCGATGTATGGCTTCGTGCTGGTGATCTTCCTGTTCGGGATGTTCGCGCTGTGGCGCATCGTCAACTCGCCGTTCGGCCAGATCCTCAAGGCCATCCGTGAGCACGAGCCGCGCGCGATCTCGCTGGGCTACGACGTGCAGCGCTACAAACTGATCGCCTTCGTGATCTCGGCGGCGCTCGCCGGGGTCGCAGGCGGGGCCAAATCGCTGGTGTTCCAGCTGGCGTCGCTCACCGACATCACGTGGCAGATGTCCGGCGAAGTCGTGCTGATCACCCTGCTGGGCGGCATCGGCACCATGCTGGGGCCGGTGATCGGGGCCCTCATCGTCGTCACGCTGGAGAACTATCTCGCGGCGCTCGACTTCCCGGTCACGGTGCTGATCGGCGGCATCTTCGTCGCCTGCGTGCTGCTGTTCCGCCGCGGCGTCGTCGGCGAGGTCGAGCACGCGATGCGCAAGCGCGGCTAACGGCCAGAGCCCCACGAAAAAGCCCCGCGACGCGAGCCGCGGGGCTTTTTTCATTCAGGCGTCGGTGGATCAGAACTCTTCCCAGCCGCCGGCCGACTTGTCCGCAATCGCCTTGGCAGGAGCGGGTCTGGCCAGGGAGGTCGCCTTTCCGGGCGCAGGCTTGGCGGCCGGGGCCGCGCCTCCGCCGAAAGCTTCGGCGGCAAGGCGGCGCAGACGCTCGGGCTCGCCAACTTTGGGGCTCGCGGCGGCGGGCTTGGGAGCCCAGCTTGCCGCAGCTTTGCGCGGGGCGGCGGGCGCAGGGCGCGCAGCCGGGCGGCTCGACGCCGCCGACGCCGCATAGGACGCGCTTCCGCTGGCGCTCACGCGCTGCGCTCCACGCATATCCTGGCGGGTCCGGAACGACGCCACGAGCTCGTTCAGCTTCTCGATCTGGCCGTTGAGGCTCACCGCGGAGGCGGCGCTCTCCTCGGCCAGCGCGGCGTTCTGCTGCGTCATCTCGTCCAGGTGAGCCACCGCCTGGCTCATTTCGTCGATGCCGCTCGCCTGCTCGGCGGTGGCGGCCGAAATCTCGCTGACGGTGCCGGCGACCTTCTGCGACGCGCCGACGATCTGGCCGAGCACATCGCCCGCCGAGCGCACGAGCTTCACGCCTTCGGAGATTTCCTGCGTCGAAGAGCCGATCAGCCCGGTGATGTCCTTGGCGGCTTCGCTGGAACGCTGGGCCAGCGTGCGCACCTCAGACGCCACGACGGCAAAGCCCTTGCCGGCTTCGCCCGCCCGCGCAGCTTCGACCGCC
Organism: Alsobacter sp. P4_H11; assembly: GCF_056400925.1. Classification (NCBI taxonomy): domain Bacteria; kingdom Pseudomonadati; phylum Pseudomonadota; class Alphaproteobacteria; order Hyphomicrobiales; family Alsobacteraceae; genus Alsobacter; species Alsobacter sp. P4_H11. Next base: position 33,177 of record NZ_JBFUKI010000010.1, read on the forward strand.
GCGTTCAGCGCCAGCAGGTTGGTCTGGAACGCAATGTCGTCGATCACCGACGTGATGTCGGTGATCTTCTGCGAGGCCTGCTCGATGCGCGTCATGGCCTCGACCGCCTGCGTGACGATCGCGCCGCCCGTCTGGGCCACCTGCATCGCGTTCTCGGCCATCTCGACGGCCTGGCGGGACGATTGGGCCGCCGCCTTGACGGACGCCGCCAGTTGCTCGGCCGTGGCCGCCGTCTGCTCCAGCGAGGCCGCCTGGTCTTCCGTGCGGCGCGAGAGGTCGTTGGCGCCGCTGTTGATCTCGCTCGCCGCGCTCGTGACGTCGATCGAGGTGGTCTGGATGGTGCCGACGGTTTCGGCCAGCCGCTCGACCGTGTCGTTGATGCTGCGCTGGAGATTGCCGAAGTCGCCTTCGTAGCGTCCCGCAACCGACCGGGTGAGGTCGCCGTCCGCCACCGCCGCCATGACGCTGGCGAACTCGCGGACCGCAGTCTCCACGGTCTCGGACACGCCGTTCAGGCCACCCGCGATCTCGCGGACGAAGCCAGACTTGTTTTCTATGGACATGCGCTTGGAGAAGTCGCCCTGCGCGGCGGCCGCGACCACGGCGGCAACCTCGGTTTCTGCCGCGAGTTCGGCGGTCATGTCGCGCCACTCCAGCGTGTGGCCGACACGCTCGCCGTTCGGGGCCTGGATGTAGGACATGTCGACCAGGATCACGTGGCCGCCGATGTCGTAGCGCACCTTCCGGCGGTGGCCGTCGTCGGAGATCACCTCGCGCTTCAGATTGGCGTTGCGGCGATACGCGTCGATGTGTTGCCCGACGAGACGGTCGACCGAGAAGTCGGGCTGCGCCTGCCGGAACACGGGCTCCATGCTGTAGAGCAGCTGCTGCAGGCTCTGGCTGATGTAGACGATGTGCTCGGCCGGGTCCGTGATCATCATCATGGTGGGCGAGCCATTCATCGCCGCCAGCGTGAGCTGCTGGCTTTCGCCGAGCCCCTGCAGGTGCTTCAGCGCGCGGGCGATCTCACCGACTTCGTTCTTGGCGGCGGTGTGCCCCACGGGCACGCTGTAATTTCCAGCCTGAAACGCGCGGATCACTCCCACGATGTCGCCGATCGGCCGCTGGATCGAGCGAACCACGATGATCGCGGCCGCAACCGCGAGCAGCACGCAAAGGCCCGCAAGGCTGAGCTTCCAGGACGCATCCGCGATGGCGTTGGCGATCCGCTTGGCGATGAGGTGATCGGCGGATTGGGCGGAGACCGTCCATGTCGCCTCGATGGCCCGCATGGTTTGGCGAACTTCGTCGACGAGGCTGTCACGCGCGGCCGCCGGGACCGGCTTTCCGGCTTCCAGCGTGGAGAGGATCTGCTGGCCGACGACGGCGGTCGCGGTGATGCGCGTTCCCAAGCGCTCGATCAGCGGGGCCACGACTTTTTGCACGGAGCCGTCGGCATTGCCCTTCACGGCCGTGAGGAGGTTGTCCTGGATCGCGCCGCTCTGCACGGTGAGCATCCGCAACGCGTATTTGAACTCGCCTGCCTCGCTGACGCCCGCCTGCCCGGCCTTCAGCTGGTCGGCGGTGCCGAGGAGCTCGGAGGCGGCGTCCGCCAGGAGCGGAAGGCGATTCACGGCGAAGTCCGTGACGTAGTAACTGTCCAGATCAGGATCCAGCGACAGGTTAAAAGCGTCGGCGGCCTTCTGGATCGCGCCGCGCGCATTCACCCGGGCCTCGACGCCGCTCGCGCTGCTCGCGCCCTTGCCGGCCTCGACGAGGAGCGACGCCCAGAGCGGCTCGATGGCCTTGAGACCTGCTCGCTCGGTTTCGGCGAACTTTATGTCTTTCTGGACCTGACTGCCAAACAGGTAGGTCATAGCGGCGAACGGGACGGCCAGAATGACCATGATCAACACGATCTTCTTCCCGATCGTCATGTCTCTGACCCAGGTTGCCCAGCGCATATTCGTCACGATCATCCCCCGACGTCCGTTCGTCTTTGTTCGCGGCCGCTTTGCCGCAACCGTCAAATTCAATGCTGTGTCGGAACCAACTCGGCGGTTTGCACACCGCCTCCGACGAGCATTCCGAGATCAGGCAGCGCGATGACCTTGTCGCCGCGCACCGCAATCCCGTGCAGCGCTTCCTCCACGCCGAGTACTTCCGGCGGCGGGCGCAGGTCCGAGCGCGGAATGTCGACAATGTCCGAAACGGCATCCACCAGGAGGCCCACCGGCTGTCGGCCAAGGTCCAGCACCAGGATCACGCTCGAGCGTGAGATCGGGCTCGGCCCGAGCCCGAGACGCTGGCGGAAGTCGAACACCGTGATGACGGTGCCGCGGAGGTTCAAGACGCCCAGCACGTAGGATGCCGTGTTGGGGAGCGGCGTCGTGGCCTGCCACCCTTTGATTTCGCGAACGAGACCAACGTCCACGCCGAACTGGCGTCCCTCCACCAGGAAGGTGACAATCCTGATTGCCTGCGAGTCCGTGCCTTCGAAAGCCGGTGCGGCAGCCGCCATCATGCTCATGGAGTGATCCTCTCAGCCCGGGACCTATCCCCAAAGCTGCAATGTTCGGTGTTGCAATTTTTCAGTCAGCCACCAAACAATGAAGAAGACGTAAAAAGATGATTATTATCAACCCAAGCGATTGAGGAAGCGTGGCTGCGACGCTTCCCATGACCGCATCCCCACGGCGGTAGCGAAGGCGCTGGACTGTTCATGACTTTGCAATTAATGGTTGCGTCCTTGATAGTATTACAGCTCAGGGATGTTGAGCTAAAGCTTTGTTAAGTTTCAAACCCTAGTTTGCGTCAAGATCATTTCAGGAGGGCGAATTGGTCGATCTCGCACTCAGCACACGCAGCACCCGAGACGAGGTCGTCGACCTCTGCAACAAGATGAAAGACGCGTTCGCGGACGGCAAAGAGGTTCGCCTCGACGGGTCCGCCGCCGAAGATCTTTCACCCACTCTGGCTCAGGTCATCGTATCCGCGGGGCGGACAGCGCGTGAGAGCGGACAGGGATTTACCCTCGTTTCACCTAGTCCCGCCATGATCGACGGCTTCCAGGGCTACGGCCTGTTTGCCGAGCTCATGACGATTCCGATGGAGTAGACGGTGCGCATTCTTGCAATCGACGATACGCGAACGCTCCGTGAGCTCCTGTGCAGGACTCTCCGGGCGGCTTCCTATGACGTGGTGGAAGCGGAAAACGGCGAGGAAGGGCTCGCCCGCTTCGCCGACCACCGCCCCGATATCGTCATCACCGATCTGAACATGCCGGTTCTCGACGGCATCGAATTCACGCGGGCAGTTCGCTCGCGCGCCGATGGGACGGGGGTCCCGATCATCATCCTCACCACCGAGAGCGGGGCCGAGATCAAGGCCGAAGGCCGCAAGGCCGGCGCAACGGCCTGGATGGTGAAGCCGTTCGACCCCCAGCGCCTGCTCGACATGCTGACTCGTTTCAAGAAGTAGAGCGCGCCATGGATGCTCTTGCCGAAATCCGCAATATCTACTTCGACGAATGCGATGAGTTCATCGGGTTGCTCGAAGGCCACCTCGCCGCGATCGGCGATGGGCGCGCGACGCCGGACGACATCCACGGCGCATTCCGCGCCGTTCATTCGATCAAGGGCGGCGCTGGAGCATTCGCGCTCACGGAACTCGTCGAGTTCGCGCACATGTTCGAGGCGTGCCTCGACGCTCTGCGGTCCGGCAAGGTGGCGGTTGAAGACGCCCCGGTCGACATGCTCCTGCAGGCCGGCGACGTCCTCAACGAGCTTATCGGCGCAGCGCGCGACGGCCGCTCGGTGCCGGTCTCGCCCGCCATCGTGAAGGCCCTGCAGGCCATGGCGGGCGGCAAAACCGCCGCTCCCAAGGCCGGCGACGAAATCTTCCTCGACGACGACGAGCCCGCTCCGGCGAAAGCCGGCCCTGCCGCGAAGGCCGCGGCCGCCCCGGCCGCGCCTGCCCCGGCGGGCGAAAGCGCCCCCGCCAAGATCAAGGTGTTCATCACGCCCGAAAAGGAGTTCTTCCGGCGCGCGATCGATCCCCGGATGATCTTTGAGGCGCTGAAGCATCTCGGCGAGGTCGAGGTGACCTGCGACGCCTCCAAGGTGCCGGTCATTTCATCGCTCGATCCGAACGACTGCTGGATGCGGTGGATCGTCGAGATCGAAACCGAGCAGAGCCGCGAGCACGTCATCGAGGCGCTCGAATCCTTCCTGGCGGACGAGGAATATTCCTTCACCGACACCGAAGCGGAGGATGACGCGGCGGCCGGGCTCGACCTTCACGAGGCGCCCAAGGCTTCCGGCGAGACCCGCTCTGCCGATGCTTCGAGCGTCGAGGCCGCGCCACAGGGCGCGCCTTCGCCGGCGAACGCCCCCGCCCCCACGGGCGCGGTCCCTCCGCCGGTGGTTCAGCGCCGGGCTTCGGGCGGGACGATCCGTGTCGACCTCGACCGCATCGACCGCCTCATGAACCTGGTCGGCGAGATCGTCATCACGCAGTCCATGCTCTCCGAGCGCGCCGGCGTTCTCGCCAAGCGCGAGGCCGCGTCCTTCGTGGACGCCCTTTTCAGCCTCGCGCGGCAGACGCGCGAGTTGCAGGACAACGTCATGGCCGTCCGGGCGCAGCCCGTGAAGGTCGTGTTCCAGCGGCTGCCGCGCCTCGTTCGCGAGCTGGAGCGCACGCTGGGCAAGAAGGCCCATCTCGTGCTGGCCGGCGAAGACACCGAGGTCGACAAGACCATCGTCGAGGAGCTCGCGGATCCCTTGATCCACATGCTTCGCAACTCGATGGACCACGGTCTCGAGCCGCCGGAGGAACGCATCGCGGCCGGCAAGGCGCCGGACGGGACGATCCGGGTTTCTGCCGAACATCGCGGATCGCGCATCCTGATCTGCGTCACCGACGACGGGCGCGGCATCAACCGTGAAAAGCTGATCGCGAAGGCCAAGGCCCGCGGACTGCTGCCGGCGGACTCCGAGCCGACGCCCGAGGAAGCCGACAACCTCATCTTCCATCCGGGTCTTTCCACGGCGCAGCAGGTCACGGACGTGTCCGGACGCGGCGTCGGCATGGACGTGGTTCGGCGGAACGTCGAAGCGCTGGGCGGCCGCATCACCGTGGAATCCACGCCGGGACGCGGCTGCAAGTTCACGCTCGGCCTGCCGCTGACGCTGGCGGTGCTGGACGGCATGATCGTGCGGGCCGGAACCGAGCGCTTCGTGTTCCCGCTGTCGTCGATCGTCGAGACGATGCAGCTCGATCCGGGCAGCGTGGAGCCCCTTCCGGGCGGCCGCGACATCCTCCAGCTCCGGGGTGAAATCGCTCCGTTGCTGAAGCTGCGCCAGTTGCTCGGCATCCGGGCGATCGGCGACGAGCCGATCGTCGTGATCGTCGAGACCGAGACCGTGCCGCGGCTCGCCATCGCGGTGGACGAGATCGTGGGCCAGCAGCAGGTCGTGGTGAAGAACCTCGAATCGTCGTTCCGCAGGGTCGAGGGCGTCTCCGCCGCGACCATCCTGGGCGATGGCTTGGTGGCGCTCATTCTGGACGTGGACGCGCTGCCGGCGCTGTCGCAGTCCGGACGCAAGCTGCCGACCATGTCGGAAACTCTGGGCGTGGCCGTCTAAGGCCACCCCTCCCCGTTTGCCGCGGCGACACCGCGTTTCCTGACCCTTTCGCAAGAGGCGCCGACGTGCACGGTCTTGCCGCAGACGGTTCCGACTACGCCCTGTCGGACAAGGATTTCGAGTTGATCGCCGGCATCGCCAGGGATCAGGCCGGAATCGTCATACGAGCCCATAAATCGGCGATGATCCGCGGACGGCTGATGCGCCGGCTGCGCGCCCTGCAGTTGCGCTCGGTCGCCGAGTATTGCGACCTGCTGCGCAGCGGCGACGGGCACAAGGAGCTGCCGAGCCTCCTCAACGTCCTGACCACGAACCACACGGCGTTTTTCCGCGAGCGGCACCACCTCGACCACCTGCGGAGCGACGCGCTGCCCGAGACCTATTCGCGCGCGCTGAAACACAACTCACGCGTGCGTATCTGGTCGTCAGCGTCTTCGACGGGTGAAGAGCCCTACTCGATCGCCGCCATGGTGCATGCTTCCCAGCCGCCAAAGGCGCTGGACATGCGGATCCTCGCGACCGACATCGACACCGACGTGCTGGACCGCGCCGAGCGCGGCGAGTACGCCCGCGAGGTGGTCGAGCGTGCGCCCGCCGACCTGAAGCCGCTGCTGATGTGCGAGCCGGCCGGCCAGGACAGCGTCCGCATCGGAGCCGTGCTGAAGCGCTATCTGACGTTCAAGCAGCTGAACCTCGTGATCGAGTGGCCCATGAAGGGCCCTTTCGACGTGATCTTCTGCCGCAACGTCATGATCTACTTCGACGCGCCGACCAAGAAGAGCATCGTCGACCGCGCCGCCGACCTCCTGCGGCCGGGCGGTTGGCTCTATCTCGGCCATTCGGAATCCCTCTCCCCTCCGCATCCGGCTTTCGAGCTGATCGGACGAACCATTTATCGGAGGCGGTGATGGCTCTCCCCGCGAAGGCGCCCCCCGCCGCCCGGCGCTCGTTTCAGGATTCCACCGGCGCCACGATCGTCTCGGTTGCGCCCGGAGACCACTACGTCACGGACGACAAGAACCAGATCATCGTCACGCTGCTCGGCTCTTGCGTGGCGGCCTGCGCGCGCGACACCATCACGGGCGTCGGTGGCGTGAACCACTTCCTCCTGCCTTCCAGCGACAGCCACGACGTGCATGGCGGCGATGAAGGAATGCGGTTCGGCGATTATGCGATGGAGCAACTGCTCAACAGCATCTATCGCCGCGGCGGCCAGCGCGGTCGCATAGAGGTCAAGATATTCGGCGGCGCGCGCGTGCTGGGCGGCAGCAGCATGCTGAAGATCGGCGAGCAGAACATCGCCTTCGTGGAGAAATTCCTCAAGACCGAGGGCATTCCGATCGTGGCCCGGTCCGTGGGCGGCACCGCCCCGCGGCGCATCCGCTACCAGCCGGCGACGGGCCGCGCCTGGGTGCAGGAACTCGACAAGACCAGCGCCGTGACGGTGACGCAGCAGGAAGAGAATTACCGCCGCAGCTTCGTGCGTCAGCAGCCTGCGGGCGACGTGGAGTTCTTCTGATGATCCGGCCGTCCCGCCCCTATCGCGTGTTCGTGGTGGACGACTCGCGCACCATCCGTCGCCTCATCAGCGCCATCGTGGACGAAACGGAGGGCCTGGTGCTCGCCGGATCGGCCGAAAGCGCCGAGGAAGCCTGGGATGTGCTGCGCCAGCCCGGCTTCGAGGTCGACGTCGTGTCGCTCGACATCGAGCTGCCGGGCATCAACGGCATCGAGTTCCTGAAGCAGCTGATGGCCAAGCGGCCCATTCCGGTGCTGGTGGTCTCGGGCCACACGGATTCGGCCGCGGACCTGACGCTTACGGCGCTGGAAAACGGCGCCATCGACTGCATCCAGAAGCCGGATGGGCGTCCCACCGAGATCGACCGGTTCCTGCGCGACACCGGCGCGGGCCTGATCCGCGCGGCCCAGAGCTCGCTGCGCGGCCGCGCGCCCGCCGCCGCGCCTCCGGTCAATCCGGTGCTTTCGCCTCGGCCCAATGCGGCGGCGTCGGCCGCGAGCGCTGCGGGGTTTGGCGGCGACAACCTCATCTGCATCGGGGCTTCCACGGGCGGCGTGCCGGCCGTGTGCAAGGTCGTGGAGGGCCTGCGCGGCGTCAATTGCCCCATCGTGGTGGTGCAGCACATGCCGGCCAGCTTCACGCCTCGCCTCGCGACCCGCCTGGCGCAGACGACCGGTCTGCCGGCGTTCGAGGCGACGGATGGCGGCAGGCTCACGCCCCGCACCATCTGGGTTGCGCCCGGCGGGCGTCACCTGCACATCGTCCGCAAGGCCGGCGGTTACTTCGCCAAGCTGACGGACGAAAATCCGGTCTCGGGCCACAAGCCCTCGATCGACGTGATGTTCCACTCGGCGGCCCAGGAGGCTGGCGGCCTTGCGTCAGGCATCCTGCTCACCGGAATGGGCCGCGATGGCGCCGATGGCCTTCTGGCGATGCGCAACGCCGGCGCGCACACCATTGCGCAGGACGAGGCGACCTGCGTCGTCTACGGTATGCCCAAATCGGCCGTTGCGATGGGCGCAGTGGACCAGATATTGCCGCTCGATCGCATTGCAGACCACATCTTGTCCGGCGCGCCCCGCGTCCGGACGTCGCGACATGCGGGAGCCTGAACCATGGCTGACCTGAAATCCAAAAAAGTACTCGTCGTCGACGACCAGAAGAGCATGCGCGGCCTCGTCCGCTTCGCGCTGATCCAGATGGGGATGGAAACCGTCGACGGGGCCGAGAGCGGCGAAGAAGCGATCAAGAAGCTCAGCACGACCCGCTACGACCTGATCATCACGGATCTCCACATGGAGGGCATCTCGGGGCTGGGGCTGCTGAAGGCCGTGCGGTCGCACCCGGTACTCCGGGGCACGCCCGTGATCATGGCGACGAGCGAGACCTCGTCCGACACCGTCCGGCAAGCCAAGGCCCTGAACGTTGACGCCTTCATCCTGAAGCCCGTGGACGCCAACGCGCTGCAGGCCCGTGTGAAAGCCGTTCTCAAGGTGGCGTGAGGCGCTCAGGCGCCGCCACATCGCACGACCAGATCTCGAAACGAGCAACGCCGCCGCGGGCAATCCGCGGCGGCGTTTTCGCATGTCCGAAGCGCCGGGCCGTTCAGGCCGCGGCGGCGAGATCCATGGCGTTCATCAGCGTCTCGGCCGTGAACGGCTTGGCGATCACCGGCGGAGGATTCGGCTTGTCCTTGAGTTTTACGGCAGCCGCCTTGTCGTTCGCGGTCATCAGCAGAAACGGGATCCCGGCCCACTCGGGGCGGCCATCCATGATCAGCTTCAGGTCGGCCCCGCTCATCGGCGTCATGTGATAGTCGCAGATGACCAGGCCATATTCCTTCTGGTTCAGCTTGCGGATCGCCTCGGGCCCGCTCCCCGCCCCTTCCACGTCCAGCACGCCCTGCGCGTTCAGGAGCGTGCGAACGATGCGGACGATCGCGTAGGTGTCGTCCACCACGAGAACAGGCTTGGTGCGGTCAAAGCTCACGATGGGCCTCCAGGGACCGGGCAGGAGCCGCGGAAGCGTCGTCCTGCGCCATGTGTTCGTCGGATAGCTTCTTGCGGGCGCGGCACTCGCTCGAGAGCACCAGCAACTGCCGGGCAAGCTCCAGCGCGGTTTCGTTCGCCTGGACGCTGATCCCCGCCCGGATCACCGATGCGGCGGCTTCAACATAGCGCCGCACCACAATGGCCGGCACGTCCAGCGCCTCGCCTTGAAGGTGATCGCAGAGCCCGGTCGCGATTTGCGCCACCACGCCGTAGCGGAACTGCTTGGCCTGGCCACGCACGTTCTGCGCCGCAAGGCGCATCTCGTTCAGGGCTGCCGGGCCCATGTCGCTCTGCTCGAAGACCACCAGCGCAGCCATGAGCCCGGTCGCGGCGGATGACATCCACTCGGCGAAGCTGGGCTCCAGCGCCTCCACGGCCCGCTCGGCCCGGGCGATCATGTCGGCATCGTCGGTCATGCTGGCGGGCGCGACCTTGACGAGCGCCTTCTCGCGCAAGCGGGGCTTGGGGTGAAGAACGGTGTGGTCGGCGTGCTCTTCCTGCTTGTCCAGGTGGGGCGCCGCGGCGGCGGGAGAGATCTCAACCATTGGAGTAGCTCACGAGAACGGGCTTGGGCGCGATGACCTGGCTCTCTTCCTCACCCTTGCGACGCTCGGGTCCGGAATACTCGCCAACCTTGGTCCGGCGCCGATCCGGCCCAAAAAAGGATGCGGTCTTGATGAAAGGCCTTGGGTGGGCGACGACGCCAAGAATGCGCTGATGGAGCGCCGTAGCGGAGAGCGGCTTGACCAGGAACTCGGTGACGCCGGCGTCGCGGGCCTCGATCACCCGGTGCCGCTCGGAATGCACCGACACCATGATGATCGGCACGAAGGGGTTCACGCTGTTGTCCGAGCAGCGCATCAGCTTCGTCATGTCGATGCCGTTGATCAGCGGCATCTCCCAATCGGTGAACACGATGTCGGGGTAGTGCGACGCGAAGGCGTCGAGCGCCGACGCGCCATCCTCCGCCTCAAAGACTTCCCGTGCGCCGAATCCATGGAGAAGCGTCTTCAGGATGCGCCGCATATAGGTGTTGTCATCGACAACCAGGAATCTGAGGCGGGAGTATTCGACGCGGAACATGGAGCCCGATCGCGGTTTCAACCGCCCGGACTCTACTTCAAGCTGCGTTAATTTTTCCTGCAATTATCAGTTGCGAAACCGACCGATGCACGGTTCTGGCGGGGAGCACGCGCTACTCCAGAACCACGTCTTCCTCGTTGCCCGACTTGGCGATGATGATCTCGCCCTTATCGGCCAGGTTCTTCGCCGTCATGATGATCTTCTGCTGCGCTTCGTCGACTTCCTTCAGGCGGATCGGGCCAAGGCTCGACATCTCGTCCGTGAACATCGTCGCCGCGCGCGCCGTCATCTTGGAGGTGAAGAAGGTCTTGGTCGCATCGCTCGCGCCTTTGAGGGCCTTGGCGAGATCGGCCTTGTCGATCGACCGCACCAGCGTTTGCGCCGAGTTCGGGTCAAGCTTCGTGATGTCCTCGAAGGTGAACATCAGGGCCCGAATCTTCTCGGCCGACTTGTAGGCGCTCCGTTCCAACGCCTCCATGAACTTCGATTCGTTGGACCGGTCGAACGAGTTGAAGATTTCGGCGAGAAGATCGTGCGCGTCGCGACGGGTCGTTTGCGACAGGTTTGCGATGAAATTCGTCCGCAGGCTGTCTTCCACCTGGTCGAGCGTGTCCTTGGAGACGGTGTCGAGCTGCAGGATGCGCAGCATCACGTCTGTGGCGAAGTCCTCCGGCAACATCGAGAGCACCTTGGCCGAATGCTCGGCCTTGATCCGCGAGAGGATCAGCGCGACCGTCTGCGGGTGCTCGGTCTTGAGGTAGTTGGCGAGCAGGTGGTCCTGCACGTTGGACAGGCGTTGCCAGATGGTCCGACCCGCGGGCCCGCGAATCTCCTCCATGATCGGCCCGACCCGATCCTTGGGCAGCAGCTTGGAGAGGAGGTCGTGGGTGCGTTCGTAATCGCCGACCACGGTGAGGCGGTTGGTTTGTCCCGCGAGCTCGGCCAGGACCTGCTCGACGAGCGACGCCGGAACGGTGCCGAGCGTCGACATGGCCAGCGACACCTTGCGCAGCTCGTCGTCGTCGAGCGATTCCCAGAGCGCCTGGCCGTGCTCCTCGCCAAGCACCAGAAGCAGGATGGCGGCGCGGTCCAGACCACGCAGGTCGCTCAGCGATTTTATCTCAGCCTGAGCCATGCACGGCGCCTCCAGACCGACCTTGACCGAGCATCGCGCGAATCAGCATGGCGCAGCTCATGATTGGGAATGACGCGAGCGCAAGCGTGCGTCAATTCGCAGAGCTTCGGACCGATGAGCGGCGTCAAGACCCGCAGTCAAAGCCCTGCGCGCACTGGAGGACGCCGCGGTCCAGGCCCGGCTCAGCCCCGAACAACTCAGGCAAGCTTTCCCGCACCCTAGCCACAATGGCGTTCATGGCCTCGTTTGCGTCATCTGAGTCGAGTGCGGCCGTGAACGGAGCCGGTTCCACGACCACCAGGCCGTTCATCGCGATCTGGATCGCCTCGCAGCCATCGTGGCGGTAGCGACGATCTAGGACAGTCAGCTTAAGCAGGTTCTGGTTCGTTGGCATTAGGCCCCCCTATGCCCATACAAGAGGCGCTGAGTCCCACACGCAAGTCGACCAAATTTGCAGGCTGCTCAAAAGATATACTCCTCATTCACGGCTGCGATCGTTCAACATACGATTCGCGGGGTGGCGCTCAGTCTGGCTCCCCGGTTCGAACGTGAAGGCGGGGCATGGACGTCCTCTTCGTGCACAACAATTTCCCCGGGCAGTACCGCCACATCGTGCGGCGGCTGCAGCAGGACGGAGGCGCGCGCCTGTTCGCCATCGGGGCGAAGGGATCGCCGGGCCTGCCCGGCGTTTCGCTGGCGCGATATGAACTGAGCGCGGCTGCGCCGGCCAAGGACGTCCATCCGTTTGCGCGCCGATTCGAGGGCGAGATGCGCCGCGCCGAGGCGGTCGCCAGGGCCGCCCTGCAGCTGCGGGAAAAGGCCGGCGCTGACCCGGCGGTCATTCTGGTGCATCCGGGCTGGGGCGAGAACACGCCGCTGCGAACGATTTTTCCGCGCGCCCGCATCATCTCGTATTGCGAGTTTTTCTACGGCGCCGGGGCGGATGTGGGCTTCGATCCGGAGTTTTCCCGCCCGAGCCCGTTCGATCACGTGCGGCTGTCGGCGTGGAACGCCGCCACCCTGCTCGCACTCAACGATTCGGACGCGGCGGTTTCGCCCACGGAATGGCAGCGAAGCCGTTATCCCGCCCTGTACAGGCCCATGATCCAGGCCGTGCACGACGGCATCGACACCAAGATGATTCGGCCTGCCCTTGCGCAACCCTGGTCCTTCGGCGACATCACGATCGAGCCCGGGGAAGAAGTGATCACCTATGTGGCGCGTAACCTGGAGCCCTACCGCGGCTACCACATCTTCATGCGCGCCCTGCCCCGCATCCTGGCCGCGAGGCCCAAGGCGAGAGTCGTGATCGTCGGGGGGGATGGGGTGTCCTACGGAGCCAAGCCGCCGGAGGGGAAGACCTGGCGCGGCATTTTCTTCGATGAGGTTCGCGGCCACCTGGAGATGTCGCGCGTCCATTTCGTCGGCAAGTTGCCCTACGAGATCTACCTTGCCCTGCTGCGCCACTCGCGGGCGCACGTGTACCTGACCTACCCCTTCGTGCTGTCGTGGTCGGCCCTGGAAGCGATGGCGTCGGGCTGCCTCGTCGTGGGCTCTGCGACCCCGCCGGTCGAGGAGGTCATCAGCCATGGCGAGAACGGGCTGCTCGTGCCGTTCTTCGATCAGGACGCGCTTGTGGAAACCATCGTGGAAGCGTCGGCCGCGCCGGAGCGTTTCACCGCGCACCGTGATTCGGCGCGGCGCACCGTGGTTGAGCGTTTTGACCTCGACAGCGTGTGCTTGCCCCGCCAAATGGCCCTCCTGCATGGCGGAGCCGGACAATCCAGATGAACTAGACCTTCTGTGCGCGCTTGCGTGGCGCGCGGGCTATCTGACGCCAGCGATTAGACCGGGACGGGGCGCGACCCGGGCGAGCCGGTTCCTCGGCGGGCTCGCCGATCGTCCTTTCAGTGAGCCACCAGCACCAGCGGTTGGCGTGACGTATGCTCACAAATTGGGGCGCCTGAGAGAGGCTCGACGACAGCGACGCGCGGGTGCCGGGCCGTCCGCCAAAAGCCGGGACGAGCCGAATCAGCTCATCGATGGGCATGGGCTCTCCCCGCGCCTCGAGAACGCGCTGGGCTGCCTCGGCCTGGGTCACCCGAACAGCCAAGTCGAGCGCAGAACCGCGCGGAGATCCGCCTCCGGCGTGAACGGCCTGCGGGTCAGCGGCCTCCATGCTGCGCATTGCGGCTTCGAGAGCCAACAATGTCCGATAATCCGCACTTTGCGCCTTTAATCGCGTGTGCAGATCTTCCCAAAGCGACTTGAGCGTCTCCAGAGACGTCTCGACCATGGTCATCCCCTTATCAGCGGGACCGCGTTGATCGGCGCATTCGCGCGCAGACGTTTCTCCCTTGTACACCGGGGCAGGGTTACCAGTTGGTTAATGCAAACCGGGATTAGCCCAATCGGATGGGCGCATACTCCAAGCCCCAGTTTGATGTGGCCCGAATGCGAAAATTCGCCAACCTCTTAATTTGCATTAACGTTTTAACACAACCTATCCGTCAAATTTGTCAGTGCGAGCTACTTCTGATTGAGATCGGGTCGGCACGCCGACTTGGGCAAACAAGTCCGACGACCCTGGTTAATTTCGAAAGTAATCTCGCTAATCGGACCAGAACACGAGCTCCGATCTAAGACCAACGAAAGTTCAAACCCTAGAACGGGGATTGCTAGCCAGGTAGTGGAATCTACCAGGTGGCCTTTAATTGCGGAGTTTCCGATGCAACACATGAGCTTCGAGGCGCTGGGTAAAATCGGTACGAACGGGGGCTCCGGCTCTTCGGCGACCGGTGGAATCGCTACTCACCTGGTGATCATTGATGATCGCGTTCTGATGCGGGACTGCCTGTCCCGCTGCCTGCGCGCCATGGATTCGACGCTGGAGGTTCACGCCTACAGCTCGCTTCGCGCCTGGCAGGACGCCGGCTTGCAGACGGAAGAGCCGCCGCTCGTTATGGCGTTCCGCAGCGCCCGCAAGACCGCCGACGAGGAGATGCAGCGCGACATCGCGGCGCTCGCCAAGTCGGACAATCCGCCCCCGATCGTGGTGGTGTCGGACGCGGAGGACTTCGAATCCATCCTCGGAGCGCTCGAGATGGGCGCGCGCGGCTATATCCCGACCAGCGTCAGCCTCGAGGTCGCGTTCGGCGCCCTTGGCCTGGTCAAGGCAGGCGGCGTGTTCGTGCCGGCTTCGAGCCTCGTGCAGCAACGCCCCGCGACCGCTCAGGCACCGGTTCGGCCCGAAGCGCAGGACATGCCCTTTACGACCCGGCAGGCCGCCGTCGTGAACGCGCTCCGGCAGGGCAAGGCGAACAAGATCATCGCCTATGAGCTCAACATGTGTGAGAGCACCGTAAAGGTGCACGTTCGCAACATCATGAAGAAGCTTAAGGCCCGTAACCGCACCGAGGTCGCGTACAAGATCAGCACGTTGTACTCGCACGCCCAGCTCTGAACGAAGGATCGTCGTTCAGTTCTCATTGAAAGCAGGCCGGATGGGATGCCCCCTCCGGCCTGCTTCTTTTTGTCATGATGCTCGCTCAGTCGGCGAACAAGGCGGCATTGCTCTTCTGGAAGTCAGGCCCCGCCAGGAAAGTCTGGGCGACCTCGAGGCGGGTGGCATTGCCTTTGTTGAGCTTGTCCGTGAGATCGCGCGCCATCGCCTGGTCCGGCTCGGCGCCGTAGACCAGCGATCCGAGAAACCGGACTAGGCCCGGCGGGTCCAGATCCAGCGCGTCGACCTTGTTCTTGAACTCGTCCGAGTCGGTCAGAGACTTCACCATCTCCATCGGCTTCATCCCGGCGGCGACTTTCTCGGCGTAGCTCTTGAGGCCGAAATCGTCGGGACGGCGACCCAGCACGAGGCAATAGGCATACTCGACCTTGGTCTGCGGCTGCTTCGGGCGGCGGCTGATCTCGGCCAGGTCACAGTCTCGCCAACGCGACAGCTGGGCCGCGACGTCGTTGTCCAGCGCCGGCCCCCAGGACGCGCCTTCGGTGAGGCCTGCATGGCGGGTCTTGAACTCCTCGCTGAGCAGCAACCCGCGGATAAAGGCGGTTCGGCTCAGGTCGCCCGATTCGAGCGCCCTGATATAGGTCGTCGCCGCCGCGTCGGCGTCGCGGTCGAGGAGCAGGCGGTACATCATCCCGACATAGGTTTCTTCGGACGCGCTCGCCTCGTGATAGCGGGTCTGGAATTCGTCGGAGCGAAGCATGTCCATCAACATCGGACGCAGCGCCGTCGGTTCGGCGCGCAGCTTCACCGTCCAGCTTTCGAGGCCTGCACCATCCGGCAACCGCCCAAGCGCAAGGCAGTAGACGTAGGTCACGCGCTGGCGGACCGTCTGAACGGGACCGGAACGCATGCGCTCCAACTCGCATGCACGGCGCGGGAGCTGGATATCGGCCGTGGCGGCCGTCGGCGCAGCCAGGTTCGGGGGACGCCCGGTGAGCATCTCGCGAACTGCGAAATAGGCCAGCTTGGCTTTGCCCGTGCGCCACTTGCCGTCGCCGCTGGGGCGCAGCGTCACGAGCCCCATATAAGCTTCGTAGCTCGGGGCCCAGTAAGGCTCATCCAGCAACTCGTAAAGATGTGCAGCCTCGACGCGGTAAGCCGGCGCAAGCTCGTCGATGCGGCGCATCCAGCGGCGCAGGCCCTCGGCCTGCTCGGCCTCGCTCTTCATGGAGCCGTTCGGATGGTTGATCTCGGTCACCCAGATCGGCCGCCCATAGGTCGCCAGGATCTTGAAAGCCCACTCGGGATCCTGCCCATACATGTGCCAGACGGAGATGTCCCATTCGACCCCGTCCTTCTTCATGCGCTCGAACGGAGCGATGTGGCCCCAACCGGCGGTGCCCATGGCCCGGCGCGCCTTGGGATCGGCTTCCCGCGCGCCATCCGACAGCCCCTTCAGGACTGCGACGACCTTGGCCCAGCGCGGACCATAGTAGTCCAGCGCGTCGACGCCGCCGGGAGCTCCGAACTGACAGCCATACTGCTCGCCGTTGTCACGGACTTCGCAGGGCTTGATGATGGCGTAGTTCTCCATCTCATTGCCCAGCTCCCACACCGGTATGTCATCCTTGAAGCGCGAAACGAGCGCCTTCGCGAAGTCGTGGGACGCCTTGCGAAGCTCCTGCTCGGTCATGAGGTCCATGTCGACCTTGGGCGTCAGGGCCGGAAGGATCGTGACGCCCTGTGTTTTGCCGAGCGCGATGAGCTGTCCCAGCGTGTCGGCCGAGTTCAAGGATTCGATGTTGACCCGATAAGATTTCAGCCCCGCGTCGACGATAAGGTCGATCTGGCTCTGCAGCGGCACGCCCGGATAAGACACGAGCGGATGGCCGTTGACGCCCCAGGCCACCTTGCCGGGTTCGGCCGCGCCTGCAGGTACAGTTGTGAGAAGCGAAAGGCATGCGACAAGGCCGCAAGCTCGTAATCGCTCGATCAAACGCATTGATTCACTCCAATCAGATCATTCGCTCGCGAACGGGGCAGCTTTCTCTTGTTCTATTTTAGCCGCGCGCAGCTGAACGAGAGCCTCGACCATTCGCACACGGTTCGGCCGTCGCCATGAGGGACTTACCTCTTTGGAGCGAAGCGCCGAAGGCCGCAGTCGCGCGCCTGCAGCGTCCCGAACGCTCCGCCGGCGTTTCGCCGCGGCTGCAAATCGGAACACCAACCGGATTACCTCTAAAAGCGGAACAGGCGTTTAACCGACACCGCGTAACAATGGTTCAATCTCAACGGCTCGGATTCAGGCTGGTGGCGATCTCGGAAGAGCAAATCGGCACGCATCACCGGAAGCATCGAGCGATGGAGCAAGCATGAGTTCCGGCACCGTTCAACCTGAAGCGTCTCCGCGGATCGCCTCGTCCGGCTTGTCGGTCAGCGTCGTCGTTTCGACGCTCGGCCGCACATGGGAGATCGGCCGGCTGCTGGACAGCCTCGATCAACAGACCCAGAAGCCGCTGGAAGTCATCATCGTCGACCAGAACGCGCATGAGGAACTGGCTGCGCTGCTCGCATCCAAGTCGTGTGGTTTTCCCATCGAGCATGTCCGCACGCCGCAGGCCCGCGGACTGAGCCGGGGGCGCAACACCGGTCTGGCGCGCTGCAAGGGCGACCTTGTCGTATTCGCGGACGATGACTGCTGGTACCCCGCAACCGCTTTTGAGCATGCCTCGCGACTGTTTCAGCAGGGCTCCTACGCGATCGTCGGCGGCATGGCGGCCGATGAGGAGGGCCGCCCGATCAACGGACGCTTCGAGAGCGCCGCCCAGGACATCGACCGGTCCAATGTATGGACCACGTCAATCGAATGGATGCTGTTCTTCCGCCGGGAAGCCATCCAGGCCATCGGTGGCTTCGACGAGGCGATCGGCGTAGGCGCAAGCACGCCGTGGCAATCCGCCGAGGGGCAAGACGCGGTGCTCCGGGCTCTGGCGCGCGGTTTCACGGCCCGCTACGAACCGACCCTGCAGGGCCACCACCCCAACATTCTGGCCGGCGAGATCGACGAGCGCGTTCTCACCAAGGCGCGGAGCTATGCGCGCGGAATGGGCTATGTTCTAGGCCGGCATGGATTTGGATTGGGCGACATGGCCGTCTGGATCGGAAGACCTTGCATCGCCATGGGACTGTACACAGCCCGGGGCCGCTTCGGGCAGGTGCGCTACTACGCCAACGTGGCGAAGGGCCGCCTCGAGGGCTGGACGGCCAGCCGGCGCGCAGTCGCGAGCGGAGCCGACAAGACGCAGACGACCCAGGTCCATGGCGTTTAGCCGAGGCGGGAACAACACCAAACCCGGCCGTTCGCCACTTTCTTTCCACTGAGGCGCGAACATGCGCCCTGCCCGCTTGGAATTCGCGTGATGAGTATGACGGCGTTGAACGATAACCCCCCGCACGCCGGCGACGTGCCGCGGATGCGTTTCGCGATCGGGATCGCGACGTCGGGGCGGCGCGCCGTGCTGACCGAGACCCTTCGGGACATCGCCCGGCAGACGCGATTGCCGGACCGCGTTATTATCTGCCCCGCCTCGCCGGCCGATGTCGATGACGTCGCGGTCAGAAGCCTGCCGCTCGAGATCGAGATCGTGTCGGCTCCACGCGGCCTGACGCGTCAGCGAAACGCCATTCTGCGCGCCGCCGAGGACATGGATGCAATCGTCTTCTTTGACGACGACTTTCTGCCCGAGCCTCATTTCCTCGCGCATGCCGAGGCGCTGCTGCATGAGCACCCGAATGTGGTGCTCGCAACCGGGGCCCTGCTCGGTGATGGCATCAACGGGCCAGGGCTCACCGTGGAAGACGGGCGCAAGCTGCTGGAGAATGTCGCCGCCGCCCCGGATGGCGAGATGCACGATTACTACGGCGTCTATGGCTGCAACATGGTGGTCAGATTGGCCACCGTCCGGAAAAACGGCGCCTGTTTCGACGAGGCCCTTCCGCTTTATGGCTGGCAGGAAGACATCGACTTCAGCCGCCAGCTCGCGCCCTTTGGAGAGATCGTCAAGTCGCATGCCCTTGTTGGCGTCCATCTCGGCGTCAAGCAAGGCCGTTCATCCGGGCGGAACATGGGTTATTCCCAGATCGCCAACCCCCTCTACATGGTGAAAAAAGGCACGATGGCGCCGCGCTTCGCAGCCTGGCTGATCAGCCGCAACATCGCCGCCAACCTGCTCAGGTCGGTGCGAGGCGACGCCTATGTGGATCGCCCAGGTCGCGTGAAGGGGAACTTGTCAGCCTTGTATGACCTGGTGCGCGGCCGGCTGCACCCGACGCGGATCTTGCCGCCGACCTGATCGGCAAGTAAACGGGCCCGATCGCAAAAATGGGCAGTCACGTTCGACGAACCGGTCGTTGAATGCGCCTGCGGCGAAACACCTGGCTACCGCTTATCCACCTTGACCAACCGGTATAGTCCGGCGCATTCTTGAGCCTCATACTCTCGGCGAGGCGACCGATGCTCGAAGCTCGCGACCTCATTGCGCAAGTCACGGAGCCACGACTCTTTGCGTTGGTCCTGGGCTTCTATGCCGCCGTGATTACGCTTCTGTTTGTTCGCTATGCATTTCGGTATAGAGCGTTAAACAGCGAGCATACGCGATTGGTGACGGAGCATAGCGCCATCCGCAACGCGTACTCGACGCAGCTAATGGAAGTTTTGAACAAACCCAAACGCTGACGTTGGCACGGAAGCCAGCGAGCATGAGCTTCAGCTCTCGTGCGCGAGAGCGTCCGGGCGGCTCACGCGCAAGGCGCGTACAGGTAGATGGCCCGGGTTGTTCGACCCCGCGGTCGACCGTTGCACCGCGGTCGTGGACGCCGCGATCCCCGCCATCGTGAAGAACATGAGACCCAGGTCCACGAACCCGCCCACCAGGCACGCGCCGAAGAAGAACGCGATGCAGCCATGCGCGGCCGCAGATCGATATTCGTAAGCCAATGAGCCTTCCGCGCCCTGCTTCTTTTTCAAGAGCACCTGGAACAGGAAGATCGAATAGGTGATCGTTCCAAAAACGCCGAGATTGGAGGGTACGGCCGCCAGGAAACTCGACGAGCGAATGCTGCCGAGGCCGGCTCCAAAGCCGAACGTTTCAAAGAAGTTCGTCATGGCCTGGCGATTCCAATTGCCGCGCTCGACGCCGGAATCGCTGCTCATCTTTTCGAAGATCGTGATCCGGGCGACCTGCTGAATCGTGGCCCAGATCGTGTCGTTGAGGATGAGCGGGATCACGATCACGCACAACAGGAGCGGCGTGAGCAACAGGAATACCAGGGTGCGCGGCGGCACCGGCCCTTTCAAAAAGCGCAAAGCCGATAAAAAGAACGCCGCTGACAGGTAGAGCGGCAGGCCCGCATAGGCCGTGGTGGATGTCGACATCGTCAGCGCGAGGATCGACAGGACTGAGATCGGCCCGGTTGCCCGAACCATCACGCCGCCAAGCCAGAGACGCAGATTGAACCCTAGAAGGCCTAGCGTGACGAACGCGTAGGCGCCTGCTTCAGAGAACGACCCAACGATCCGCTTGAAACCCGCGATCGTGGTTTCATTCAGCATGGCGTATTGCGCGGTCCTCAGCACATCCATGATGAAGGACGTGCCGGTCCAGTAAGTCACAAGGTCTGCCACGCCGAAAAACAGATTGAGCATCGCGCAGGCGACGCCGGCCCGTATCAAAGCGCGAAGCGCGACGCCGCTGCTCGACGCAAACGCGTATGTCGTCAAAAAGCACATCACGCTGCCGATGAAGTAGACAGTCTGCGTGATGTTGCCGGAGACCGGCCCGAGCGGCGACGCGAACGGAATCGGGCTGTTGCGGTCGACAGTGAAAACGAGCGTTTGGCCAGCGAACAGACGCGGCATGAAATAGGCCGAGACGACGCCATACACCAAGGTGAGCAGCAGCCAGAATCCTTCTCTGCCTGGCTCGATGATGCTGCCGATGCCTTTCGCGTATTGCGGGCGGCTGATCACCGCCAGGATCACGAAGCCAAGCAGGACATGGCCGGGCTGAATGTTCGCGCCGCCCAGCGCCGGAAGACCGATCGCGGCCGTCGCCTGCAGCAAGGTGCAGACGAAGAAGACCTGGAAGGTCCAGTCCGGCCCATTCAGCGTGCAGTAGATCCCGAGCAGGATCGCAACAGCGCCGAATATCTCGATGGTCATCGGTTTTGGTGCTCAGCGCCGGACGGTGGCGGATGGCGGGTTGGTCTCAGCCTGCGAAAGCGGTCCCACCCCGTTGGCGCGCGGAGACGTCCCGACGGGCGAGCCCATTTCGGGCATCGGGCGTTTCACCCGCACGACATCGCCCGGCAGAACGGTGGCGTTGTCGTCCACGGGAAATTCGCGGCTCTGTCCATTCACCTGTCGCACGAGGCTGAACTGCGGAGCCAAGCGATCGTCGACCAACCGGTTTGCCTGAAGCCGCGGCCCCGTGACCTCAGAGTCGAAAATCAATTGCTGCGCGGTGATCGAGCGTTCGGTCAGTTCGGCGATCCGGGCTTCGGTCGTGCGCAATTCGGTGAGCGCGTCGGTCCGCCGAAGGTTGGTCAGGTCGAGCACGTCGCGGCCCAGCTTGCTGCGTTCCTGCTCGATGCGCATGCGCGACACGCCAACGTCGAGACGCGCGGTCTCGAGCTGGGCGACGGTCTGTTCCATGGCGAGTTGCCGGGCCGAGACCGTGAGCCCCTTGTCGGCAAGGCTGGTGACGTTGGTGAGCTCGCGGCGGGCGAGAACGAGCTGCTTCTCGTTCGAGGCGTCCTTGGCCCGGAGCGTGGCGATCTCCTCCTCCAGCGCGGCGCGAGCCTGCGTCAGGTTTTCGAGCTTGGCCTGCACGGCCTTGCGGCGGAAGTCGAAGAGCGCCTGCTCCTGCTTGATCAGGCTTGCGACGGCGGCGCTGTCCCTGCTCGTGAGTTCAGTCGGGAACGTCACGCGGTCGCGATCCTCGATTTCAGCTTGAAGGCGGGCGCGGCGCGCCATGAGCTGGAGCCGCTCGGTCTCGAACACCGTCAGATCGCCCCGGGACGCGATGGACGCGCGCTCGAACTGGGCCGGATCGGTCGTTCCGCGACGGAAGATGCCGCCCGCGATGCTGATGGCCTTCAACACCGTGAGGCCGGGCCGGTAAGGGAAAGCGCCCGGCGTGGTGACTTCGCCGGCGACATAGAACGGCCGGAACTGCGAGATCTGCAGCGACGTGGTCGGCCGCTCTACCAGACCCATCTCCTTTTGCAGACGCTCGGAAATCCGGTTCGACAACTGCTCGACCGTGAGGGCCTCGGCGGCGACCTCACCGATCAGGGGAAGCGACAAGGCGCCGGACGCGCTGACGACGTACTCCCCCGTCATCGCCGTCCACTCATAGGCCTCGCCCCTGCTGGCGCGCCACTCGTGCACCTTCAGCTTGACGTGATCGTCGGGTCCAATGAGGTACTCGCCGCCCGCATTCGCAAACGTCGTCCCGGCCAGGACCGAGATGATCAACCCGAGAATTCCGGCGGTGAGCTTCCGCAACATCAGATTGCTCCGTACAGGTCGCGGGCGAT
Source organism: Alsobacter sp. P4_H11 (assembly GCF_056400925.1). Taxonomy (NCBI): domain Bacteria; kingdom Pseudomonadati; phylum Pseudomonadota; class Alphaproteobacteria; order Hyphomicrobiales; family Alsobacteraceae; genus Alsobacter; species Alsobacter sp. P4_H11. The sequence goes on from NZ_JBFUKI010000010.1 coordinate 55,672, forward strand.
CGCCCGGGGGGTTCAGCATCGCTTCTCGCCTACAATCGCTCTGTTGCGCCGAGGTGGCGGTTGTTGGATCCGAGGGGCCAATGACGCGGACCACCTGATGGTAGCGCCGTTCGGCTCTGGCGGATTCGCGCCTGACGCCGTCCAAAAGCGGTAGGTCAAGCGCGAGCGGCGCGCGGCCGCCTGATCAGGTCCGAACGGTTCACGATGACGCCGAGGGTCTTGCGCATCACACCGGTGGTGTTCAGCAGATCGCCCAGATCGGCCGCCTCCGTGACGCCGCTGCTCGCCACGATGATGAGGGCGTCAAGCGACGGCATCATGGCGCGAGCGTCTGGAATGTCCTTGAATCCCGGAATGTCGATCAGGACGCAACCATAGGTCTCGCCGGCTTTGGCCAGGAGCGTCTTCATGCTGGCCGAACCGACAATGTCGTTCGAGTTCGGGACCGTGGTCTGCAAGCTGGCCGGCAACACCGCAAGCTTGGGCGACAGTTCCACGAGCGCGGCGGCCAGCGGGGCGCGCCCGCACAACACGTCGACAATCCCCACCGACTGCTCCGACGCCACGAGGCGCGTCAGTTCGCAGTGCCGCAGGTTGGCGTCAATCAGGAGCGTGTTCTGGCCGGCCTGGGCGAACAGCTCGGCAAGATTGGCCGCGATTGTGGTTGTCCCGAGGCCCTCATGCGGGCCGGTCACGCCGATGATCTTGATGGGCCGATGATTGCGGGCGAGGTCGATCGCCGTCTTCACGTAACGAAGTTGGTCCGCGAAGAAGCCGGCCGGCTCGTCACGCACCGCGAAGAGGCGCGTCGCCGAATCCGCTTTCGCGCCCAGGCGCGGGAGCACCGAGAGGCATTCCACGCCCAGCGCCTCGATCTGTTCGGCCTTGCGAACGGTGTGGTCGAAACGCTGCCGAAGTCCGGCGGTGCCGACGCCGAGAAGCAGGCCGAGGCAGGTCGAGAAGATCAGCACCAAGCCGATCTGGGGGGCGCTCTTGCCCAGCGGCGCAGTCGCGGACGTGATCACCTTAGAGTCGGAACTTGGAAACACAGTGGCCTGGAGATCGCCGGTGCGGACCGCGCGCGAGGCTGCATCGATCTCGGCCTTCAGGTCGGTGAGGCGTCCCTGCAGCCACTCGCCACGCGCTGCCGATTCCGCGCGCGAGCTCAGCTGGTCGCGGATGTAGGAGGCGACGACAGAGTTGGCGATACGGGCGGATTTGTCGGGGTCGGTCGACGAGAACGACACCTCGAGCACGTAGGACTGCCCAAGGCGCCGCACGTTCATGCGATCGTTGAACGCCGTGAAGATCTTGGTGAGCTTGGAATCAGTCGGCGATGCGGGCCCGGAGAAAAGGCCCTTGATGTACGCCACAGGAGAGAACGATCCCGCTCCATCGAACTCGGGATCAGAGGCGAGATTCAGATCGGTGATGACCGGGCGCGAGATGCGCTCCGACCGCAGGATCTGGATCTGGCTCTCGAGCTGCGAGCTGTCGAGCGTGACCTGCATGATCCCGTAGTCAGTCATCTGACTGGAAATCTGCGGCCGCTTCGGATCGATGATGACCTGAGCGGTCGCCATGAATGTCGGCTTCGTGGTCGCGATGTAAACGAAGGCTATCGACAGCATGGCCAGGAGCCATGCTCCGGTCCAAATCGCGTTGCGGCGCAGGAACGCTGTGACATCCTTGAAGTCGATACCCCGGACCTGACCTGGCTTGAGCGCCTCGTCATCCAGGGCGAAGCTGAGCTTCGACGGGACTTCTCTCATCATTCACACTCATCCTTCGCCGTCCCTGCAGCTGCGGCGATCCACACCCGAGCAGGCGCGCGGAGACCGCCACTGCTTCCATGGCGCACTACCAATAGCAAAGGTCCTCGTTAAGCGCGCCCTACTCAATCGAATAAGGTTATCGGCAAGCGGGCCTAGCCCAGCGTTTTCCCGAGGAAAAGGCTCGTATCGTTCAGAGAGTCTGAAAGAACAGACTTTCGCGCCCCCACGCTCCCGCAGTGCGAAAAAGCCCGCCGATTGGTCCCGTGCAGCTGCCGAATGCGCCGGGACGCGGCGCCCCGCGACCCTGCCGTTAACAGAACCTTATCGGCCGAAAGAGGTAGGCCATATAGTCCGTTTACACCGAATTCACACGAACCCTGTTTGCTCGCGGCCTGCCGTGCTGAATCCGGCCCTCGGAAAGCGTCCCATGGGACTCCCAACGCCGTCAATTGACTGAATTGCCGGGGTTTAGCTCGTGAGCCAATGTTCGCCCATAAACGCACCAACGGGGTCGCTGCATGAAAATCCTGATCACCGGCAACATGGGCTATGTCGGCCCCATGGTTGTTCGCCATCTTCGGAGCCGTTGGCCCCAGGCTGAACTGATCGGCTTCGACGCCGGCTTCTTCGCGGACTGCCTGTCCAGCGCCGAGCAGTTCCCCGAAACGCTGCTGGACCAGCAGCATTATGGCGACGTCCGCGAGTTCCCGCCGGCGCTGCTGGCGGGCGTCGACGCCGTCGTGCATCTCGCAGCCGTGTCGAACGATCCTATCGGCAACGCCTATGAGGCGCAGACCAACGACATCAACTATCTCGCGAGCGCCCGCCTGGCGGGCCTTGCCGAAGAGGCGGGCGTCAAGAACTTCGTCTTCGCCTCCAGCTGCAGCATCTACGGCTTCGCGGAGGGCGGCCCCCGGACCGAGAGCGACGCGCTCAATCCACTGACCGCTTATGCGCGCTCGAAGATCGCGACCGAAAGGGCGCTCGCCGAGAAGAACTCCTGGGACATGACGGTCACCTGCCTGCGGTTCGCTACGGCGTGCGGGATGTCCGACCGGCTGCGGCTCGACCTCGTGCTGAACGACTTCGTCGCGACGGCGCTCGCCACAGGCGAGATCAATGTGCTGAGCGACGGCACGCCTTGGCGCCCGATGATCGACGTGAAGGACATGGCCCGCGCGATCGAATGGGCCATCACGCGCCCGAAGGAGACCGGCGGGCGTCACCTCGCGATCAATGTCGGGTCCAACCATTGGAACCTGCAGGTTTCGGAGCTGTCCAAGGCCGTGGCCGAGGCCGTCCCCGGCACACGCGTGAACACGAACCCCAACGCTCCGCCGGACAAGCGCTCGTACCGGGTCAACTTCTCGCTGTTCGAGCGGCTGGCGCCCGACCACCAGCCGCAGGTGATGCTGTCCGACAGCATCCGGGCGTTGCGCGAAGGGCTGCAGCAGATCAACGTCAAGGCCGAGGACCTGCGCAGCGCGAGGCTCGTCCGCCTGCGGACCCTCGAACGGCTGATGGACAAGGGCCTTTTGTCGAAGGACCTCCGCTGGCAGCGGGGCGCGGCCGCCAAGCCGGCGCCGCAGGCCGAACTGGCCCTGAAAGCCGGTTGAACATCACCGGCGGCCGTTTCATGCGCCGGCAATACTTAGCGTTAAGGGAGCGCGGCGGAATGCTGCGCTCCATTTCGTCATGACGGCTATGGTATGTCGTCGCGGAGCAAAGTGCGTATGACGGACACTGCATCAACGATCCCGGACGCCGCCGCGACGGCTCCTGGGCTGAACGTGGGGCCAAGCGTGTCACAGCCGGCGCAGCCCAAGATGTCTAAGTTCGTCAGGAACTCGTTTTTCGGCACCATCGCTGGATTTGCGATCACGCTCGGTAACTTCTTCGCCGGCCTTATCGTCGCCCGCGTTCTCGGCGTCGAGGGTTCGGGCGTCGTCGCCTTCGTGATGTGGGTCGTCACGATGGCGGTCGCGGTGGGCGGCTTCGGCCTCCCGGCCAGCCTGCAGCGGTATGTCCCGGAGCTTACGGCCCAAGGCGACGACAAGACAGCCTCAAGGCTGTCCAATCTCCTGTTCTGGCCCTCGCTGCTGGCCAGCGTCATCGCGGGCGGGGCCTTTGTGACATACGGCCTGACGCTGGACGTGTCCGGCGCCGACGTGGCGAACGCCAGCGCCGACCGGCGCGTGTGGCTCGTGATCGGTCTATGGGCGAGCTGCCAGCTGCTGGCGGAGTTCGGCATCGCTTACCTGCAAGGGCTGCAACGTTTCGACCAGGTCGCGAAGATCACGTCGATCTCGTTCGTGCTCCAGATCGTGCTGGTGCTGGCTGGTTCGTTTCTGGCGGGCTCCGTCGGAGCCGTTCTCGGTTATGTGAGCGCGAGCCTCATTCCGGCGATTTGCGCCTTCCAGGCGGGCGCGGCCCGAGGCCCCGTCGACAAGAGCCTGCGCAAGCGCGTGCTCCGATACTCGGCCTTCCGCTGGGCGGCGGCCATCACGGCGGCGTTCGTCTGGGCTCGCATGGAGGTCTTCTTTCTGGAGATCTCGCATGGAACTCACGCCGTTGGATTGTTCACGGCCGGCCTGATGCTGGCCAGCATCGCCGTGCAGGGCCCTCAGCTGCTCACGCGCGGGCTCATGGCCTATTTCAGCGAGCAATATGGCCTTGGCGCCTTCGACAAGCTGCGCGCCGGCTATGCGACGAGCATCCGGATCATGGCCCTGATGGTTCTGCCGTGCTGCTTCGGCCTTGCGGCGCTGGCCCCCGAGGTGGTGCCGATGCTGTATGGCGAGGCGTTCCGCGACGCAATTCCGGCTTCGATCATCCTCGTCTGCGCAAGCGCGGTCGGCGCCTGCGCGACGATCGGGGCCATCGTCACCTGGGTGATGGAGCGGAGCGACTTCGAATTCTACACGGGCATTGCGGGCGCGATCCTGGCCTCGCTGGCCGGGCTCATCATCATCCCGGAATACGGCATCATCGGCGCGGCGCTGTCGCGTGCGGCCACGCAGATCGCGCTCGTGGCGACCGGCCTCTGGTTTCTGGACCGGGTCCTGAAATGCCCGACGCCTTATGCCGATCTGTTCCGGCTCTTCGTTTCGGCCGTGTTCTGCGCGGTGGCGGCGCGACTTGTCATGAACATCAACGCGTCGCTGCTGATGCTGCCCGTGGCGATCCTGGCGGGCGCAATCACGTATGTTCTCGCTTTGAGGTTCACCAGGGCCGTACCGCCGCAGGACCTGTCGCAAATCGAGATGATCACGAGCCACGCGCCGAAAGCGCTTCGGCCGGTGATCCAGTCCACGATCCGCTTCCTGAAGCGCTAAATGGTGACTTGAACCGACGCGATGCCGGCCGGCTCCCGCCGGTCGGTCGCAATGCCGGTGACATGGCACCCGCCGAACGGGCCTGCCTCTTAAGGCAGGCCGCTCTCGAGCAGGCGCGAGCCCTAGCTGGCCAAGCGGTGGATCGGCGTGACCTTGTGCGGCTTGCCGAAGTCGAGATCGCGCTGGGCGATCCCGAGCTTGTCGAAAACGGAGCCGGGGATCGGCTTCAGTTGCTGAGGCCGATAATCCGACATCGATACGCTGCGCAGAAGCATCGCCATCGCCATGCGAAGCGAATTCTTCTTGGACGGGGACCGGTAGACGTTTTCCAGCAGGTAGGCGGCGTTCTTGCGCATCGCCTGGCTGGCGTCCAGGGCCGATCCGTCCTCCAGGATGCCGCCATAGACGATCATGGCGTCCGGGTAATTATCAAAACTTCCCGTCAGCTTCCGCACTTCCTCATGCGGATCGACGTGCCGGTCCGCGAAGGTGTTGTAGATCGGGCCGGAGTAAAGCGGACGCGTGTGCGTCATCTGGACTTCGTCGATAATGGCGGCCTGATAAGCCGGATCGCTCATCAGCATCGTCCAGATCAGGTCCGTGCCCCACCCGGTGTAGTGCTGCTCGAACATGGGAAGCAGCGACTTCAGATACTGGGACTCGACCACGCAGGCCATCGACTCCAGATAGTTGCAGTAACGCAGCTTGAAGCCGGGCACGTGCAACAGGATCGGCCACGTAATGTAGCTGTCATAGGTCAGTGAAGGCTGCGCTATCGTCAGCCCGTGCTCGACCACGATCTCGAACATGCGGTTGATGTCGCCGGCCGTCATCAGCACGTCGTCGTCGGGCAGCATCACGTGCGTGTACTGCTCGAGCAACTCGGGATTTGCGAGGAGGTGCCTCGCGATACTGTCCCATTTGGTGCCGGGATCGACCACGGTCGGGAGATCGCCGTCCTGGACGCGCGTCTGATCCTTGCCGTAGGAATTCAGCAGCAAGTCCCAGTTGCGCTCGGTTGAGGCTGGTTCAAGCCATTGCTTGTGGAGGCTCTTGTCGCCCACCCGCCCGATCACCAGGAATTTTCTGTTCGATGGGTTGGCCATGGCCAGCCTCCCTCTCGCTGTTCTTGTCATGGTTGCCGGGTGTCGCCAGACGCGTTCGACAACAATGGCCAGGTTGCATCCTTGGGGGAGACGTGGACCACGGGAACCGGCCATTTGATGCCAAGCGCCGGATCATCGTACCGCACGCCACGCTCGGCCGAAGGCTCGTACCGTGCCGAAACAGGATAGGTCACTTCCGCATCGTCGACCAGCGTAAGGAACCCGTGCGCGAAGCCCGGCGGGACATAGAGCTGTCGCCGGTTGTCGGCCGTGAGTTCAAATTGCTCGTGCTTGCGAAAGGTCGGCGAGTTCGGACGCATGTCGACAATCACGTCCATCACCGCCCCGCGAAGGCACCGCACCAGCTTGGCCTCGCCATGGGGCTCGACCTGATAGTGCAGCCCCCGGAGCGTGCCTTTATGGACGGAGTAGGACATGTTGATCTGCGGAAAATCGCCGATCAGCCCATGAGCCTCGAATTCGTCCCGGCACATCACGCGGGCGAAGAAGCCGCGGTCGTCGCCCCGCGGCTCCATCTCGACAATGAACGCGCCTTCCAGCGTCGTTGACTTGAAGATCACGGCCGACGTCCTTCCGGGCTCCGCTCCGACGAGAACATGGATTCCTGTTCGGCATAGAGCTTGTCGACGAGCCTGTCCTCCGGAGGGGTCACGTCCGCGAAAGTGAGAGGCTGGTCCTTCGAGATGGAGCGGGTCACGCGCGAGCCGACAGCCAGGCCGATCGGCACCAGGTTTTCCGCGCGGACAGTCTCGATGTTCTCGAGCATGCCGTAGACCTCGAAACCTCCGAGCTGGTCGATGAGATCGCCCGGTTGGAGGTCCTTCTTGGCGAGCGCGATCACGCCCACTGACGGGCCGTCCAACGGCGTCACGGTCGCGTCCTCGAACAACACTGCGCGGGCCACGCAGCCCGGCACCTCGAAGTGGCAGAGGTGGTAGGGCGTGTAGAAGGTGTAATAAGGCCCCGGGCCCATCTTGTAGTAGTTCAGGAAGTGCTTCTGGGCGGGGTCGTCGCAGGTCGCGAGCACGAAGATGCCGGGCCCGGGCGCGGCGCCCATGACGTAATCGACAATGCCAGGACCGCCGGCGGCGAGATGCGCGTCGAGCGCGGCGTGGAAGCCCTCGACGGTCTGGTCGAGCGGCACGAGGGGCTTGTAGGGATTGCCCTCGGAGACGTCGACGCCCAGCATGCCGCGCTTTGCGACCTTCATGCCGAGGCCGTTGGCGATCACCGCCTGCTCGAACGAAATCTTGGTTCCATCCGCGAAGGACGCCACCATGGCGGGGTCCAGTCCCCACTTGGCCGCGAAGCTCTCCTGCGTCTTTGGATTGCGGTAGGGGTCGTAGAGCCCCTTCATGTTGCCGCAGAGCACTACCTTGAGGCCGATCCCCTGCACGAACCTGACGAGGTTCATCTGGGCGCCGGGCTGGTCGCCGTCGCCGGCGGTGTAGACCACGCCGGCCGTGTCGGCCTTCTTCTTCAAGATTGGCCCGACGGTGCCGTCCAGTTCGGCGTTGACCATCACGACATGCTTGCCGCCCTGGATCGCCGCCAGGACCGCGCGAGCCGCATACTCCATGGTGCCGGTCGCCTCGATGACGGCGTCCAGACCCGACGCCTGGCCGAGGAGCAGCGGATTAGAGGTTACGGCCGGGCGGTCATTCGCCAGGGCGTCCTGAAGCGCCGCCACCGTCTCGCAGCGGACTGCCGTTAGCCCGAGTTCCGAGAAGGCGCGCTCGGCGTGCTCGATCGTCCGGTTGGCGATGACGCTCATGCGCATCCCCGGCGTCGAGTTCACGATGGTCCGGGTAATCGCCCTGCCCTGCACGCCCGCCCCAACCATTCCGACCTTCACGGGACGGTTCTGAGCCTCGCGTCGAGCGAGCGCCTTATCGACGATAATCATCCTAAATCTCCAAATCGAATGCGCTTGGGATCAGCGATCAGCTCCGTCCCAAACCATCCAGGGGGCCTTGCCGGCGGCCCAAAGGTCGTTCAACACCCCCTTGTCACGCAGCGTGTCCATGGGGTGCCAGAAGCCGTCATGCGTGAACGCCATCAATTCGCCATCGCGCGCCAGCCCATCCAGGGGCCCATGCTCGAAGGAGATGTGGTCGCCCTCGATGTAGTCGATCACGCTGGGCTCCAACACGAAGAAGCCGCCATTGATCCAGGCGCCGTCGCCGCCCTTCGGCTTTTCCACGAATGCGCGCACGGAGGGATTGTCGCGGCCGAGCGAAAACGTCCCGAAGCGGCCGGGCGGCTGCACGGCCGTGAGGGTGGCCTTGCGCCGATGCGCGGTGTGGAAGCGGATCGCCTCGCTGATGTTGACGTCTGAAACACCGTCGCCATACGTCATGCAGAACGTGTCGTCGCCGACGTAGTCGCGCACCCGCTTCAGGCGGCCGCCCGTCATCGTGTTCGGCCCCGTGTCGACCAGCGTCACCTTCCAGGGTTCAGTTCGCCGGCCAAGCAGCGTCATCTGGTTCGTGCTCAGGTCAAAGCACACGTCGGCGGTCTGCATCGCGTAGTTCGCGAAGTATTCCTTGATGACGTGGCCTTTGTACCCGCAGCACACGATGAACTCGTTCACGCCATGCGCGGCGTAGATCTTCATAATGTGCCAGAGAATCGGCTGACTGCCGATTTCGACCATTGGCTTCGGGCGCACGCCGGTTTCTTCCGAAATCCGCGTTCCCAATCCGCCAGCGAGGATGACCGCTTTCATTGCCCATCTCCTAAGACTGCAGCAGATTGAGACCTGCGAGCTCTCAATTCCAAGTTGCACTTCTGGCCTCAGTAGTTGCCCTTTCGTACCTCTATTTGTTTACCTCGTTGAGGAACGAGCGGCCTTTCTGGCTGACGGCCTTGGGTTTTCGCGGCTTCCGCGAACCGAGCGCGCCCATTGAGCCAAAACGTAGAGCGCGGAAAAATTCTGGAACGTGCGCTTTCGCACCTCTCAACGGCTGGCGGTCGCCCTTGTCCGCAAACCGGACGCGACGGCCCCAAGCACGAGGTCCTTGATCTGCGCCTTGCGCCCGAGGCTCGTGGCTTTGCCGCCGCCGTATCCACTCTCCATCGTCAAAGCCGAGAATGCGGCGACCCGCCCCGTGAAGGTGTGTTTGGCGTAGACCTCGGCCCTCAGCTCATAAAGCCGCTCGAACCTGCGCCAGTAAGCGACAGTTTGTCCGGCCTCCTCGGCATGCGGCCCGTATTTCTGCGCAATATCCGCAAACACCTCCGCCATGCGGCGCGCTATCCCGGCATGCAAATGGTGATCGGCGGCGGTCGTCGACAGGATGCGTTCGATCGAGATCCCGTGACTCAGATGACTGCTGGCGTTTCCGCCGTGTTGCCTGAACAATGCGAGCTCGGAGGGAATGAGCGCGACGCGCCCGAGCCCACCCGCAAGCATCGTGATCCAACGATCGTGCGCCATTGCGTAGCTCGGATCGATGTTGTCCGGCGGCCGCCTATCGAGGGCGGCCACCCCGAGCAGAGAGCGACGAAAGACTTGCGTAAATCCGAAAAACACGGCCCAAGGCGGCAACGTACGCGGTTCGATCACCGCCTCGCCTTCGATCTCATTGCCTAATCGCCCGATGGGTTTCAGGTCCGCATCAGTGATCGTGGCCGCATGAGCGCAAAGCAGGACGCTCTCGTCCAGGAAAGCCGGCACGCAGCGCGCCAACTTCTCGGGGGCCCAGACATCATCCTGATCGGCGAAGCTCACGAGGGCGCCGCGCGCCTGCAGGGCGGCATGTAGGAAATTGTCGCGATAGCCCCTGCGTTCGCTATTGACCGTCACGTGAACCGGGAACCGGGACCGCTCGGCGAAGGCTTGGACGATCTGCAGCGTCTCATCCGTCGATTGGTCGTCGCAGACGATCATCTCGGCGGGAGCGACCGTTTGGGCTTCGATGGATTCCAAGAAGGCCGACAAAAATCGAGCGCCATTGAAAGTGGCGAGCACAACAGAGACATCCAGGTGATCAAGTGAAGAACGACCCAAAACCATAGAATCCCTTGTCAGCGACATATCGAACTTCCGCATAAGATTGCGGAATGCTCCCGATCTCGGGACCCGCAGCAGGAAGCGATTAAGCGGGCGAATTTAAGAACAGCGCGTTGGCGAGCCAGGCCCAAAGCAAATCGCTCGCTCGAAAGAGGTACGCGTGATGAATCAACTGTCTTCAGATCACACCGAATTTCGGTGCGAGACCTAATTGGGCTTCGCGACCATCCGGGCGCTGAAGGCGTTCAGCTCGCTTTCGAGTTCTTGCAGGTGGGCGATCTCCGCCTGCAATTGCCGCATGCGGGCGCGGACGCGCATCACTGTTTGCTCGACAGCCCTGAGCTGAGGCTCGCTCGTTTGCGGGTCTTCCAGGGCGAAGCTTTCGGAATCTGACAAAACACAGGCGCGCGCGATCCCCTGCTCATAGCGCCGGGACAAACCTTCCAGCTCGCGCGTGGCGTCGCTGATCGCTTCGGCGAAAGCCGAGCCGACAGCAGCCAGCCTGCCGCGCTGATCCGGCTTGCTGGCATTCTCACGCGAGAAGAGCGTGCGCAGGTTCATCCAGGAGTCCTCCGTCCGCTGCAGCATCTGCGCTGATGCGAACCGGCTCAACTTGGCCGAAAGGCGTTAGTCTCGACGGTTTAGAACGGCTTATCGAGCTTGGCGATCAGCCGAAGGTAAAAATCGCGCTCGTCTGCCTCGGGTTCCGCGCTGTTCGTGCGGCCGCCCGGAAGCGTCGCGACCGTGTCCAGCAGAACCTGACGGATCCGCTTGCGCCGCTGCGCATCGGTCTCCTGGTCGCGCTCTGCAGATCTAAAGCGTGCGAGCAAGCGCTCTCCTAGGTCGGCCATGCGCGAACACGCCGCATGCGGTCCAGCCTGACATGGCGTCAACAGAGGCAGAGCCTAAAGCGATCAGGCGGGGCGATCAAGGCGCAGCCGCCCCTGCGGGGCCGGACGCTGTGCCCCCGCTCGGAGCTCGCCCGGTCGCGCGCAGCCGCACGGCCGAGGTGAGGTGGCAGCCTCTTCTGTGATGTTCCTCTCAGAACTCACTCGAAGGGGGCGCACCGCGCGCCTTGCCTACCCCTTTTGCTCGCCTATGCGCGTCGCGGGAATCGCATGAGGATGATGCATAAGCCCCTGGAAGAACTTGGCGCATGGTAATGAGACGACTTGATTTCGAACCGAGCATCTCACCTTTCCGGCCCGGTGAGCGGGACGCCCGGACTGCGCCGATGACGGCTCCGGTCCGAGCCTTCGCCCGAGCCGAGGAGGCGACCGCCGGGGCGGCGTCCTATCCGTCCGCGAGCGCTCTCGACGGAGGCTCGCAGCCGGTCACCATGCAGCCGCGTCGGCTCGACAGCGCCGATGGATCGTTCGCGCCGATCGGGGGCTGGCGCAAGCGCAGCATCGACATCGTGGTGGCGTGCACGGCGCTGATCCTGCTGCTGCCGATCTTCATGATGGTCGCGCTTGCGATCAAGCTCACGATGGGCGGCCCCGTCATCTTCTCGCAGCTTCGCATCGGTCAGGGCCGCCGGCCGTTCCGGTGCTTCAAGTTCCGCACCATGGTGCAGGATTCGGACGCCGCGCTGCGGCAGTACCTGGCCAGCGATCCACAGGCCGCGCAGGAATGGCGGGAGTTCCGCAAGCTCCGGCGCGATCCCCGCGTGACGCGGATCGGCTCCATCCTGCGCAAGACGAGCCTCGATGAGCTCCCGCAGCTCCTCAATGTGCTGCGCGGCGACATGAGCTGCGTGGGTCCTCGCCCGGTGCTCGAGGACGAGCTGGAGCGCTATGGCCCGCATGCGCGCGACTATGCCCGCGTGCGTCCCGGACTCACCGGGTTGTGGCAGACCAGCGGTCGGAACCTGCGCACCTATGACGAGCGGGTGGCGCTGGACTGCCACTACGTCCAGCATTGGACGCTATGGGGCGACGTGCTGATACTCCTGAAAACCGTGCCTGCGGTGATCAGTTTCGGCGAGACCTCCTGACCGTTTCAGCGTATTGAGTCTGCGCCGCGCGTGCGAAGGGCCTCACGGGCCGATCGCCGGTTGCGTCTGGCGTCCAGCCAGACCACCACGCTCACGCCAACTCCGAAGCTGAACTGCAGGACGATGATAGCCACGACAGCAAACAGCACTGTCTTGGATGACGGCCAGCGCGAGACCATGCCCACCGCCACGGCCGCCGCCAGGACGAGCGCGGTCGCCATCAGGAGAGCTGGCGCCCGGAACCGGAATCCGAGAACCAAGCCGGCTAAGCCTGTGACGATCACCGCCAGGAACACGCCTTTTGCTTCCTCGGTTCGCGACGCCCCCCAAACCGCGATCGCGCGGGCGGGGCGGAATCGGCTGCCGTCTTTCAGCTTGAGCGAAAAACGAGCGGTCCGCCACTCCCCCCTGTCTGTAAGCGAGGTGGGCCGGAGCGGGCCTGCGCGTGGAGAATGGTCGTGAATCGCAACTGGACCATTAACGGCCGCTTCCTCAGCCAATCGCTCACCGGCGTCCAGCGCTATGGCTGGGAAATCGTGACTGCGCTGGACGAGCTTCTCGCCGAGCGAGCTCCGAACACGGCGGGGTTGACGCTCACGCTCGCGGCGCCGCCGGGGTGCGAGCCGAGTTCAAGCCTGAAATCCGTCCGTTTCGTGACCGCGCCAGGCGGGTCGGGCCATGCCTGGGAGCAGATCGCGCTGCCACGGGTCGTCCAAGGTGGGCTGCTGAGCCTCTGCAACACCGGTCCGCTGACGGTGCGCAAGCAGATCGTCTGCATTCATGACATGAACACGCGGCTCGCGCCCGAAAGCTATTCGCGCGCCTTTCGGGCGCTGTATCGCGTCCTGCTGCCAACCTTGGGCTTCAGCGCCGCCCGGGTAGCCACTGTTTCGCATTTCGCGGCCGAGCAGCTGGCCCATTTCGGGGTGGCGTCCAAAAACAAGATCTTCGTAGCTCCGGACGGCCATGAGCACGCCTTGCGCTGGACCCCGGCGCATTCGTCGGCGACCGGCGCGGCGGCGGGGCCCGACACCGTCGTGGTGATCGGAAGCCGCGCGCCTCACAAGAACATCAACCTCATCTTCGAACTCGCCCGCGCGATGGCGGCTGATGGGGTGCGGTTCGCCTTGTGCGGCGGGCTGGACTCACGCGTCCACGCGCAAGGAGCAAGCGCGAGCGCAGACAATGTCGTGCTGCTCGGCCGGGTCAGCGACGGCGAACTCGCGGCGCTGCTGCGCGACAGTTGCTGCCTCGCCTTTCCGTCATTCACAGAGGGGTTTGGGCTGCCGCCGCTTGAGGCCATGGCGCGCGGGTGCCCGGTGGTCTCATCCGACCGGGCCAGCATGCCGGAAATCTGCGGAGACGCCGCGCTCTATGCGTCGCCAATGTCGGTGGAGGACTGGCGGGCCGCGATTTTGCAGCTGCGCAACGACCCTGTTCTGCGGCAAGGCTGCATCGCCCGCGGGCGGGAGCGCCTGCCGCTTTTCAGCTGGCGCCGGACGGCCGAGCTCTATCTCGAGCAAATGGCGGCGATCGACGGTCGCACTTCCGAGGTCAGGATACCGGCGGCGGCCTGATCGGCCGCCGCTTTCGGATCGTTCTCAGTCGTTCTGGTGAGAAGCCCAGACGGCGTCAAACGCTTGCGCGACCTCGCGGCGGAAACGCTCCGCCGAGAACCGCTGTGCATTTTCGGCGCAGGCCTGGGCGGTGATCGCCGATCCGTCGCGCTCGAACCGCATGACGGCGTCGGTCAACGAGCCCACGGTCTGTTCCTTGAACAGCAGGCCGGTAGGATTTTCCGTTCCAAGCGGACGAACGATGTCGCGGGCTCCGCCGCGGCCGAAAGCGATCAGCGGCGTTCCACAGGCCTGCGCTTCCGCGAGGGCGATGCCGAAATCTTCGCATCCGGCGAAGACGAGCGCCCGGGCGCGCGCCACGGCGCGAACATAGTCGGCCTGGGGAAGGAACCCGCTAAACTCGATGTTCGGGCCCGCCATGTTGCGGAGCGCGGCGGACTGCTGGCCCTCTCCGACCACCAGCAAGCGTCGATCCGGCATGGCGTTGAAGGCTTCGATCACGAGGTCGGTGCGCTTGTACGGCGCCATGAACGACGCCGTGATGTAGTAGTCGTCCTTCTCGGTCGACATCGTGAACGTGTCGAGATCCACAGGCGGATGCACGACGGTGGCGTCACGGCCGTAGACCCGCTTGATCCTGGAGCGCACGAAGCTCGAATTGGCGAGCATCACGTCCGGCCCGTGCGCCGTGCGGGTATCCCAGGTCCGCAGACCATGCAGGAGATACCGGTACAACAATCCGACGGGCCCGAAGCCCAGCTTGCCTTGCTGCAGATAGGAGAACTGCTCGTCCCAGGCGTAGCGGATCGGGCTGTGGATATAGCTGACATGCGGCTGGTCCGGCCGGGTCAGCACGCCGCGCGCGAAGGCGGCCGACGACGAGACCACGGCGTCGAAGCCGGTCACGTCGAACTGCTCGATCAGGAACGGGCACGCGAAGAACAGTCCGCGATAGTATTTGCGAACGCCAGGAAGCTTGTTCGCCGGTGACGTGTGGAAAACCACGTTCGGGAAATAGCGCTTCTTGATGTCGTCGCTGAAGAAGTCGAACAGCGTGAACACCTCGCTGTTCGGAAACATCGCGCAGAGCTCCGCCAGGACGCGCTCGCCGCCGCGGAACGACGGGCACCAGTCGTGCACGATCGCGACGCGCTGGGGCCTGGTGATGGGAGCCGGGCTCGGCTGCGGGACTCGCAGGTCGTCGACCACGAGGGCCGGACCGGTCATGCGGGGTTTGAGGGGAACGCTCAAGAAAACAGATCCTCGCGAGCGGCGATGGAAAAAGGAGGAAGGCCGCAGCCCACCGTGCTGCGAGCCCTCCCGTGGACCAAGATGCCTGAGAGGCTTACGCCAAGCCTCGCGCCGGGGGGCGCTCCACCCAACGGGGTAGATTAGATTGCGTTCAATCCGCGTTAAATTGTTCTACGCGAAACGACACTTGAAACGAGCTTTGACGATCACGAGCGTAAACAGATGCTTGCAGAATTCCGGTGATCGACTGTCCCGGGTCCAGCCGTCTCGTTTGTGCCTCGATCGCGCGTTCTGCTCGGCAAACTGAGTCGAAAGCGGTAAGCAGAAGGCGGTAAGCTCCAGAGGTGGAACAAGCACGCAGTCGTCCTAGGCCAAACAGGCGGGCTGTCGTGGCGCTGTGTGGCTCCAGGCGACCTCCATGCACCATAAGGTATATGGTTGTAATTTATAGGGTAACGTTTAATTAATCGATCCGTGAGGGGGAGCCCTCACGTCCAAGCAGGGGAGCAGTCATGCCTACGCACCCGGTCCGCCGCGTTCTTCTGGTTGCGGCCAAGACAATCTGGCGGGACCTCCTGGCTGCTCATCTTGCTCGCGAAGCGCCCGATCTGACCATCACTTGCACGGAGCGCCCGACCGCGCCGGAGAATGGCTCGTCGCTTCCTGAATTGATGGTCTTCATCTTGAATGAAGGCGAGTTGCCCGGCTTCCTGCGGGATCTCGACTCCGTCCGCGCCTTGTACCCCGGCACCTCGGTGGCGGTGATTTCGGACTGCGACGACCCACGCGTGGTCTCGGAGGCGGTCAGGGCCGGCGTGGAGGGCTACCTGCCCATGTCGATGGCGTCCGACGCCCTCGCGCATGCGCTCCGGATCCTGCTGGCGGGCGGCGAGTTCGTGCCTTCGGCCGTTCTGGTGCGCCTTGCGGCCGAGCGGGCCAACCGAAGCCCCCGGCAACTGGATCAATCGCGCCCCGCCGCCCCGCAGGCGACGTTCAGCCGGCGGGAAAGCGACGTTTTGGCTTTGCTACGGCATGGAAAAGCCAACAAGGCGATCGCGTCTGAGCTCAAGCTGCGCGAGGGCACCGTTAAGGTGCATGTCCGGAGCTTGATGCGGAAGCTTAATGCTCGTAACCGAACCGAGGTGGCGGTCTATGCGTCCCAGCCTCAGGCGTCGGAGGCGTCGAATTCGGAAAGCCGCGCCGACCGATAAGGTCGGCCGGCCGATCCGCTAATGGACTAAAGTGGCCGATCAGGCCAGGCGGGCCGCCATCGCGGGGCGCGTATCTGCGGTCGCGATCTGCGCGTCAGCGCCGCCGCCGAGCCAGCGGGCATAGGATTCGTCCAACGTGCTGATCCGGGCGAGTTTGCCTGCATCGATGATCTGCAGGTCGTGCCCCACATAGTTGGCGACGCCGTCGCGTTTGAATTCGCGCAGGGTGCGGCTCACGTGGATGGGCGTGAGGCCCAGGGCGTCAGCGATATGGGTCTGCGTCAGCGGAATGCTGAACGGGCGGTCCATGCGGCCGGTGATCTGCCGGCGGCAGTAGAGTTCGTGCAGAAAATTGGCGATGCGCTCGCGCGCCGGACGCCGGGCAACGTCAGACAGGCGTTCGCGAATCAAGACTTCCTGGCGCACGACTTCGGCGACGATCCGAAGACCGAGCGCCGGCTCGCTCATCACACGACCAAACAGCGCCGCCCGGGGGTAGACGCAATAGACCACGCGGGTGAGGCATGCGCAGCCGACGGCCGCGCCGTCACGTGCCGCGCTGGCGACGCCGATGAGGCTGCCCGGCAGTTCGATGGTGTTGATCTGGCGCCGGCCGTCGTCGAACAGGCGGTACGAATAAGCCCAGCCTGAAACGATGCCGTAGATGTCATCGCTGCGCTCGCCGGGCGCAAACAACTCTTCGCCGGGGTTGAGTTGCCGCAGAACCGCGGGGCGACCGCACAAGGTCGGCAGCTCATCGGGCGAGAAGGGAGCGCCTTCTTTCTGATGAAGCGTGGATCTTACGATTTCCGCCGTCATTTAGCGCCCCCCAGACCGAGCGGCCGTACAACGAGCCAAACCACGTTTCAACATCTGTTGTTTAATCCATATACTTTCGAATGCGGCATTCGATTAAAAAAGTTTGAAGCATACTACTCTGGGTTGCAATTGCCCTTATGAGGTAAGCGCCGCACGCCGAACGGGTTCACCTTTGGACTAGTCCGAATGGATTAGTTCTATGCGGGTTAGCGCGGGTGTTTTCAGAGTCCGGCCCACGGCGCTTCGCGTCAGCGCCCCTCGCGCCGAAAACTGCAGCGGAGACAATCCGTTATAGCGACGACCCCGCTCAGGCCGCCGGCAACGCCCAGGGTCAATCCCGGGATCTGAACCGTGTCGCCGTCCCCGAACGCGATCGTGACGTCGGCCCCGTCGTCGTGCACCACCGCGGTGACGCCCTGTCCATGATCCAGGTCCAGCCTGTCTGCGGTGAAATTATACATAACATTCTCTCGATGTGACTTCGACGACGGGGTTAATTGCGCCCACGCCACCCCGGTGGCGGAAGCTTGGCGTTCCGGAAATTGAGTTCGGAGACGGCCCTCCCCGAGCATCCGGGCGGCAGCACCGGTCGATGGCGCTCCTGTTTCGCCGCGGCTCTGGTCGTCTTGGCGGGTTGGAAGGATCCGCGGCGCTTTTATCCGCGCGTGGACTTCAACGGTGGAGCGATCGTCGAGACGCTCTCGGTCGAAGATGTTGTCAGGGTCGATGGCGCTCCTCATTGAACGCACACGCCAGCGCTTGCAAGCGAAGCAAATCCAGAGATGGTCCTTCCTTCAGAAGCTGTAGTTCGCGGCGCGACCAAACTTCCGTACATCAAGACGGCAGACAACATGGGCGCTTTTCCTCTCCAGGATACTCTTTTTTTGTATTTTGTATACTTGCCCCGCCCGACCTTTGGTCGTGACGGGTTACGTTTATCAAGCTAGGTACCACAGAGCAGGCGTGCATTAACCTCGATTAAGGTTGCTGGTCCGGCCCTCTACTTCGGCAGATAGCTTGCGATCCGCCGACTTTGCCATTCCGGCGATCAAGAAACCCAGTCGCCCTTGCGCATCAGCGGCTCGGCCGAGCCGTCCGCGCGCAATCCATCGACGTCCACCTCGCCAGAGCCGATCATCCAGTCGATGTGGATCAGGCTGTCATTCGCGCCGCGGGCCACAAGCTCGTCCTTGGGACGGCTTACGCCGTTCTGGATGCACTTGCTGTAGGATTGGCCGAGCGCGATGTGGCTGGCGGCGTTCTCGTCGTAGAGTGTGTTGTAGAACAGCAGTCCGCTTTGCGAGATCGGCGACGAGAAGGGCACGAGCGCGACCTCCCCCAGCCGGCGCGATCCCTCATCAGTGTCCAGCACCTTCAGGAGCACGTCCTGGCCGGTTCGCGCCTGTGCGTCGACGATCGCGCCGCCCTCGAAACGTACCGCGATGTCCTCGATCAACGTGCCGTTGTAGGAGAGCGGCTTGGTGCTGCGGACCCGGCCGTCGACGCGGAACTTGTGCGGCGTCGTGAAGACTTCCTCGGTCGGAATGTTGGCATTGCAGATCAGCCCGTTTCCGGCCGTGGTGGAGCCGCCATTCCATTCGTGGTCGTCGGCCAGCCCGACGGTGAGGTCCGTGCCGGGGCCGCGGAAATGCAGAGCCGCGAAGCGGGATGCGTTCAGCAACACGGTCCGGCGCTGCAGTTCGGCATTGTGCTCCGCCCAGGCGGCCACGGGATCCGGCCCGTCGACGCGGGAGGCTGCGAAGATCGCGTGCCAGAGGCGCGCGACCGCGATGTCTTCCGGATCCTCCGGGAACATCGCCCTGGCCCAGGACGGACTCGCATAGCTGACGATGGTCCAGTTCGTCGCGAAGCCGGCGATCATCTCCAGGGCCGGCATGTAGGCCTTGGACCGCGCCCGGTTTGCGCGGGACACCTTGTCGGGGTCCTGGCCGGCGAGAAGCGACGGGTTCTCTCCCGCGATGGCGAGACGCGCCGCGCCCGCCTTGAAGGCCGACGCCATGCCGTCATAGAGCCAGCCGCTGGCGACGTCGAAGGCTCCGTCCGGCGCGAAACGGTAGCGCGCCAGGGTGGTTTCCTCGTCGGCGAACAGCGTGGTCACCAGTGAGGCCCCGGCATTGTAGGCGTGCTCGGTGATGCGCCGCACCAGCGGCAGCGCGTCGATCGGGGCGGTCATCACGAGTTCCTGCCCGGGCGCGAGCCCCAGCCCCACCTTCACGGCGATCTCTCCCAGGCGGTCGAGCTTCACGTCATGCGACAGCGCGACGGGTGGGATGGCGTGGCTGGTCATCGAGGCCTCCGAGGGTGATCACGTCCCGCGAGCATCGGGGAAGACGGCGGTGGGCTCAACCCCGGATCGTTCACGAGAGCGCTTCGAGCGTGGTCGGGCCGCCCTGGGCTGACGCCGCGAGCGGTCAGTCGTCCCGCGGCGCCCGGCCGAGAACGCCGCTTTGCGGATCATAACCCCGCACCGCCAGCCCAAAGGCCAGGAGGCCGAACAGTAGCGTGAGCCCCGTGGAAAGCGCCGCGAACTGGCCATAGAGGGCGAAACGGATCATCTCCACCACGTGGGTGAACGGATTGACGCGGGCCGCCCAGGCGATCCACTCGGAGCCGCTTTCCCGCAACTTCCAGAGCGGGTAGAGCGCGGTCGAGAAAAAGAAGGCCGGGAAGATGACGAAGTTCATCGTGCCGGCGAAATTCTCCAGCCGCCGTACATAGACGGACAGCAGAAGCCCGAGCGCGGCGAGCGAAAATCCGCCCAGCGCCAGCGCGGGCAGCACGCTGATCCAACCCCACCGCGGCAGGTCGACGTCGAAGGCGAGCGCCACCAGCAGGAACGCATAGGCCTGCGCGACCCCGAGCAGCGTTCCGGCGACGAGCTTGCAGAGCAGCAGGTACCAGCGTGGCAGCGGCGCGGTCAGCAGCAGCCGCAAGGTGCCGACTTCCCGGTCGAACACCAGGGCAAGCGAGGATTGCATGCCCTGGAACAGCAGCACCATGCCGATCAGGCCCGGCGCCATGTAGACGTCGTAGGTGATGTAGTTCTCATAGGGCGGCGTGATCGACACCCCGAGCACGTTCTGGAAGCCTGCAGAGAACACCACGAGCCACAAGGTCGGGCGAACCACCGCCGACACCAGCCGGCCGGTCTGCCGGAGAAACTTCGTGATCTCCCGCCGCAGGATGGCGGCGAGCGCGAGGCCCGCATGGGCGAGCGCGCCGGAATGCGATCCAGTCATGCCGCCCTCCCCTGCGTGAGCGCGAGGAACGCGCCTTCGAGGGTGGCTGCGCCGGAGCGGGCGACGACGTCGGCCGGCGCGCCGTCCTCGATCACGCGTCCGCGGTGAAGCACGACAACGCGGTCGGCGGCTTCGACCTCCGAGACGATGTGGGTGGCCCAGAGCACGCCGAGGTCGCGTTCGCGCACGAGGCGCGAGACGTGCAGCACGAGGTCGCGGCGGCTGGCCGGGTCGAGCCCCTGCGTCGGCTCGTCGAGGAGCAGCAGCGCCGGGGCCGACATCAGCGCGCGAGCCATCTCGATCTTGCGACGATTGCCGCCCGACAGGGTGCGCACGCGCTGGCGCCGCGTTTCGCTCTGCCCGAACAGGGCGAGCGCCTCCTCGATGGCGTCCCGGCGCCGGCGGCCGCCGATGCCGTGCAGGCCCGCATGGTAGGCGAGGTTCTGCTCCACCGTGAGGTCGAGATCCAGCGAGGGCTGCTGGAAAACGATGCCAAGGCGGGCCAGCGCCGCGGTCGGGTCGGCCGCGAGATCAGCACCCAGAACGCGCACCGAGCCTGAGTCGGCGACGAAGAGCCCGGTGAGGATCTGAAACAGCGTGCTCTTGCCGGCCCCGTTCGGCCCCAGCAACGCCGTGAACCGTCCCGGCTCGAGGCTCAGCGAAACGCCGTCGAGCGCCCGGACCTTGCCGTAGCTTTTAGTCAGCCCGTCGATCGCGATCACGGGAACAGGGGGTGTCATGAAAGGTCTCGACAGCTGCGCGCCGGCACTGTCGCGCGCCGGGAGCTTCGCCGCAATCGGCATGCGGCCGTCGCCGCCCTGCCCGGCGTCAGCCGTCCAGCGCTTCGCGCCAGTAGCGGCGGCTGCGAGCGTTGACCGGATCCCCGGCGGCCCGGCAGCGGTCCTCGATGGAGGCGAGGAAGCTCGCCGCCGCGTCGCGCCCGACGAGCAGTTTCAGGCTGGTGACGATGCGGGTGATGCGCAGGTGATTGTGGTCGTAAGCATTGAGCCAATCCTGGCTGCGGGCGTAAAAATCGCTCATCAGCACGGTCGCGCGCGCCAGGTTCGCCTGCGCAAGCGGGTCGGCGCGGATGGCCGGGATGTCCCCCGCCGCCAGCACGGGGCTGCCTGGTTGCGCCATGCTGGGCGTCGCGAGCGGAAACAGCCATTGGATGTAGTCATGCGTGAACTCGAGCGCGGCGTCGTCCATCGCAAGGATTGCGGCGATCCTGCGCCCCCGGTCGTCGCGGCCCGTTCCGTTCAGAAATGCGTGGATCGGCGTCATGGCTGTCACCCGGAAGCGATAACGCGCGATGCCGGAATTGGCTGCGCGATGGCGTCTCGGCGGCGAAGCGCCTAGGTTCGGGCGCAAACCAACGCTAGCCCGGCGCGTTGGCCAGTCTGAGCGGCGCGTGCGCCCTCCAGTCAGCCCTGACCCGACGAGAATCGAGATCCGCATGGCGCCGTCGACCCACGCCACATCACACGCAAGCAGCCACGGCCAAGGCCACGATCACGATCACGATCACGACCATGATCACGACCACGAAGCCCATGGCCACCATCATGGCGGCGGGCATCATCATGCTCCAAAGGATTTCGGCCCCGCCTTCGCGATCGGCACCGCGCTGAACTTCGTCTTCGTCCTGGTGGAGCTCGGATATGGCTTTGCGGCGAATTCGCTCGCTCTGCTTGCCGACGGCCTGCACAATCTGTCGGACGTCGCCGGGCTGCTGATCGCCTGGGGCGCCCTGGCGCTGGGCCGGCGGCTGCCCACCCACTCCCGCACCTACGGCTATCGCCGGGCGTCCATTCTGGCCGCTCTCGGCAACGCGGCGTTTCTGCTCGTTGCGGTCGGGGCGATCGCCTATGAGGCGCTGATGCGGCTCTCATATCCCGCGCCGGTCGCGACCACGACCGTGATGGTGGTGTCAGGCATCGGCATTCTGGTGAATGGCGGCACGGCGCTGCTGTTCATGGGCGGCTCGCACGATCTCAACGTCCGTGGCGCCTTTCTCCACATGGCGGCCGATGCGGGCGTATCGCTCGGGGTCGTGATCAGCGCTTTCCTGGTCGGCCTCACCGGCTGGTTCTGGATCGACCCCGCCGTGAGCCTGCTGATCGCGGGAGTGATCCTGTTCGGCAGCTGGGACCTGGGCCGGCAGGCCGTGAACCTCGCCATGGACGCCGTTCCGCGCGGCGTGGACCGCCGCAAGATCGAGGCCTATCTCGGCGCCCTGCCGGGGGTGTCCGAGGTGCACGACGTTCATATCTGGGCCATGAGCACCACCGAGAACGCCATGACGGCGCACCTCGTGCGGCCCGGCGCCGGTCTCGACGACGCGCTACTCAGCGACGCCACGACCGCGCTGCGGGATCGGTTCAGCATCCATCACGTGACACTGCAGGTGGAAGCAGGCGATCCTGCCCATCCGTGCCGGTTTGCGCCGGACGAGGTGGTGTAGCTTCGCCAGTCGTGGAGGGAACGGTGCGATCGGTCCCGCATATCCAAGCCGACGAGGTCCATCGGCTTCTGCCTTTCGGGGCGTTGGTGGACGGCCTGCTTGCCGCTCACCGCAGCGCCTTGCCGCGGGCCGAGCGCTTGCTGATGAGCCATTCCGGGCCGAACGGCGAACAGGAGCATTTCCTGGTCTGGCCGGCCTGGCGTCCGGGCCGATCGCTCGGCATCAAGCTTGTGACGGTTTTTCCCGGCAACGCACACACGGGCAAAGCCGCGATAGGCGGCCTCTACGTCCTGTTCGACGGCGAGGATGGCAGCCCTGTCTGCCTCATCGATGGTCCGGCGCTGACCTTCCGAAAGACAGCTGCGGATTCAGCGGCCGGCGCTTCGCTGCTGGCGCGACCTGACGCCCGGCGGCTCGCGATGCTGGGCTCCGGCGGGCAGGCCGTCTGGCAAATCCGCGCGATGTGCGCCGTCCGCCCCATCACGGCGGTCGCGATCTGGAATCGCACGCACGAACGCGCCGAGGCGCTGGCCGCAACCCTTCGGGGCGAAGGCCTGGACGCCATTGCGGCGCCGACGCCCCGCGATGCTGTATTCAACGCCGACATCATCAGTTGCGCAACCTCCGCGCAGCAGCCGTTGCTGAAAGGCGAATGGCTGCGCCCGGGGGGCCATGTGGATCTCGTCGGTTCGTTCACGCCCGGCATGCGCGAGGCTGATGACGAGGCCGTGCGCCGATCGCGCGTGTTCGTGGACACCCGCCGCTTCGCGCTGGAATCGGGCGACATCGCCGGGCCGATCGCCTCGGGAGCGATCACGGCCGACCATATCCGCGGCGAGCTGGCCGATCTCGCGCAGGGCGCCGTCCGGGGCCGAACCGGGCCGGACGACGTCACGCTCTACAAGAACGCCGGCGGTGGTCACCTCGACCTGATCTGCGCCGACCTGCTGTTCGGTCGCTACCTATCCGGCGCCTAGCCTCAGGCGCGCCGCTGCTGGTGCATGCGCCGGACGGTGCTCATCCAGGGGTCGTCCTGGCCTTCCTGGTCGCGGCGGCGGTTGTAGTCCGGGTCGCGCTCCTGCTCGGAGAGATGGCGGGTGCGGACCGAGACCGTGCGAATGCCGCGGTTCTCGCGGTCTTCGTCGCCGAAGCCGTACTGCGCCGCGGAGGCGCGCCCGGCGTCGTCGCGGAAGAAACGGGCCCCGCGGCCGTAATCCTCCCCGAACGTGTCATAGCCCTCCTGGCCTGCGCCGCGCGGCTCCTCGGTCCGC
Organism: Alsobacter sp. P4_H11; assembly: GCF_056400925.1. NCBI lineage: Bacteria > Pseudomonadati > Pseudomonadota > Alphaproteobacteria > Hyphomicrobiales > Alsobacteraceae > Alsobacter > Alsobacter sp. P4_H11. Next base: position 79,773 of record NZ_JBFUKI010000010.1, read on the forward strand.
CGGCCCTCCCCTGGCACGGATCCCGCAGAGCCGAAGCTCGAGCGGACGTCGTCTTCGTCGCGCATCCGTAAACGGCCGTCCTGGCGGTCACGGCGCTCGAACTGGTCAAGGTCGGCGCCGTTGTCGTCGCGGGTGCGGAATTCGTCGCGCTGCTGCCGATCGCGGCGCGGGGCGTCACGCTCCCAGCGTTGCGCCCGGCGGGCGAGTTCGCGCCGCTCGTCCTCGGAAAGCGGAGCCTCGCGCTGCTCGCCACGGGCGCGGCCGCTGGACGGCGTCCCGGACCGGTCCGGCTGCGCCGGCGAGGAGATGCGGCCCAGCGCTTCCTCCGCGCCGGGCGCATTGTCCTCGACGAGGTCGCCCAGCGCCACCATGCCGATCAGGCGGCGGCTTCGGTCGAGCACGGGGACGCGGCGGACCTGCAGCTCCTCCATGACGTCCACGACGTGCGAGATGTCCTCGTCCTCGAAGCAGCAATGCGGCTGCTCGGTCATGACCTCGAATACGGGCGTGTCGTTCGGGTCGCGGCCCGTCGCGATGGCGCGCACCACGATGTCGCGGTCGGTGATCAGGCCGACCACCTGGCCGCGATGCTGCACCGGCAAGGAGCCGACATTCAGATCGTCCATGAGCCGCGCGGCCTCGCGCAGGCTGCGCTCCGGCGCGATGGCGACGGGGTCGCGGGTCATCACCTCTGAAATCCGCATGGCGATCCTCCTTGGGGCTGAAGCACGCGGGTCAACGCCGGGAGGCCGGGGAGGTTCGCCGAAAGAGCGGAGCGCGTTACGCTCCGAGGGTGGCCAGCGCCGCATATTGGGCGGCCGGGGCGCCGAGGATGATCAGACACGGCCCGCTCGGCGGGTCCGCGGCGAGGACGCCGGGCAATTCGGCGAGCGCGCAGGAGCGCACCGCCTGCGTCTCGGTCGTGGCGCGCTCCACCAACAAAACGCGGGACGCCGCCGGCAAGCCTTCGGCCAGCAGCCGCTCGACCAGCGCGGGCGCAGTGCGCACGCCCATATACACCACAGTGGACGCGCGCGGATCGGCCAGCGCCTTCCAGTCGAGATCCTGCGGCAGCGATCCGTCCTGGCTGTGCGCCGTGACGAACTGGAGGCGGCGGGCGGCGCTGCGCTCCGTCAACGACACGCCCAGCGAGGCCGCGGCCCCGAATGCTGCCGTGATGCCGGGCACCACCTCGGTGGGAACGCCGGCATCCCGGCAGGCGTCGAGCTCCTCGGTGAGGCGCCCGAACACGGCCGGGTCGCCGCCCTTGAGCCGAACGACGCGCCGGCCCGCAAGCGCCAGCTCGACGATCAGCGCGGTGATCTCGTCCTGCTTGCAGGATGGCCGGTGGCCGCGCTTGCCGACCCCAATGCGCTCGGCCTCGCGCCGGGCGAGATCGAGGATGCGGCCGTCCACGAGATCGTCGAAGAGAACCACGTCGGCGGACTGCAGCGCACGGACGGCCTTGAGGGTCAAAAGCTCCGGATCCCCCGGTCCGGCGCCGACGAACACGGCCGAGCCCACCGGCGACGTGCGCTCGGTCGCAATAGTCTCCAGCACCTGCATCATGGCGTCCCGATCGGCGTCCTGCGGCGCGGCGTCGGGCCGGGCGAGCGCGCGATCGGTGAAGCGCTCCCAAAAAGCGCGGCGCAAGCGGAACGGCAGCTCGCGCTGCTGCACGAAGGGGCGCCACGCCTTGGCGGCCTCAGCCCAGGCTTTCAGGCCGTCGGGCAACAGCGCCTCGATGCGGGCCCGGATCGCCTGGCCGAACACCGGCGCGGCGCCGTCCGTCGAGATGCCGATCACCAGCGGCGAGCGGTTGACGATGGAGCCGAACTGGAAATCGCAGAAGGCCGGCTTGTCGACGACGTTCACGGGTACGCCCGCAAACCGGCCGGCGCAGCGAAAGGCTTGCGCCTCGGCGTCGCCTTCCACGTCGGCGATCGCCATCGCGGCGGCGCGCAGCACGTCGGGCGTCCAGGGGCGGCCCATCAGGACCACCCGCCCCGGATGCTCGCGCTCCGCCATGCTGCGCATGGCCTCGCCCGGATCGGCGGAATAGACCTCCACGACCGCGCCGGCGGCTGCCAGCAACTCAGCCTTCCAGGCCGCGCCATCGCCGCCACCGGCCAGCACGACCCGGCGCCCTTCCAGCTTGTGGAACAGCGGCAAGGCCGCGAGCGCGGCGATGCGGGCGGGGGCTGTCGGCGTCGGGCGACGCGGACGCGCGGTCATTTGCTCACTCTCCGGCGAGCGCCATCGGTCGGTTTTCGGCCGCGACGAGGCGCTTCAGTTCCGGGATGCAGGAGCCACAATTCGTGCCCGCCTTCAAGGCCGCTCCGAGCGAGGCTGGGTCGCGGCAGCCGCCCGCGACCGCGGCGCGGATGCGGTTTTCGCCGACGCCGAAGCAGGCGCACACGAGCGCGCCCTCGTCGGAGCCGGCAGGCGCGGCCGCGCCCGAAAGCACCGCGAGCCGGTCCTGCCGCTCGAGTTTCGGCTTCGCCCAGAGGTCGAGCAGGCCGGCCCAGCCGGGTTCCTGGCCGGCCGGGGCCGTGTAGACGACCGCTTCCAGACGCCCGTCGACGATCAGGGCCGCGCGCGCGACGTCGTGCTCGGCGTCGATGTAGCGGGCCATTTCGCATCCCGGCAGCGCGGCTTCCAGGGCGGCGAGGATCTCGGCCGCCGCTCCGTCACCCGCAAGGCGCGCGACGTATCCGCCCGCGATGGCGCTCCAGGCCCAGAACAAGCGTCGGGGCAGCGTGATCCGGTGACGCGACAGAACGAAGCCGCTCAGCGTCGACGCAATGGGCGCGACCGCGCAGGCTGTCGCCTTGGCGTCCGGCTGGCCGGAGAACGGATCCACGACCGCGTGCACCAGCGCGCCCACGCGGGCGTCCGCGGCCGTCTCGTCGTTCCAGTGAATGGGCGCGAACACCGTCCCGGGGGTTTGCGCCATCGAGACCGCGAGGCGGAGCGTGGCAGCGCCGTGAACGGAGGAGACGCGGCAGAGCCCGCCGTCCTGCAGGCCGAAGCGGTCCGCGTCGTCGGGATGGACCTCCAGCGTCGGCTCGGGCCGATGCCCGCCGAGGCGGGGCGAAAGCCCCGTGCGCATCATCGTGTGCCACTGGTCGCGAACGCGGCCCGTGTTGAGCACGAGCGGGAAGTCCGGCGCGACGCGCGGCCCCTGGGCGGCCCCGATCGCGATGAAACGGGCGCGACCGTCGGGCGTGAAGAACCGGCCGTTGGCGAATAAGCGGGCCGTGCCGCTGAATGGCGCCTGCAAGGCCGCAGCCCCACCCTCCCCGTGAAGGGGAGGGAAGGCGCGGCGCACGGGCCATTGCGTCGGCTCGAAGGCATCGTAGGCGGCGTCCGGGAGCCTCGCCAGGCCGCCGATGTCGAAATCGCGCGCGCCGTGGTTTTCGAAAGCGGACAGCGCCGCATGCTCGCGGAAGATGGCGGCGGGGCCATCGAACGCGAAAGCTTCGCCCCACCCGAGCCGAGCCGCGACGCTGGACAGGGCCTGCCAATCCGGCCGGACCTCGCCGGGCGTCGGCAGGAAGGGGCGCTGGCGGGACATGCGCCGCTCGGAGTTCGTGACCGTGCCGTCCTTCTCGCCCCATGCGGCGGCGGGCAGCAGCACGTGCGCGGCGGCGGTGGAGTCGGTGGACAGGACGTTTTCGGACACGACCAGCAGGTCGAGCTTCGCCATGGCGGCGCGCGCCGCGTCGGCGCGGGGCAGGCTGACGGCCGGGTTGGTGCCCATGACCCAGAGCGCCTTCACTGCGCCGCGCTCGATGGCGTCGAACAGGTCGACGGCCTTGAGCCCCTCGCGGGTCGCCATGGCGGGCGCGCCCCAGAAGCGGCCGACGCGGTCCACCTCGCTGGGCGAGAAGCCCATATGCGCGGCGAGCTGGTTGGCGAGGCCGCCGACCTCGCGGCCGCCCATGGCGTTGGGCTGGCCCGTGAGCGAGAACGGCCCCATCCCGGGCCGACCGATGCGGCCAGTCGCAAGGTGGCAGTTGATGATGGCGTTGACCTTGTCGGTCCCAGCCGCGGCCTGGTTGACGCCCTGCGAATAGAGCGTGACGACGCGCTCGGTGGCGGCCCATTCGGCATAGAAGGCGCGCAGGTCGTCAGCTTCGAGTCCGGTCTGGGCCGCGACCGCGACAAGGTTGGGAGCGAGCGCCCGCGCCGCCGCCAGGGCTTGCGCGAAGCCGGACGTGTGGTCAGCGATAAAGGGCAGCGCGGCGGCGCGCGCATCTGCCAGATGTACGAGCAGCCCGGCGAAGAGCACGGCGTCGGTTCCGTGGCGGATGGCGAGATGGAGGTCGGCCCCCTCCCCGGTCGCGGTTCCGCGCGGGTCGATCACCACCATGCGGGCGCCGCGCTCGCGGGCCTTCTGCATGCGTTGCCACAGCACCGGGTGGCACCAGGCCGCGTTGGAGCCGACCAGCACCAGCAGGTCTGCCTCGTCGAGGTCCTCGTAGCAGCCCGGCACGGTGTCCGACCCGAAGGCGCGCTTGTGGCCGGCCACCGACGACGCCATGCAGAGCCGCGAGTTGGTGTCCACATTGGCCGAGCCGATGAAGCCCTTCATCAGCTTGTTGGCGACGTAGTAGTCCTCCGTCAGCAACTGGCCTGAGAGGTAGAAGGCGACGCTGTCTGGGCCATGGCGGCGGATTGCGGTTGCGAAGCCCTCGGCGACGCGGTCCAGGGCCTCGTCCCAGCCGGTCCGGCGAAGGGCGCCGTCCGCGCCGCGCATCATGGGATGGAGCAGGCGCGTCTCGAGGCCGAGCGTCTCGCCCAGCGCCGAACCCTTGGAGCAGAGCCGCCCGAAATTCGCCGGATGCTCCGGATCGCCCGCGATGGCGGCGCCGCCACTCCCGTCCGGCGTGGCCAGCACGCCGCAGCCGACGCCGCAATAGGGGCAGGTGGTGCGTGTAGCGGCCATCAATACACGTCCGCCTGGTAGCGCCCTTGCGCCTTCAGGGCCGCGATGGCGGCGCGGGCGGCGGGTTCGTCCAGACCTCGGTGGGCGACCAGGATGTCGGCGAGCGCGGTCTCGACATCCTTGGCCATGCGACTGGCGTCGCCGCAGATGTAGAAGTGCGCGCCCCGGTCGAGCCAGTCGGCGAGGTCGGCGCCCTGCTCGCGCATGCGGTCCTGCACGTAGGTCTTGGGGCCGGCATCGCGCGACCAGGCGGTGGAGAGGCGCGTCAGTGCGCCCTTGGCCTGGAACTCCTCCAGCTCGTCCCGGTAGAAGAAATCCGACGCCTCGCGCTGGTGACCGAAGAACAGCCAGGCGTCGCCCTTGGCGCGCGACACGAGCCTGTCCTGCAGGAAGGCCCGGAACGGCGCGATGCCGGTGCCGGGGCCGACCATGATGATGGGGGTCGCGGGGTCCTGCGGCAGCGCGAAGGCGTGCGCCTTCTGGATGTAGACGCGCACGGGGTCGCCCTCGCGCACGCGCGCGCCCAGGAACGTGGAGGCGACGCCGAAGCGCACGCGCTCGTCGACGGCGTAGCGCACGACGTCCACGGTGAGGCTCACCCGCCCGGGGTTGGCGCGGGGCGACGAGGAGATGGAGTAGAGCCGCGGGGCCAGCGGATCGAGCGCCTCGATCAGCCGGTAGGGCGACGGGGCGAGATGCGGGAAGGCCAGCAGCGCCGCCAGCACGTCGTAGCCGTCGGCCCCCTCGCCTTCGGCCATGCGCCCCAGGCGCGCCTTCTCGCCCGGGTCGGCGGCCTCGGTGGCCAGCACCGCGAACAACGCATCGGGCGCCGGCGACAGCGCCTTCACGTGCGTGAGCCAGTCGCCGAGGCTGCGGGTCTGGCCCTCGGCGCTGATCGGCTCGCCAAGCGGGATGCCGAGGTGGCGGCCGATGCTCTTCACCAGAGCGACCGGGTTGTTGGGATAGATCCCGAAGGCGTCGCCGGGCTCGTAGGTGACGCCAGAGCGGCTGAGGTCAAACTCGATGTGGTGGGTTTCCTTGGCCGAGCTTTCCGCGTTCAGCCTGCGGCGAGACAGGAACACCGCCGGCGCCGGCGCATCGCGCGAATAGCCGCGCGGCTCCCCGGCCGGGGCCGCTGCGCCCGCGATCACGGCGGGAGCCGCCAAGGACGGAGCGTCGCCCAGTTCCTCCGCAAGCTTCTTCAGCATGCGGTTGGTCTCCTTGCCGCCCGGCGCGCAGAGGTTCAGGCGCTTCTCGGCGCCTTCGGCCAGCGCCTTGGCGTAGGTCTCGCAGACATAGCCGCACTGCCCACAATCCTGCTGCGCCATGGCGGCCATCATGCGCCGGGGCAGCGGCTTGCCTTCGGCGAGCGTCATGCGCTCGGCGATCGGGAGGGTCTGGTCGTGCCAGGGCGCGTCGTCCTCATCGGCGGCGGGCGATGCTCCCATCAGGCTCGCGCCTTCCGCGGGCGACAGCGCCGCGACGCCGGCGCTATCGAGCGACAGAAGGCCCGCAAAGAACCCATTCAGCCAGGAGCGCTGCTCGGGCGAAAACGGCGCGCTGTCGGGCAGCACCGGGGCCGCGAAGGTCGTCGGCATGGTGATGCTCATGCGGCGTCTCCTTGCGCGAAGGCAGCCAGCGCCTCGGGTGCGTGGCGGCCCGTGAATGACTGGAAGCTTTCCGCCGGATCGACGCGATGGTCCGTCCAGGCGCGCAGCAGGCGTTCCACGGTTGCGGGCGCGTCCGTGGCTTTCACGTCGCGCAGCACCTCGCGGCCGATCGCGCCGGCCTGGCCGAAGCCGCCCCCGACCACAAGGTGGTAACCGTCCACCGTGTCGCCGTCCTCGTTGACGGCGACACGCGCGCCGATGAGGCCGATATCGCCGATGTAGTGCTGGGCGCAGGAGTGATGGCAGCCCGTGACGTGGATGTTGACCGGCTGGTCGAGCGTTAAGCGCTCCTCGCACCAGGCCGCAATGTCCTCGGCCGTGCCCTTGGTGTCGGCGCCGGCGAAGCGGCAGCCCTTGCTGCCCGTGCAGGCGACAAGGCCGGCGCGGACCGACGTCGCCCGCCAGCCGAGGCCGAGCGCTTCGATGCGGGCCTGCGCGTCCGGCACGCGCGCATCCGGCACGCCGGAGATCAGCAGGTTCTGCCAGACGGTCAGGCGGATGTCGCCGTCGCCCATCTCCCGCGCAAGGGCGGCGAGGCCGCGCATCTGCTCGCACGTCATCTTGCCGACGGGCAGCACGACGCCGATCCAGTTCAGGCCCGCTTGAGCCTGCGGGTGCACACCGATATGGGCCTGGCGATCCTGCGCCGGCCGGGGCGCCACGAAGGCGGCGTCCACGCGCGGGAGCTGCAGCTGAAGTTCTGATTCAACCGCAGCAAGAAACTTGTCGAAGCCCCATGAATCCAACACGTATTTCAGGCGCGACTTCGCCCGGTTGGTGCGGTCGCCTTCGCGGATGAACACCCGCACGATGGCGTCAGCCACCTTGGTGGCGTCCTCCGGCCGCACCAGCACGCCCGTGTCGCGGGCGAGGTCGCGGTGGCCCGTGATGCCGCCGAGGATCAGCCGGAACCAGACTCCGGGCTCGACTCCCGCGCCGTCGAGCACCCGCACGGCCTGGAAGCCGATATCGTTGGTGTCCTCCAGCGTCGGCACGCGGCCGCCGCCGTCGAACGACACGTTGAACTTGCGCGGCAATCCGTAGAGCGCGCGGTCGTTGATGATGTGGAAATGCCACTCGCGGGCGTAGGGGCGGGTATCCAGCAGCGCCTGCGGGTCGATGCCGGCCGTGGCGTCGCCGGTGACGTTGCGGATGTTGTCCGCGCCCGAGCCCCGGGCCGTGAGGCCAAGATCGATCAGCCCCTCCACGACGTCGATGGCGCGCCGGGCCGGAATGTCGCGAAACTGCAGGTTGCCGCGCGTGGTGGCGTGCGCATAGCCGCCGCCGCAAACCTCGGCCAGGTCGGCGACGCCCTCGATCTGGTGCGCCTTGAGGATTCCGTTGGGGATGCGCAGGCGGCACATGTAGCTGTCCTGCGCGGGCGCGACATAAAACAGGCCGTAGTAGCGCCAGCGAAAGTTGTCGGCGGGCTTGGGGAACTGATCCGCCTTGGCCTGCTCCCGTAGACGCGGATAGGCGTCGAAAGGATGCTCCTCGCGTTTCCACTTCTCCTGGTCGACCAGCTTCTTGCCGGCCGCCGTGGTGCGGTCCTGCGCCTCGAGGTGGATCGCGTCCGGACCGTCGTGGCCGGCCTTGCCGGACGCCGGCGCGCCCGCGCCGCCGATCGTAGCGAGGCCCTTGGAGGCGCGCGACGCCTGGACGCCCGACACGAAGCCTTCGAGGTAGCGCTTCTGGTCTGGGGTGAAATCATCGCCCATGGGGAACCTCAGGCGGCTTTAGGGAGGGGTTCGGCGGAGGGGCAGAAAGCGCGGCCGAACACGAGGGAATGGCGCAGAGCCGCGACGCTTTCGCCGGAGCGGATGAGGTCGCGGTACCAGAGGGCGTCGGCAGCGTCGCCGACCAGCACGGCCCCGATCAGGGCGGAGCCCTTCAGAACGAGGCGGCGATAGACACCGGCCGCCGCGTCCGAGAAAACGAGGTCCTGCGTCCCCTCGCCGCCCGAGAAGTCTCCGGCCGAGAATACCGGCACGCCCGAGACCTTGAGGTTGGTGGAGAGCACGGAGCCGGGGTAAGCCGCCCAGGCGTCGCCCGAAAAGCGCCGCGCCAGGGCAGCCGCCATCTCGTAGCCGGGCTCCACGAGGCCATAGCAGGCGCCGCGATGCTCGGCGCATTCGCCGATCGCGTGGATGGCGGGATCGGACGTGATGAGACCGTCGTTGACCAGGACGCCGCGGCCCACGTCGAGCCCCGCCGCCCGGGCGAGATCGGCGTTGGGGCGCACCCCCACGGCGCAGACCACGAGGTCGGCCGGCAGCACGCGGCCGTCGGTGAGCTCGACGCCTTCGGCGCGGTCCGAGCCCATAACCCGGGCGGTGTCGGCCTGCAGCACGATCTCGACGCCGTTCCGGCGCATCGCGTCGGCCAGCAACGCCGCCGCGGGCGCGTCGAGCTGGCGCTCCATGAGGCGATCCATGATGTGGATGAGGGTGACGGGCGCGCCCGCCTTGGCGAGGCCGTAGGCGGCCTCCAGGCCCAGCAGCCCGCCGCCGATCACCACGGCGCGGCATCCCCGGCGGGCGGCGGCCCGCATGGCGTCCACGTCGGCGACGTCGCGGAAGCTGATGACGCCCGGCAGGTCCATGCCGGGTTTTGGCAGGCGGATCGGTCGCGAGCCCGTCGCCAGCACGAGCTTGCCATAAGGGAGCGTGCGACCGTCGCTCAGCGCGACGGTCTTCGCCCCGCGGTCGACCGCCGTGACGGCGCGGCCGAACAGGGTGCTCACGCCCTTGGCGCGCCACCAGGCGGCCGGCTTCAGCTCCAGGTCGGCATCCGCGATCTCGTCGGCCAGCAGGGACGACAGCAGCACGCGGTTGTAGGCCGGGCGCGGCTCCTCGCCGACGACCAGGATCGAGTAGCGGCCGAGCGCGCGAGTGGAGAGCTCCTCCACGAAGCGCGCCGCCACCATGCCGTTGCCGACGACGACGAGGGGTTCGCTCATGAGAGGTCTCCCGCATCTTGGAAAGCGCTGCATGCGCCCCCTCTCCCCGACAAAGGGAGAGAGTCGGGGTGAGGGCCCTGGGACAGCGCTCCCCTCATCCGGCGCTTCGCCCCACCTTCTCCCCGTACTGGGGAGAAGGGTTCAGGCGGCGCCTTGGCGGAAAAGGCCATCGCGCTCACGCCGCTTCCACGAAGCGGGTGCGCTCGTAGAGGAAGCGCAGGACGGATTCGCGGGCTTTGAGGTAGGTGGGATGGCCGGCCATCTCGAGCCGCTTGCGCGGGCGGGGCAGATCAACGGTCAGCACCTCGCCGATGCGGGCGGAGGGGCCGTTGGTCATCATCACGATGCGGTCGGAGAGCAGCACTGCCTCGTCGACGTCATGCGTGATCATGATCACGGTGTTGCCGAGCGACGCGTGGATCTGCATCAGCGAGTCCTGCAGATGCGCACGCGTCAGGGCGTCGAGCGCGCCAAAGGGCTCGTCCAGCAGCAGCACCTTGGGCTCCATCGCGAGCGCGCGGGCGATGCCGACGCGCTGCTTCATGCCGCCGGAGATCTCGGAGGGTCGCTTGTCCTTGGCGTGCGCCATCTGGACGAGCTCGAGATTGTGCATCGTCCAGTCATGCCGCTCGGCGCGGTTCTTGGCCGAGCCGAACACCTTGTCGACGCCGAGCCGGACGTTGGCGTAGACGCTGAGCCAGGGCAGCAGCGAGTGGTTCTGGAACACCACGGCGCGGTCCGGGCCGGGGCTGTTGACCTCGCGCTCCTCCAGCAGCACCGCGCCGCTGGAGACCTGCGTGAGGCCGGCCACGAGGTTCAGCAGCGTGGACTTGCCACAGCCGGAATGACCGATGATCGACACAAACTCGTTGCGGTCGATCGTCAGGCTGACGTCCTTCAGCACCTCGGAGGTGACACCGCCGCGGGTGAAGCTTTTCCCGACGTGATCGAGCTTGAGATAGGGCTTGTCGGAGGCGTTCGTCATGATGGCGGCTCCTCAGCTGGCGGACGCGCCGCGGGTGACGAGGGAGCCGAGCGCCCCGACCAGCCGGTCCAGCGCGAAGCCGACCAGGCCGATATAGGCGAGCGCGACGATGATGTCGGGCAGGCGGGACGAGTTCCAGGCGTCCCAGATGAAGAAGCCGATGCCGACGCCGCCGGTGAGCATCTCGGCCGCCACGATGGCGAGCCAGGACAGGCCGACGCCGATGCGAAGCCCCGTGAAGATGTACGGCGCCGCGGAAGGCAGCATGATCGTCCAGAAGAACTCGAAGGAGTTCAGCCGCAGCACGGCCGCGACGTTGCGGTAGTCGACCGGAATGTTGCGGATGCCGACCGCCGTGTTGATGATGATCGGCCAGATCGCCGTGATGAAGATCACGAAGATCGCCGAGGGGCGGCTGTCGCGGAACGCCGCCAGCGCGATGGGCAGCCAGGCAAGCGGCGGCACGGTGCGGAGCACCTGGAAGATGGGGTCGAGGCCCCGCATCGCCCATTCGGACTGGCCGATCAGCGAGCCCATGAGGATGCCGGCGATCGCCGCCAGCCCGAAGCCGATGGCGACGCGCTGCAGCGACACCAGCACGCGCCAGCCGAGCCCGATGTCCTGGCTGCCGAGATCGAAGAACGGCGACACGATGAGATCGCGCGCTTCCTTCCAGATCACGGACGGAGCCGGCAGCGTGGCGCCGGGCCTGTCGCACAGGATCTGCCAGACCAGCAGCATGACGGCGAGCGTCACCAGCGGCGGCACGACGTTGAAGCCGATCCAGCGGGCGACCGGACGGACCCGATCGGCGAGGCTCTTGCCGGGCGGCGCGAAGGCCACCACGGCGGCGGCCGCCGCCGGCTTGGCGCTGGCCGCCGCGGCTTGCGCCGTTGCGTCGGATTTAAGCAATGCGAGACCCATGGTCGGCGCTCCTTCGTGATCCTCGCCGCCGCCCTGCCCCTCATCCTGAGGAGCGGGCCCGTTGGGGCCCGCGTCTCGAAGGACGAGGGGATCCAGAGGGCGGCGGGGCTGAGCTTGCTGGAGTCCCTCGTCCTTCGAGACGCCTCGCGGTGCGAGGCTCCTCAGGATGAGGGGCGTTGTGGCGTGCAGATCTGCTCGCCCCTCACGCCACGCGCTTGATGCCGAGGCTGGCGAGGTAAGCGGAGGGGTTCTCGGGGTCGAAGACCTTGCCGTCGAAGAAGGTCTCCTTGCCGCGTGAGGACGTGGTCGGGATGTCGGCCGCGGCGACGCCCAGCGTCTTGGCGGCGTCGCGCCAGAGATCCTCGCGGTTCACCTTGGCGACCATCGCGCCGATGTCGGTGGTGGGCTCGAACTTACCCCAACGGACGTTCTCGGCGAGGAACCAGGCGTCATGCGACCGGAACGGGTAGGATGCGTGGCCGGCCCAGAACTTCATGTAGAGGTCGGTGGCCTTGGCGTTGCGGCCGTTGCCGTAGTTCACGTCGCCCTTGAGGCGGCCGAGCACGTCGGCGGGCGGCACGTTGAACCACTGCCGGCGGCCAAGGATCTGCGAGAGCTCGTCCTTGTTGGCCATGGCCTCGCACCATTGCTGTGCCTCCATGACGGCCATGAGCAGCGCGCGCGTCGCCTTCGGGTTCTTCTCCACCCAGTCGGCGCGCATGCCGAGCGCCTTTTCGGGGTGACCCTTCCAGAGCTCGCCCGTGGTGGCGGCCGTGAAGCCGATGCCCTGGTTGACAAGCTGTTCGTTCCACGGCTCGCCCACGCAGAAGGCGTCCATGTTGCCGACCTTCATGTTGGCGACCATCTGGGGCGGCGGCACCACGATGGTGGAGACGTCCTTGTCCGGGTCGACGCCGCCGGCGGCGAGCCAGTAGCGGATCCAGAGGTCGTGCGTGCCGCCCGGGAAGGTCATCGCGACCTTCACGTCCTTGCCGTCGGCCTTCTTTTTCTCGAAAGCGGCCTTCAGCGGCGAGGCGTCGAGGCCGACCTTGAGGTCCTTGTACTCGTTGGAAACCGACAGGCCCTGGCAGTCCAGGTTGAGGCGGGCCAGGATCACCATCGGCACCGGAACGTTGTTCTGCGTCACCTTGCCGGCCGACATCAGGTAGGGCAGCGGCGTCAGGATATGTGCGCCGTCGATGCCATTGGAGGCGCCGCCGAGCACGAGGTTGTCGCGCGTCGCGCCCCAGGAGGCCTGCTTGGCGACGTCGACGTCCGGCATGCCGTGCTTGGCGAAAATGCCCTTTTCCTTGGCGACGATCAGCGGCGCGGCGTCCGTGAGCGCGATGTAGCCGAGCTTCACGCCGGTGACTTCCGGTCCCGCCGCCTGCGCGAAGGCGCCGCCCGGCAGGCTGATCCCGACCGCGCTCAGCAGCGCCGATGCGCCTAGCGCGCTTCCGCTGCGCAGGAGCAGGTTGCGGCGGCTCACGCCGCGGTGGCTCACGCCGGCTGGGCTTTGATCAGGGATCTTGCGCTCGGTCATGCTCGGCTCCGGTGAAACGAAAAGCGCCGCTGACGAGCCCTCCCCGTGTGGCCCGGGAAGGCTGGTCAGCGGCGCTGCTGGGCGGCCCGCGAGGGCCTCTGATCAAACCGTCGGCGTTGGCGGCTTTGAATTAGAGATACAAGCGGCGTGCCAAGTGGAGATGGCCGGGCGAAAGACGCTGCGGCGCAGAGACTTGCGGGCGGCGGCTCCCATTCATGCAGAGATTCAACCAGCCGACGGCGATGCCTCGTTGAGCACGTATCCGCTGCAATTTTGTGCACTGCAATAAGACGGCGCGCCTTAGTCGCGCATCGCGGCGGCGTAGAGATCCGGGCGGTAGGTCGCGGCCGCGGCTTCGCGCAACTCGGGCGCATCCGCCATCTGGCCGGCCTCCACCATGCGGTCGACCAGCCAGGCGGCGTGGCCGGGATCGGGCGCCAGCACGTCCGGGCCCAGGCGGATGTAGTCAGGCGCGGCGCGGGCGTCGCCGCCGGGCGCCATGACAATCGAGCCGCGGAGGATCGCGAGCAGCAGTTCCTCCGAGGCGCCGAATAGCCCGGTTTCGGCCAGCATGGCGGCGACCGGGCGCTTGGCGTCGGGCTGCGTCAGCCACCGGGCGCTGCGGACGATGGCGCGGATGAGCTTGGCGATGGCCTCGGCGTTGCGCGCCTGCCATTCGGCGCGGAGCGCCAGCACCTTCTCGGGCGCGTCCGGGACAATGTCGCAGCCCAGATGCAGCATCACCGCGTGGCCGGACGCCACCGCGATGCTGTTCCAGGGCGCGCCGACACAGAAACCTTCGAGTTGCCCATTTTTCAGGCTGTCGGCCATGAACGGCGGCGGCAGCACCACCAGGTTGACGTCCTGGTCCGGATCGACGCCGCCGGAGCGCAGCCAGGCGCGCAGCTGGTAGTGGTGCGTGGAGAACGGGAAGACGTGGCCGAGCGTGATTTGCGGCAGGCCGTTGCGATGCCGGCCCCGCGCAATCCGCCCCAGCGCGGCGGCGGTGGCGGCCGGGTCGGCGGCGTCGCCGTCCAGCACATCCTCCATCTCGGCCCGGAGCGAGGTCGAGATCGTGATGGCGTTGCCGTTGAGGTTGAGCGCCACCGGGGCGACCAGCGCCGACTTCACCTGCCCGAGCCCGAAGCTGGCCGCGATGGCGGCGGGGGCCAGCATGTGGGCGGCGTCGAAGATGCCGAGGTTGAGCTTGTCGCGGATGTTGGCCCAGGACACCTCGGGAACGAGCTCGAGCTCCAGCCCTTCCTCGGCCGCGAAGCCGAACTTGTCGGCGACCAGCAGCAGCGTGGCGTCCACGAGCGGGATGTAGCCGATGCGCAGGCGCGTGGTCATTGCAGCAGCTCCGCGGCGGTGACCACCGACTGGGCGATCTCGGCGAGCTTCTTCTTCTCGTTCATGGCCGTCTTGCGCAGCAGCGCGTAGGCCTCCTCCTCGGTCACCCCCTTTGCCTTCATCAGGATGCCCTTGGCGCGGTCGATCACCTTGCGGTCGGCGAGTTGCGACTTCGCCTGCTCGAGCTCGCCCCTGAGGCGCGAGAAGGCGTTGAACCGGCTGATGCACATGTCGAGGATCGGCTTCACCCGGTCCTTGCGTAGCCCGTCCACCACATAGGCCGAGACGCCGGCGTCGATGGCGGCGTTGATCATGGCGGTGTCGGACTGGTCCACGAACATGGCCACAGGGCGCGGCACCGCGCGACTCACCTGGAACATCTGCTCTAGAACGTCGCGGCTGGGGCTCTCCAGATCGATCACGATCACGTCAGGCTCGGCTGCGACGATCCGGTCCATGATGCGGTCCGTGCCTTCGAGGTGGATCACGTCCGTGTAGCCGCCCTCGCGCAAACCTTCGGCGAGAATCGCCCGGCGAACCGGGCTCTGGTCGATGATCACGATGCGCGGCGACTTCGGCATGGACGAGGGGCGTTCCAGCTTGGACCTGCGATCAGGGAGGCAAGCATCGCGCCAGCCGGCCGACGGCCAGAACCGCGCGAGCGCAAACAGAAGGGGAAAGCACCGTCTTTTCGCCGCGATCCCATAGTCTTGGACGGTAGCCTCTGTACAAGTGCGCAGGGGCGAAGGCTCCCCTGCCCGGCCGCTCGGCCCGGCCTCCCCGATTTATCGCAAGGACCCGGCTTGAAGGCGCCACGTTCCCGCTTCGCCGCACCTCGGCTCGCCCTCCCGGCGGCGCTGGCGGCGCTTGTGCTCGCGGGGTGCCTGCCCGTCGAGAAGCCCGACGCGGCGCTGGACGTTCCGCCGCAATACCGGGCCGCCAAGGGCGCGCCGGGCGGGGCGCCGTCTCGCATCGCGTGGTGGCGGTCGTTCGGCTCCGCCGAGCTGACGCGGATCATGGAGGCGGTGGAGACCGACAACTTCGACATCAGCGCGGCGGTGTATCGCATCCAGCAGGCGGACGCGCAGGCGCGCATCGCCGGCGCTGCCCTGCTGCCCACGCTGGATGCGTCCAGCGACGCCAGCCGCGGCCGGCAGAGCGGGCTGGACCGGCGCGCGCTCAATATCGGGCTCAGCGCCAGCTACGAGATCGATTTCTGGGGCAAGAACCGCGCGGCCCAGATCGCCGCCGAACGCCTGGCGGCGGCCAGCCGCTTCGACCGCGACACGGTGGCATTATCGACGCTGGCCAGCACGGCGACGACCTATTTCGAGATCCTCGGCGCGCAGGATCGCCTGCGGATCGCGCGCGAGAGCCTCGCGAGCTCGACGCGCGTGCTGGATCTCATCAAGCAGCGCGTTACGGTAGGCACCGGGACGTCGCTCGACCAGGCGCAGCAGGAAACCGTAGTGGCGCAGCTTCGCGCCGCCATTCCGCCGCTGGAGCAGCAGATCGAGCAGAACAAGGCCACGCTGGCGGTGCTTCTCGGCCGCGCGCCCGAGCGCATCGCGATCCGGGGCGGCGGCACGGCCGGCGTGAGGCTGCCGCGCATCAATCCCGGCCTGCCCTCCGAGCTGCTGGCCCGGCGCCCGGATGTGGGCTCGGCCGAGGAACAGCTCGCCTCCGCCAGCGCCGACGTCACGGTGGCGCGGGCGCAGTTCTTCCCCTCCATCCGGCTCACCGCGCAGGGCGGGTACGAAAGCACGGCGCTGAGCAGCCTGTTCGGCCCCGGCGCGGGCTTCTACACGCTGGCGGCCGGGCTGACGCAACCGATCTTCCAGGGCGGACGGCTGCAGGGGCAACTCGACCAGGCCCGGGGACGCGAGAGCGAACTGCTCGAAACCTATCGCAAAGCCGTGATCTCGGCCTTCGCGGACGTGGAGCGGGCGCTGGTGGCGGTGCGGCAACTCGCCCGGCAGGAAGAATTACAGGCGCAAGCCGTCGAAAGTTCGCGCCGCGCATACCAGATATCGGAGCAGCGCCTGCGCGAGGGCACGGTCGACATCGTGACGGTGCTCAACACGCAGTCGAGCCTGTTCGGCAGCCAGGATTCGTTGGCGCAGGTGCGTCTCGCGCGGCTTCAGGCCATCGTGGCGCTGTATCAGGCGCTCGGCGGCGGATGGGACCTCGCCCCGCGGGGCGGCCGGCTCTGACCGGCGGAAGCGAAAGGGCAAGGCTCATCCAATGAGCAAGGTTTGGCGAGTCGGCGTCCCGCTCGCGATGATCGCCATCGTGGCGGCCCTCGTGAGCCCGATGGCGGTCGACCATTTCTGGCCCGGCTCGGAAAACCAGGGCGTGCGCGAGCGTGGCGCTGGGGGCGGCGGTGGACGCCGGCGCGGCGGGGCCGGCGGCGGCGAGGGCCAGCCGCCCGCGGCCGTGATCGCGGTTCCGGCGAAGCTCGCCGACGTGCCGATCTACCTGGAGAGCGTCGGCACCGCCCGGCCGCTGAACAGTGTCACGGTTCGCCCGCAGGTCGACGGCCAGCTGATTGAAATCCGCTTCCGAGAGGGGCAGGAGGTCAAGAAGGGCGACGTGCTCGCCCGCATCGATCCGACCCCGTACCAGGCCCAACTCGACCAGGCGACGGCCAAGAAGGCGCAGGACCAGGCGCTTCTCGAAAACGCCCGGCGCGACCTCGAGCGTTACGTGCGGCTTGCCGAAACCAACGCCGGCACGCGCCAGCAGGCCGACACACAGCGCTCCACGGTGGCGCAGCTCGAGGCGCAGCTGAAATCCGACCAGGCCGCCATCGACAGCGCCAGGGCGACCCTGGCCTACACCACCATTGTGTCGCCGCTCGACGGTCGCACGGGCCTGCGCAACGTCGACGAGGGCAACATCGTCAAGCAGGGCGATGCGGTGGGCATCGTGACGGTCTCGCAGATCCAGCCGATCGCGGTTCTGTTCAACCTGCCGCAGCAGCAGCTAGCGCGCGTCATCAAGGCGCAGAGCGCCGCACCGTTGCGGGCCGAGGCCGTGGCGCCCGATGGCAAGGCCGTGGTGGATGCGGGCGCGCTCCAGGTGGTGGACAACCAGGTCGACATCACCACCGGCACGGTCAGGCTCAAGGCCGAGTTCCCCAACGCGCAGCTGGCGCTGTGGCCGGGCGCCTTCGTGAATGTCCGGCTGCTCGTGGAGACGCTGCAACAGGTGGTGGTCACGCCGACGGCCGCTGTGCAGCGCGGGCCCAAGGGCACCTTCGTCTACATCGTGAAGGCCGACGACACCGTCGCGCTGCGCGACGTGACGGTGGCCACGCAGGACGACGCGCAGGCCGTGATCGCCACGGGCCTGCAGGCCGGCGAGCGGGTGGTCACCACCGGCTTCGCCCGCCTCGCCGAAGGCGCCCGGGTGGCGGTTTCCGCGCCCGATGCTCCGGCCGACGCCGCCGCGCCCGCCATCCACCAGGATATGCGCGGCCGGACGCCGGGTGCGGGCGGCGAAGGCCGAAGGCGGCGCGAGGGGGCGCCGGCTGCTGGGGCGGACGGCGCTCCGGCATCGCCGGGGCAAAGGCCAAGGCGCGAAGCAGCCGGGCAACCGGCGCCGGCAACGGCCGCAACGCCATGAGCCGGTCACCCCGGTTTGCTGCGGGCAGCTCACAGCCCCTCATCCTGAGGAGCCATGCGTCTTCGCATGGCGTCTCGAAGGACGAGGGAATCCAGAGCGCTCCACGGCTGAGCTTTCTGGAATCCCTCGTCCTTCGAGACGCAGGCCCAAGCGGGCCTACTCCTCAGGATGAGGGGTTTGGAGGCGGGCCTATGAGCGCGTGGGATCCGGCGCCGTGAGCATCTCGTCGCCCTTCATTCGGCGGCCGATTGCGACCTCGCTGTTGGGGTTGGCGGTGCTGATCGGCGGCGTAATGGGCTATTTCAGCCTGCCGGTGTCATCGCTGCCGCAGGTGGATTTTCCTACCATCCAGGTCACCACGCAGGTGCCGGGCGCAAATCCCGAGACCGTGGCGGCGCTGGTGACGGCGCCGCTGGAGCGGCAGATGGGGCAGATCCCGTCGCTCTCCACCATGACGTCGTCTTCGGCGTTCGGCATCAGCCAGGTGACACTGCAGTTCAGCCTCGACCGCGACATCGACGCCGCCGCACAGGACGTTCAGGCGGCCATCAACGCCGCCGCGTCGACGCTGCCCAAGACGCTTCCCTACCCGCCGGTCTATTCCAAGGTGAACCCCGCCGACGCACCGATTCTGACGTTGACGCTGAGTTCGCCCACTTACGGCGTGCGCCAGCTCAGCGACATGGCGGATACGCTGCTTTCGCAGCGCCTCAGCGAGATCACGGGCGTCGGCCACGTCTCTGTGCAGGGCGGCGTCCGGCCGGCGATCCGCATCCAGGCGGACCTGCAGCGCCTCGCGTCCTATGGCATCGGCATGGACGACCTGCGGGTCGCCATCGTGAACGCTAACGTGGCCGGCCCGAAGGGCTCGCTGGATGGCGCGCACCAGTCCTACACCATCGCGGCCAACGACCAGGTGACCAGCGCGGCGGCCTACCGGGACGTCGTGATCGCCTATCGCAACGCCGCCCCGGTGCTGCTGCGCGACGTCGCCGAGGTGGTGGACGGGCTGGAAAACGCCAAGGTGGCGGGCTGGAGCAACGGCCAGCCGGCGATCATTATCGACATCCAGCGCCAGCCGGGGGCCAATGTGGTCGAGACCGTGCGGCGGCTGCAGGCGGAGTTGCCGCGTCTGCAGCGCGTGCTGCCCGCGGACGTGACGCTGGCCGTGATCCACGACCGCACCGGCACGATCCGGGCGTCCATCAAGGACGTGCAGTTCACGCTGGCGCTCAGCGTCGGGCTCGTGGTGCTCGTGGTGCTGCTGTTTCTGCGCACCGTGCGGGCCACCATCATCGCGGGCGTCGCGCTGCCGCTGTCTTTGATCGCGACGTTCGGGGTGATGTGGTTCGCGGGCTTCAGCCTCGACAACCTGTCCTTGATGGCGCTCACGATCGGCACCGGCTTCGTGGTCGACGATGCAATCGTGATGATCGAGAACATCGTGCGCCATATCGAGCGGGGCGAGCCGCCCTTCGAGGCGGCGCTGGAGGGCGCGCGAGAGATCGGCTTCACGGTGGTGTCGCTGACGCTGTCGCTGATCGCGGTGTTCATCCCGCTGCTGTTCATGACCGGCATTGTCGGGCGCATGTTCCGCGAGTTCGCGCTCACGCTCACGGTTGCGGTGGTGGCCTCCGCGATCGTGTCGCTGACGCTGACGCCGATGATGTGCGCGCGGCTGCTAAGGCCTTCGAGCGGACACGAGACCGCGCGGCGGCCAGGACGGATCGCGGCCGGGTTCAACGCGCTGTTCGATGGCGTGACGGCCGGCTATGGCCGCAGCCTCGAATGGGCGCTGCGCCGGTCGGGGTTGATGCTGCTCATCACCTTCGCGACGCTGGGCGCAACCTTGTGGCTCTACGTGGCCATGCCCAAGGGCTTCCTGCCGCAGCAGGACACCGGGCTGGTCACCGCGATCGCGCAGGGCGAGCCGACGGCCTCCTTCGCGGCCATCCAGCGGGCCCAGATCCTGGCCGCGGAGGCGATCCGGGCCGACCCCGACGTCTCCGGCGTGGCCGCCGTGGCAGGCGTCGGTCCCTCCAACCTGACACCCAACACTGGCCGGCTCACCGTCACGCTGAAGCCCCGCGACCGGCGCAGCGCGGACGCCGAGGCGATCATCGAGCGGCTGAAGGCGCGTACTGCGTCCATCCCGGGCGCGCGGGTGTCGTTCCAGCTCGTGCAGGACGTGCAGATCACCACGCGCGCCAGCCGGGCGGCCTACCAGTACACCCTCACGGGCGCGGACCCGGCCGAGGTGACCGGCTGGGCGGCGCGGCTGGCCGGGCGGCTGCGCGACGAGCCGGCGCTGCGCGATGTCGCGACGGAGGGCGGCGAAGGCGGCGGGCAGTTGTTCGTGGAGGTCGACCGCGACGCCGCCGCCCGGCTTGGCGTCTCGATGCAGACCGTCAACGACACGCTGAACAGCGCCTTCGGGCAGCGGCAGATCTCCACCATCTACGCCCAGTCCAACCAGTACCGCGTAATCCTGGAGGCGCAGCCGCGCTACCAGCAAGACAGCGCGTCGATCGGCAAGCTCTACCTCTCCACGAGCGCGGGCGCACAGGTGCCGATGTCCGCCATCGCGACCGTCCGCCAGCGCACTGCGCCGCTGGTGGTGCAGCACGAGGAGCAGTTCCCGGCCGAGACCATCAGCTTCGATCTCGCGCCCGGCTCGTCGCTCAGCGACGCCGTGGCGGCGATCGGGCGGGTGGAAGTTGAGCTCGGCGCCCCGGCCGGCGTTTCCGGCCGCTATTCGGGCGAGGCGGCCGAGTTCGCGCGCTCGCTGGCCGGGCAGCCCTGGCTGATCCTGGCCGCCGTGGTGACGATCTACATCGTGCTGGGCGTGCTCTACGAGAGCGCCATTCACCCGATCACGATCCTGTCGACGCTCCCTTCCGCGGGCGTCGGCGCGCTGCTGGCGCTGCGCCTCACCGGGCAGGATCTCTCCATCGTCGCGCTGATCGGCATCGTGCTCTTGATGGGCATCGTGAAGAAGAACGCGATCATGATGATCGACTTCGCGCTGGACGCCGAGCGCCAGGACGGGCTCTCGCCGCGCGAGGCCATCACCAAGGCGTGCCTGCTGCGCTTCCGGCCGATCATGATGACCACGCTGGCGGCCCTGTTCGGCGCCCTGCCGCTGGCGCTGGAGAGCGGCGTCGGCTCCGAGCTGCGCAATCCGCTGGGCATCAGCATCGTCGGCGGCCTGCTGCTCAGCCAGCTGATCACGCTCTACACCACGCCGGTGATCTATCTGGCGCTGGAGCGCCTGCGGCTGCGGCTCGGCGGGGCGCCGCTGGCGACCCGGGAAGCCCGGTCATGAGCGGCTTCAGCATCTCCGAACCCTTCATCCGGCGGCCGGTCGGCACGACACTCATGGCGCTCGGGCTGCTGATCGCCGGGCTGGCGGCCTACCACCTGCTGCCCGTGTCCAGCCTGCCCACCGTGGACCTGCCGACCATCCGGGTGGCGTCGAGCCGGCCCGGCGCGGACCCGACCACGATGGCGGCGACCGTGGCGGCCCCGCTGGAGCGGCGGCTGGGCGAGATCGCGGGCGTCACCGAGATCACGTCGCGCTCGTCGCTGGGGCAGACCAGCATCGTGGTGCAGTTCGACGCCAACCGCAGCGTGGACGGAGCGGCGCGCGACGTGCAGGCGGCGCTGAACGCGGCCGCCACGGACCTGCCGGGCGACCTGCCGACGCTCCCGACCTTTCGCAAGATGAACCCGGCGGCCGCGCCGATCCTGATCCTGGCGCTGACCTCCGACACCATGGCGCCCAGCGCCGTCTACGACGCGGCCGACAGCGTGATCGCGCAGCGCATCGCGCAGGTGAGCGGGGTCGGCGACGTCAGCGTGTCGGGCGCCGAGCAGCCGGCGATCCGGGTGCGGATCGATCCGTCGCGGCTCGCCGCCATGGGGGTCTCGATGGAGACCGTGCGTAGCGCCATCGTGGCGGCAAATGCACTGGCGCCGATCGGCTCCATTGATGGCGACGAGCGCATGCTGGCTATCGCGACCAATGCGCAACTCGCCAAGCCCGACGACGTCGCGCGGCTGCTGGTGAAGACGCTCAACGGCGTCAGCGTGCGGCTCGGCGATATCGCGACCGTGGAGGCCGGCACGCGCAACCGGCGCTCGGCGGCGAGCTACAACGGCAAGCCCGCCGTGCTGCTCAACATCACCAAGCAGGCCGACGCCAACGTCATCGCGACCGTGGACCAGATCAAGGCGCTGCTGCCGGAGCTCGGCCGCTGGGTGCCGGCGGGCATCAAGGTCGACATCCTGTCCGACCGCACGGTGACGATCCGCGCCAGCGTGGACGACATGCAGTGGACGCTCGCGGCCACGGTGGGCCTCGTGATGCTGGTGGTGCTCGTGTTCCTGCGCAGGCTCACGCCGACCATGGCGGCCGGCGTGACGGTGCCTCTCTCGTTGGCCGGAGCCTGCGCGTGCATGTGGGCGGCGGGTTTTTCGCTCGACAACATCTCGCTTATGGCGCTGGCGGTGTCGGTGGGGTTCGTGGTCGACGACGCCATCGTGATGATCGAGAACTACGACCGCAACCGCGCGGCCGGGCTCTCGGCGCTGCAGGCCGCCATCGAGGGGGCGCGGCAGATCGGGTTCACGGTGGTGTCGATCAGCGTGTCGCTGCTGGCCGCGTTCCTGCCGCTGTTCATGATGGGCGGCGTACTCGGCAAGCTGTTCCGCGAGTTCGCGATGACGCTGGCCTTCACGATCGTGATCTCGACCGTGGTGTCGCTCACCGTCACGCCGATGATCTGCGCGCGCAGCAAGAGCCCGCCCGCGCAGGACCGGGGCAGGCTCGTGGACCGGGTGGTGGAAGGCGCGCTGGCCGGGCTGGTGCGCTTTTACGCGGCGACGCTCGCGGTGGTGCTGCGGCAGAAGTTCCTGGCGGTGCTGATCCTGCTCGCCACCATCGCGGCCTCCGTGAACCTGTTCATCAAGACGCCCAAGGGCTTTTTCCCGCAGGACGACACCGGCCTCCTGTTCGGCTTCACGGAAGCGTCGACCGACATCTCGTTCCCGGCGATGCTGGACCTGCAGGAGCGCGTCGCCGCCATCGTGCAGGCCGACCCCGCCGTGGTGGGCATCGGCTCCTCGGTCGGGGCGAGCGGCTGGTCGGGCTCGGTGAACCAGGGCCAGATGTATGTGAGCCTGAAGCCGCAGGCCGAGCGCGACGGGTTGGCGACCCCGCTGGTGATCGATCGGCTGCGCAAGAAGCTCGCCGAGGTCGCGGGTATCCGCGTGTTCCTGTTCGCCAGCCAGGACGTGCGCGTGGGCGGGCGGCAGGGCAACTCGCCCAACCAGTTCACACTGTGGACGCCGGACTATGACGAGCTGATCGCCTGGGCCCCGCGGGTGCTGGACAAGATCAAGGCCGTTGAGGGCCTCGTGGACGTGTCCACGGACCGCCAGCCCAACGGGCTGCAGGCCAATGTGGTGATCGACCGGCCGACCGCCTCGCGCCTTGGCGTCAAGATCCAGGACATCGACAACGCCCTGAACAACGCCTTCGCGCAGCGGCAGATCTCAACCATTTACTCGCAGCGCAACCAATACCGCATCGTCATGGAGGTGGAGCAGCGCTTCCAGCGCGATCCGGGGGACCTGTCGGCCATCTATGTTCCGGCGAGCGGCGGCGGGCTCGTGCCGCTCTCGTCCGTCGCCACGGTGGAGCGCGGCCTCGCCCCGCTGGTCGTCAACCACCAGGGCCAGTTCCCGGCCGCCACCATCACGTATGACATGGCTCCGGGGGTGCTGGCCGCCGACGCGCAGAGCCGCATCCTGGCCGCGGTCGCCGAGATGCACTTACCCGACACTCTGCACGCCGAGTTCGCGGGCGACGCCAAGGCCTTCGCGCAGAGCGCCGGGTCGCAGCCCGTGCTGGTCGGCATAGCGCTGATCGCCGTCTACCTCGTGCTCGGCATCCTGTACGAGGACCTCGCGCATCCGCTCACCATCCTGTCGACGCTGCCATCTGCCGCACTGGGGGCGCTGCTGGCGCTCAAGATCACCGGGATGGAGCTGTCCGTGATCGCCTTCATCGGCGTGATCCTGCTGATCGGCATCGTGAAGAAGAACGGCATCATGCTTGTCGACTTCGCGCTCGACGCCGAGCGCCGGCGCGGGCTGGCGCCGCTGGACGCCATTCACGAGGCCTGCCTCGAGCGGTTCCGGCCCATCCTGATGACCACGCTCGCCGCCCTGCTCGGCGCCGTGCCGCTGATCCTGGCGACCGGCCCGGGTTCCGAACTGCGCCGCCCGCTGGGCGTCACCATCGCGGGCGGGCTGATCGTGTCGCAGTTGCTGACGCTCTACACGACGCCGGTGATCTACCTGCTGATGGATAAGATCCATCGCCGCAGGCGCACGCCCGCCAGGCTGCGCGCCGCCGATGGCGAACCCCGGCCGGAAAGCGCCGTGGCCTAGGGGCGCGGCCCCGTGACGATCACGAAAAAACCCGCCGGCGCGGGGCCGGCGGGAAGTCGGAGCCTTCGGAGTGAAGAGAGCTCCTCGGAGGGAAGTCGAGAAGATCGCCTTTCGGCGCAATCATTGGACCACGATGCAGCCTTTACGTGTGTGACCGAGTTCACAGCCCCGAGCGGGCCAGCGCCAATCCAGCGCGGCTCTTGACCCGTATCGTTTCGGCCAGCCAAACTTGAGGCGGCGGGGGCCTGAGGCGGATTACGACAACGAGGGCTTCCATGATCAAATTCAGCACAATCGCCGCCGTGGCGTTCGGACTGGCGATGGGCGCCGCCGGCGCAGCCAAGGCCGACGTCGTCGTGTCCTCCAAGCTGGACACCGAGGCGACGCTGCTCGGCAACGTCATTCGCATCGTCCTGGAGGCGAATGGCGTCAAGACGCAGGACCGCCTCACATTGGGCGGCACGCCGGTGGTGCGCAATGCGATCATTTCGGGCGAGATCGACATCTACCCGGAATACACCGGCAACGCGGCCTTCTTCTTCAACAAGGCCGAGGACGGCGCCTGGAAAGACCTCGCCAAGGGCTACGAACTGGCCAAGAAGCTCGACTACGACGCCAACAAAATCGTCTGGCTCACGCCCGCGCCGGCCAATAACACCTGGGCGATCGCGGTGCGCAAGGATGTGGCCGACAAGGCCAAGCTGAAGACCATGAGCGACTTCGGCAAGTGGGTTTCGGGCGGCGGCGCCGCAAAGCTCGCGGGCTCGGCCGAATTTGTGAACTCGCCGGCGGCCCTGCCCTCCTTCGGCAAGACCTACGGCTTTACGATGAAGCCCGAACAACTCGTCGTGCTCTCGGGCGGCGACACGGCCGCGACCATCAAGGCGGCGGCCGACCAGACGAACGGCGTCAACGCCGCCATGGCGTACGGCACCGACGGCGGCGTCGCTGCCTCGGGGCTCGTGGTCATGGACGACGACAAGAACGACCAGCCCGTCTATGCGCCCGCCCCGATCATCCGCGAGGCCGTGCTGAAGGAGAACCCGAAGATCGCCGAGTGGCTGAAGCCCGTGTTCGAGAGCTTCACCCGCGAGACGCTGCAGGACCTGAACGCCCGCATTCAGGTGGGCGGCGAGCCCGCCAAGGCGGTCGCGGAGGAATACCTGAAATCCAAGGGCTTTCTGAAGAAGTAAGGCGCGACGCGATGGCGACGCAACGGGCCGCCGCGGCGCCATCGCACCAGGATGGGACAGGCGTCCTGGCCCGCCTGGACCGCCTCGGCCTCCTGCTAATCGCCCTGGGAGGCGGCGGGCTCGCGGCCCTGCCCTTTCTTGTGTTCAAGGCCAACCGCATCGCGGCGGGCGCAACCAAGACGCTGGCCGACGCGCTCGGGCCGGCCCTCGCGGCGGCGTTTCTCGCCGTGCTGGCGCTGGTCGCCGCGGTGGCGCTTCTGGACCGGCGGCCACCCGTTCGGCTCTCCGCCGCGCTGCTGGGCGTCGCCGCCGTGGCGCTGGCGCTCGGCTTCGGGGCCGGCTGGCTGACGCCTCCGGGCGACCGCTTCGCCCGGGTCGCGCCCGGGGGCGGCGCCTGGCTGCTGCTGCTCGCGCTGGCGCTTCTCGCCACCGACGCGCTGGCCCGATTGCGGCTTTCGCCGCTGGTACGCATGGCCGCCCTCGCGAGCGCCGCCGCCGTGACCGTGCTGGCGTTTCGCTCCGGCCTCTTCGACCAGCTCTCGGTGATGCGCGAATATGCGTCTCGGGCGGACGTGTTCGGGCGCGAAGTGCGCCAGCACCTGCTGCTCGCCGGCGGCTCCGTGGCGGCCGCGATCCTGATCGGTGCCCCGCTCGGCGCGCTTTGCGCCCTCCGGCCCCGCCTGCGCGGAGTCGCGCTGCCGTTCCTCAACATCGTGCAGACGATCCCGAGCATCGCGCTGTTCGGCCTCCTGATGGGGCCGCTCGCCTGGCTCGGCCGCACGCAGCCCTGGGCGGCGGAGCTCAGCATCCGCGGCATCGGCGCCGCGCCGGCGCTGCTCGCCCTGACCCTCTATGCGCTGCTGCCCGTGACGGCCAACACGGCGCTGGGACTTGGCCGCGTGCCCGCCACCGTGGTGGACGCCGCCGCCGGTATGGGCATGACGCGTCGGCAGATCCTCGCCCGCATCGAAATCCCGCTCGCCCTGCCGGTAATCCTCGCCGGCGTGCGAGTGGTGCTGGTGCAAAACATCGGCCTCGCCACCATCGCGGCGCTGATCGGCGGCGGCGGGCTCGGGACCTTCGTTTTCCAAGGCGTCGGCCAGACCGCCATCGACCTCGTGCTGCTCGGCGCAGCCCCCACGGTCGCGATGGCGTTCGCGGCCGCGGTGCTGCTGGATGCCGCTGTCGACGCACTCGGCAGGCGCCCGGCATGATCGAGCTCGGAAACCTCACCAAGCGCTACGGCGAAGTCGACGTGGTGTCGGACGTCTCCATGCAGATCCAGCCGGGATCCTTCACGGTGGTGGTCGGCCAATCGGGCTCCGGCAAGTCGACGCTGCTGCGCATGGTCAATCGCCTGGTCGAGCCCACGGCCGGGAGGGTGCTGATCGACGGGCGGGATGTCGCGTCCATTCCCGGCCCCATCCTGCGCCGCGGCATCGGCTACGCCATCCAAGGCCACGGCCTGTTTCCGCACCGCACCGTGGCGCAGAACGTCGCCACCGTACCGACGCTGCTCGGCTGGCCGAAAGTCAGGATCCGCGCCCGCGTGGCGGAGCTCCTGGAGGCTCTCCAGCTCGATCCCGCCCTTTTCGCGGGCAAATACCCGGACGAGCTTTCCGGCGGCGAGCAGCAGCGCGTCGGCGTGGCGCGCGCCCTGGCGGCCGGGCCCAACATCCTGCTGATGGACGAGCCCTTCGGCGCGCTGGATCCCATAATCCGCGTCAAGGCGCAGGACGACGTCAAGGCCATCCAGCGGCGCTTCGAAACCACCATCCTTCTCGTGACGCACGACATGGAGGAGGCGTTTCACCTCGGCGACGCCATTGCGGTGATGAGCGGCGGCAAGCTGCAGCAATATGGCAAGCCCGAGGACCTGCTGCTGCGCCCGGCCAACGATTACGTATCGCGGCTGATCGGCTCCTCCGACCGGGCGCTGCGGGCGCTGTCCCTCAAGACCGCGCGCGACGCCGCGGAGCCCGGCGACACGGCCGGCCTTCCCCCGATCGCGCCGGACGCCAACCTGCGCGACGCTCTTGCGGAGCTGATCTGGCGGGGGGCCGATGCGGCGGCGGTGAGCGGCGAGGCGGGGGCGCCGCCCGGGCGCCTCTCGCTGCGCCGCATTCTCGCGCTTGGGCGCGGCGCATGAGCGCGCTGGCGCTGGCGCCGCGCATCGTCGCGCTCGTGCTGCTGCTCGCCTTCTTGCTAGCGCCGCAAAGCTTC
Source organism: Alsobacter sp. P4_H11 (assembly GCF_056400925.1). NCBI lineage: Bacteria > Pseudomonadati > Pseudomonadota > Alphaproteobacteria > Hyphomicrobiales > Alsobacteraceae > Alsobacter > Alsobacter sp. P4_H11. Next base: position 107,654 of record NZ_JBFUKI010000010.1, read on the forward strand.
GCGCCCGTGTTCGCGCCGCTGACGCAGAACGGCGCGCCGCCGATCTACGCCCAGGCCTCCTTGCTCGACCTCGCGGTCGCGCATCTCGAACTCGTTGCGGTGGCCACCGTCGCGAGCGCCGCCGTGGCGATCGCGCTGGGCGTGCTGGTGACCCGCCGGGCGGGGGCCGAATTCCTGCCGCTGTCGCGCGCCATCGTGAATATCGGCCAGACTTTTCCGCCCGTCGCCGTGCTGGCGGTGGCGGCGCCGCTGGTCGGTTTCGGGCAGGCGCCGACGCTGATCGCGCTGTTCGTCTACGGGTTGCTGCCGATTTTTGAAAACACCCTCAGCGGGCTGCAGCAGGTTTCGGCGGCCGTGGTGGAATCGGCCAAAGGCGCGGGCATGAGCGGCTTGCAGCGCCTGTTGAAAATCGAGCTGCCGCTCGCCGCGCCGCAGATCCTGGAGGGTGTGCGCCTTTCCACCGTGATCGCGATCGGCACCGCCACGATTGGCTCCACGGTGGCCGCCAAGGGGCTTGGCGAAGTCATCATTGCCGGGCTGTTGTCGGACAACACCGCCTTCATCCTGCAGGGCGGGCTGGTGGTGGGCGTGATGGCGGTGCTGATCTACGATGCGATGACGGCGCTGGAGCGCATCGCGCTGCGCCGGCTCGGCGTGAGGCGCTAGAGCCGGAGCCCGTGCGCGCCGGGTTACTCCTTCGGCATCAGCGCATCGTCGATCTCGGTCGCGCGCCGGTAGGCTGCCCGCTCGCTCACCCGCGCCCAGTAGCGCTCGAAGGCGGGGCGCTTCTCGATGGTCCCGAAGGCCAGCCCCCACCCGACCTGTGAGCCGACATACACGTCCGCCGCCGTGAAGCGATCGCCCGCGATGTAGTCGCTCTGCGAAACCGCATAGTCGAGCGCCGTCATCGCGTCCTCGAAACGGCCATAGCCGAGCATGCGCTCGCGCCCCTCGGGCGCCGCCCACCCCAGCGCCCTGTTGGACACCGCCGCCTCGACCGGACCGGCGGCGAAGAACATCCAACGGTAATATGGCCCGCGCTCCGGCGAGCCGTGGGGCGGCGCGAGCCCCGAGCCCGGAAATACGTCCGCCAGATAGGCGCAGATCGCGGCCGCCTCGGTCACGACCGTCCGCCCGTGGCGCACGGCCGGAACCTTACCCATCGGGTTCACGGCGAGATACTCAACCGCCTTCATGGTCGTGCCGTAGTCCAGGATCTCGGTGCGGTAGGGCCGCCCCACCTCCTCCAGCATCCACCGGGCGATGCGCCCCCGCGACATCGGGTTGGTGTAGAACACGAGTTCGTCGGCCATGGCGTGTGCTCCGGATGGTGGGCGTGGCTGGGCGCGACCCTAACGGAGCGGGCGCCCGCAGCAAGCGCGAGCGCCGCCGGCCGATGGGCCGTCACGATCCGCCCCGCACGGCCCCATTCGCCGCGCCCAAACGGCGCCAAAACCGCGCCTCCCCCCGTTGCGCGCCATGGCGCCTCCCACTATGGTCCGCCGCGCCGGACGATGAGTCTGATGGGGCGTCGCCAAGCGGTAAGGCAGTGGATTTTGATTCCACCATGCGGAGGTTCGAATCCTCCCGCCCCAGCCATATTTTCCTGAGCATGTTCAAGTTGCACGGAGCCTTCGGCGCGCCGCGTGATGTTGTGCGTAGCGCTTGCCCAAAAGGCCGCACCCCCTCGGTTGGAACCAAGCTTCAGCGGCATAGTTTCCGCGTGGTTCAGGGCCGGGTGGAGCGTTGCGTGCGGACTGTCGCGATCATCGGTACGGGGCCAACGGCGATCTACACGCTGCGCAGCCTCGTGCGGCAGCCGCGGCCGTTGACGCTGCTGCTGTTCGAGGCGGGGCCGCAGGCCGGCGTCGGGACGCCCTATGATCCGCGGCTCAACACCGTCGAGATGCTGGCCAACATCGCCAGCGTCGAGCTGCCGCCTGTTGTCGAGACGCTGCTGGACTACATGAAGCGACGCCCCGATGGAGCCCTCGCGGCGTGGGGGCTGGAGCGCGACCGCCTGGGCGAGCGGGACTTCTTTCCCCGCGTGGCGCTCGGCGCCTATTTCGCCGAGCAACTGGCGCTGCTGCGGGACGAGGCGCTGGCGCGGGGACATGATTTGCGCGTCCTTACGAACACCCGGGTCAAGGACGTCGTTCCGTTCGAGGCCGCGATCCGAATCGTCGCCGAGCGGGACGGCGCGCATTGGAGCTGCGCCTGCGACAAGCTCGTGATCGCGACGGGGCATCTCAGCGTGGAATATCCGCACAAGGCGCTGACGACGCTGAAGGACGACGTCCAGGAGGTCGCGATCCTGGGGTCGTCCTTGTCGGCGATCGACCTCGCCACCGCGATGGCGAGCCAGCGCGGCCTGTTCGCGGGGGCGCGCTACCAGTCGTTCCCGGATGCGGCGCCGCTGCGCGTCACGATGATGTCGCGTGGCGGCAGGCTGCCCGAGGCGGATTTCTTTTGCCCACTGCCGACCACGCCGGCGGAAGGCTTCTCGGAGGCGGATGTCCTCCGCTTGGTGGACGCCAGCCCGCCCGGGCAGGTTCTGGACGCCGTGTTCGGGTCGTTCGCGGCCATGCTGGCGGCGCAAGATCCGGCTTATGCCGAGCGCATCGGATTAGGCGGCCTGGATGCAGACAGCTTCGCGGACGCGTATTTCGCCGAGCGCGACGGGGCGGACCCGTTCGCGTGGGCGCGGCGCAACCTGGAAGAGGTCCGCCGCAACGCAAAGGTCCAGCGCGTTGTGGCGTGGCGCTACGCGATCTTGCGCAGCCACGAGGCGTTCGGGGCGTGCGTTCCGGCGCTTGACGACACCGAGATGCGCCGCTTCGACATGGGGCTGAAGCGCGTGTTCGTGGACAACTACGCGGCCGTTCCGCCGCGCTCGGTGGAACGGCTGCTCGCCCTGCGTGACGCCGGCGTGCTCCATCTCGAGAAGCTCGATCCGGACTACCGCCTTGAGCGCAAGGCGCAGGGCGGGCGCGTGGTCTCGGGCGGCGCGGCCATGGCGTTCGACTGCATCTTCGACGCCACGGGCCAGGAGGCCGCGCGCGACGAGGCGTTTCCTTTCCCGACGCTGCGGACGCTGCTGTTCGCCAACCGCGACCTCGGCGACGATCCCGGCGGGCGCGCCATCCGGGTCGACGAGACGTTCAGGCTGGTGGACGGCCCCAATTCCATGCGCAACGTCTGGTGCTGCAGCCTGCCGTTCCTGCTCGACGAGAGGCCGTTCATCCAGGGCCTGACGAGTTGCGCGGCCATCGGCGAGGAGACCGCCGAAGCCATCCTGGAGGATTTCAGGGCGGCGCCGGAGCCGTTCGAGGTCACGCTGGGCGAGCTGATCGCGCAGGTCGGCGAAACGAGCCCGGTGCTGATGAGCGACGGCCTCGTGCTGCTGGCCGCCACGCAGCAGCCCAGCAAGGGCTGAGCGCCGCTCAGCGGATCAGGCGCACGGGGCCATCCGGCGCCAGCTCCGGCAGGGCGCCGCCAACGCAGCGTACGCGGATCTCGCGCCAGGCGGGCTCGTAACGGCCCTCGGCCGTGGCGGACAGGCTGCCGTCCCGCAGCTTCAACCGCGTCACCCTCCCGGCTCCGTCTCGCCAGCCGGCTGTGTCGCCGTCGTCGTCATAGAGCGTCGCGTCGGCAGCCGTGGGCGCGCCATAGATCGCCACCTCGCGGACGCGATCCTGCGCGGGGTCGAGGCGTTCGCCCGGCTGAGCCAGCGGGAGCATGGCCCCGGCGCGCACGAAGAGCGGCGCGCGGCCGAGCGATGCGTCCACGGTCGCGACCGTCCCACCCGCATGATGCGCGCCGTCGTGGAATGCGTACCAGCCGTCGGCGTGTTCGGGCAGCCGCACCGCGCGGGTCTGGGCGCCTTCCTCCAGAACTGGCGCGACCAGGAGGTCCGGGCCGAGCATGAAAGCGTCCTCGGTGGCGACGGCGCCGGGATCCTGCGGGAAGTCGTAGAAGAGCGGGCGCACGGCTGGCTCGTCCGTGAGCGCGGCGCGCCACATGCACGCGTACAGGTAGGGCGCGAGCCGGTAGCGCAGGCGGATGGCCTCGCGGATGGGCGGGATCACGCCCGGGTGCATCCACGGCAGCGTGGTGACACCGTCCGTGTTCCAGGAGTTCATGACGAAGCGAGGCCAGAAGGAGCAGAATTCGACGAAGCGGCAGAGGAGTTCCGGGCCGGGGCTGGGGCCGTGGAAGCCGCCGACGTCGTGGCCGATGTCGTAGAGGCCCGAGAGGCTCATGTTGAGCCCCTGGGTGAGGTTGAAGCGGAGCGTCTTCCAGGCGGTCTCGTTGTCGCCGGACCAGGTCTGGCCATAGCGGCCGATGCCTGCCGCGCCGCCGCGCGTGATCGCGTAGGGGCGCTTGCCGGGCGCATGCGCGACCTGCGCGTCGCGCGACAGCTTGGTCATCAGCAGCGCCTGCGCCGGGCGCGCCAGCGTCTGCGGGAAGGGCCTGCCGTCGCCATGCGCAACGGCGTCCTCGTCCCAGATCTCGTATTCGTTGTTGTCGTTCCAGACCGTCACGACGCCTTTGTTGAGCAGCGCGCTGTTGATGCCGGCGCGCCACCAGGCGCGGCCGTTGGGGTGGGTGAAATCGAGGTGGAAGCCGAGCCCGTCCCAGAACTGCGCCACGGCCGGCTCGCGCGTTTCGCCGTCCAGCACCAGCCCTCCGCCGTCGCGCAACTCGGCGAGGCGCGGATGATCCTCCAGCAGGCAGGGCTTCAGGTTTGTGACCGGGTGCAGCCCAGCGTCGTTGAGGCTCTTCAGCGTCGCCTCGGGATCGGGGAACTTGTCCCGGTTCCAGTGGAAGGCGTAGCGCCGGCCGTCGATCATCGTGTAGCCGGAGCCGAAGTGAAAGCTGTCGCAGGGTATGCTGTGCTCGGCGCATTTGGCGATGTAGTCGGCGATGCGGGCATGCGCGTCCGGCGCGTCCGCGATCGCCATGGAGGTGGTGGCGAAGCCTAGCGTCCAAAGCGGCCCGAAGGCGTGGCCGCCGGTGAGGCGCGAGAAGGCCTGCACGACGTCCGGCACGCCCGGCCCGGCGAACACATAGGCGTCGAGGTCGCCGTCATCAGCGCGGTAGGAGCGGAACAGCCCGTGGTAGTTGTCGAGCGTCGCCCCGAGGTCGACTTCGGCGGTGGCGACGTTGTCGTAGTAGATCCCGTGCGCGCCTGTCGGCCCGGCCACGATCACGAAGGGGATCATCTTGTAGAGCGGGTCGCTCAGCTCGGCGTCGAAGCCGCAGGGGTCGACGGCGTCGATGCGGAAGCGCCGGCCGGTTCGGTCCAGCGGCCCGGCCTTGTCGCCTAGGCCGTAATGCCGGTCGTGCTCATGGCGCTCCACGTGATGCACGAAGGCGTGGGTCTTGCGCGACACGAAGTAAGCCTGCGTGCGGCGGTCCTGCAGAAAGGGTGCGCTTTCGCCGGCCCGGAACCAGGCGACGCCGAAGGGCTCCAGCGTCACCTCGGCGCGCAGCCGATCGCCTGCGAGCGTCACCACGCCCCCGTCGCGTTCCGTCACGCTCGCGGCAGGGCACGAGAAGCCGGAGACGTTATCGCGCGGCCGACCCTCGTAAGGCACGTCGCCGCCGTCCGGCGCGACCGTCCAGCCGCGGTCGAGCCGATAGAAGCCGTTGCGGCGCATCAGCATGCGGCCGAGATCGGGCTCCAGAAGGCCGATGCGGATCTCGACGCCATGGTCGAGCGCGAACACGGCGTAGACGCCGTCGCGCCCGGCATAGCGGGCGCGGGTCAGGGCTTTCATGCGGGACTCCGGGGGGCAACGAGAGGCCGGGCGCGCCCGGCCGCGTCGAACACGTGCAGGCGCGCGCGGTCGAACCGCACGGGCAGGATATCGCCGCGCCCGACGCCGACCTGGCCGTCGAGGCGGATGGTGAGCTTGAGATCGTCCGGGCCGGACGCGTACAGGAACGTCTCGCCGCCGAGCTGCTCGACGAGATCCACCGCCACGGTGGCGTCGGCGTCGGGGGCGGCGCAGAGGCCGACATGCTCGGGCCGCACGCCCAGCGTCACGGCCTCGCCTGCGAGTTGGGCGCCGGGCGCCACGCCCGAGAGAACGCGGCCAGCGAGCGTGAGCGCGCCGTCCGGGTCAACCCCGGCCGGAAGCAGGTTCATGCGCGGCGAGCCGATGAAACCGGCCACGAACAGGTTGGCGGGATCGTTGTAGAGCTCCAGCGGCCGGCCAACCTGCTCGATGCGCCCGCCGTTCAGCACCACGATGCGGTCGGCCAGCGTCATGGCCTCGACCTGGTCGTGCGTGACGTAGATCATCGTGCCGCCGATCTCGGCGTGGAGCGCTGCCAACTCCTTGCGGGTGGCGACGCGCAACTCGGCGTCGAGGTTGGAGAGCGGCTCGTCGAACAGGAAGATCTTGGGGTCGCGCACGATGGCGCGGCCGATGGCGACGCGCTGGCGCTGCCCGCCCGAGAGCGCGCCGGGCTTGCGGGCGAGGTAGTCGGTCAGCCGCAGCATCGTGGCGGCGCGGCGCACGCGGGCGTCGATGTCGGCCTTGGCGACGCCCATGTTCTCCAGCGCAAAGGCCATGTTGTCGTAGACGCTCATATGCGGGTAGAGCGCGTAGGACTGGAATACCATCGCGAGGCCGCGATCCGAGGCCGGCGTGCGGGTGACGTCCTGACCATCGATCGTCACGGCCCCGCCGGTGACGGTTTCGAGCCCCGCGATGACGCGCAAAAGCGTGGACTTGCCGCAGCCGGACGGGCCGACGAACACCACGAACTCGCCATCCGCAATGGTGAGGTCAACGCCCTTCAGCACCGCGACAGGGCCGTAGTCCTTGCGGATGGCTTTGAGTTCGAGGCCGGCCATCACTTCATTCCCGTGTTGGCGATGCCGGTGGTGATGAAGCGCTGCAGGAACGCGAACACGATCGCGACCGGCGCCAGCGTCACCACCGTCATGGCGAGCAGGTAGTGCCATTGCGTCTGCAACTCGCCCTGGAAGGCGTTGAGGGCGATCTGCAGGGTGTGGACCTCGCTCTTGGTGAGCACCGCCAGCGGCCACAGGAAGTCGTTCCATCGCCACATGATCGAGAAGATGGCGAGCACCGCCAGAGCCGGCAGCGACAGCGGCACCACGATGCGCGCGTAGATGCGCCACTCGGAGGCCTTGTCCATGCGGGCCGCCTCAATGAGATCGCGCGGAATAGTGAGCATGTACTGGCGCAGCAGGAACACGCCGGTGGGCGTCGCCGCGCCGGGGAGGATCACGGCCCAGAGCGAGTTCACGAGCCCCATCTCGGTGACGACGAGATAGACCGGCACCAGGATGATGGTGATCGGGATCATCAGCGTGCCGATCACGCCAAGCATGGCCAGGCTCTTGCCCTTGAACTCGTAAATCGAGAGCGCGTATGCCGCCATGGAGTTGATCACCAGCGTGATCAGGGTGGCCACCACGGTGACGAACAGCGAGTTGCCGAGAAACCGGAGGAAGTCGAACTTGGCCAGCGGCTCGGTGTAGTTCTCGAAGGCGAACGCGACCTCGCGCACCGGCGTGCGCTTGTCGACCGGAACACGCACGGTGGCGCCGGGGCTGGCGGGGTCCACCATCTGGGCGATGATGCCGACGCGGCGCACCTGGGCGAGCTGGCGAACCGAGCCGTCCTCCATCGAGACAGAGAAGAGCGGCAGCGGCTGCGGGTAACCTTCCACCCGCACCTGCTTCTGGGCCAGCGGCGCAAGCGTCGGCGGGAATTCCAGCAGAGCGGCGGGCGTCTTGAACGACGACACGACGAGCCACAGCACGGGGCCGAACATCAGCACCACGGCGAGCGCCAGGAAGCCGTAGGACACCCAATCGGTCCAATGGAGCCGGCCGACGCCACGGCGGGCCGTGAGCAGGCGGGCGACGCCGGTCATGCGCTTTTCCTGCGGGTGAAATAGAGCTGCAGCAGCGTGAGCCCGAACAGCACGAGGCCGAGCAGCACGGAGGCGGCGGCCGCAAGGCCGAAGTTCTGCACCTGGTTGGCGAAGGCGGTGGTGTAGATGTACTGCACGATCATCATGGTGGCGGTGCCGGGGCCGCCGCCGGTGAGCACGAACACTTCGTCGAAGACCTGGACGGAGCGGATCAGCACCAGCACGAGCACGACCAGCAGGTTCGGCCAGAGCAGCGGCAGCGTGATGCGCACCAGCGTGCGCCACGGGCGCGTGCCGTCCATCTCGGCCGCCTCGTAGATGTCACGCGGAATGGCCTGAAGGCCGGCCAGCAGGATCAGCGTGTAGAAGCCCATATGGGCCCAGACGGACACGAAGACCGACCAGAACATGGCCCAACCCGGGTCCACGAAGAACAGGATTTTCTCGCCGCCGGCCGTCGTCAGCACCGCGTTGAGCAGGCCGTCGCGCTGCAGGATCCACTTCCAGATCAGCGCCACCACGACCGGCGACAGCAGCACCGGGAAAAAGAACACGGCGCGAAAGAAGCCGCGCGCCCGGATGGGCCGGTTCAGCACCAGCGCGGCTGCCAGCGAGAACAGCACCATGGCGATCATCTGGAACACGGTGAACTTCAGCGTGTTGGCGACCCCGCGCCAGAAATGGTCCTCGCGGCAGGTCGAGGGCTCCAGGTAGGAGCCGCATTCCAGCAGGTAGGCGTATTGCTGGCCGCCCACATAGGGCCGCTGCGAGGGAAACAGCGCCGTGCCGCCCGTAACCGAGAACACGATATTGATCCCGATGGGCAGGAACACGAACACGCCGAAGAACAGCGCGTTCGGCAGCAGGAACACATACGGCATCCGCCCCACCCCGATGAGGCGCTGCAACGCCCGCATCGGCGGATCAAAGAGCCGCACCAGCGCGAGGCCGAGCCCCTCCCAAAGGGAGGAGCGGGCGCGGGCGGGTGGTTGGGCGGGTTGCGTCATGTGATCGGTTCGCTTGCTTGTGCTGCGGCCGTTGTTTTCGCTCATATACCTCAGCGCCTCGCCGTCATTGCGAGCCGGAGGCGAGGCAATCCAGTCTAAACGCCCGGCATCAGCTGGATTGCTTCGCTGCCGCTCGCAATGACGGGAGGGTGGCCCAGCCGGTCCGGCTTCTCGCCAGTCGATCGGGCACATCCTCTTCCGTCATCCCCGGCGGCGCGGAGCGCCGGGACGGGGATACAGGGGTGAGAGCCATTGCTCCGGATCCCCTTCCCGACCTGCTGCGCAGGTCGCCGGGGATGACGGCGAGGGTGTTGCGACGACTGCGGTCGCCTTATCGGCCACCACCAGAGACAACGCTCGTCACTGCTTTTTGGCGCGCTCGGCGATCTGCTGGGCGACGTCGGTTTCGATGCGCTTGTAGGCTTCGTCCAGGGTCGTCTCGCCCGAGACCGCCTGGCCGATGCGGCTGATGGCGGCGTTGAAGACGATGCGGCTGTTGGTCCAGCCCTGGATCTTGTAGGCGGCCGGATCGATGGCCGCGACGGCCTCGCCGAACACCTTGAGGGCGGCGGCGGCCTGCGGCTTGGCGCTCGGATAGGCGACGCCCTTCTTGGCCACAGAGAGGTTGCCGGGAACGAACAGCGTGCGCGAGTAGAACTCGCTCACCACGTCGTCGCTGGCGAGCCATTCCAGCAGGCGCGCGACCTCGGCCGGGTTCTTGGTGGCCTTGATGCCGACGAGGCCGGCCCCGCCCGGCATGCCGGAGCAGTTCGCCGGACCGCAAGGCGTCGGAACCGCGACCCAGTCGAAGGCGTCGCCGACCGTCTTGTCGAACTGGGCGATCTGCCAGGAGCCCGAGACGTACATGACCACCTGGGCGTTCTTGAACTCCTCATTGGCGCCGCGATAGGCCGCGCCGCTCACCGAGCCCCAGAGCTCCTTCGACATCACGCCGGTTTTGTGCCAGTCGACCACGAGTTGCGCGGCGCGCTTGAAGCCTTCGTCGACGACGGCGGGCTCGCCCTTGGCGTCCACCACCTTGGCGCCCTGCGACACCGCGAGGCCGAAGAAGCGGTGGCCGGAGCGGTCCAGCGCCAGCGGGAACGGCGCCTTCACCTTGTCGGCGACGGTTTTCAGCGCCTTGGCCCACTCCTCCCAGGTCGCCTTCGGGCCAGGCATCGGCACGCCGGCCTGCTCAAACAGCGTCTTGTTGACGAAGGGGCCCGTGACGGTGAGCTGCGTCATGTAGCCGGGGATCGCGGTGGTGTTTCCCGGGACGCGCATCCACTCCAGGAAGGGGCCGTAGTTCTTCTCGAAGGTGGCGGCATCCTTGAGGTGTGGCCGCAGATCGAGCAGGAAGGGCGCGAGGCCGCCCATGTCGGTGATGCGGGCGATGTCGGGGCCCTGTCCGGACGCGAGCTGGACCGGCAGCGTCTCGGTGATCGCCTTGAAGGGCGCGTTGTCGAGAACGACCTTGATGTCCTTGTTCTTGTCCTCGAAGCGCTTGAGCAGGTCGGCCATGACCTCGCCCTCGTTGCCGTCCGAGTACCACATTATGCGCAGCGTGGTCTGGGCCTGTGCGACCGTGGAGCCGAGCAGCGACAGCGCCAGGGCGCAGCCGAGCGCCCACCTATGTGTCTTCATGGCGTTCTCCTCCCTGGAACCGTCCGGGCTTGGCGCGCCGGTTGCGGATCGTCCGCGCGGGATGGGCCTGTAAGGGCCTGATCCCGGCTTCGCGGTTGAGTTTGGCAAACGTTTGCCTAAACTGTCAATGGGCCTCTCTCGCCCATGATGGTAGGGCTTGCGCGTGAGCAGAATCGAGCCGGACAGACGCATTGGCGCGCGCGCCTCCCTCGCCGACATCGCCGCGGAGGCGGGGGTTTCGGTGTCGACCGTGTCGCGCATCGCCAACGGCGCGCTGGACCGCGCCTCCCCGGCCACTGTCGAGAGGGTGCAGCGGCTGATAGCCGAGCGCGGCTTTCGGCCGAACCCGGTGGGCCGCAGCCTGCGCGGCGGCGAGAGCCAGCTCGTCGCCATGCTGGCGCCCAACCTCGACAACCCCGCCATGGCGGCCATCGCGGCCTCCACGGAGGCGGCGCTGCGCGACGCGGGCACGGTGATGATCCTGTGCGACACCCACGACCGGCCGGACCTGCAGGACGAGTATCTGCGCGCCATGCGGTCGCGCTTCGTGGAAGGCTTCGTGGTGGTGAGCGCGGTGGCGAGCCCGGAGCTCGAGGCAGCCGTGGGGCGCGGCGACCCGATCGTGTTCGTGAACCGGCGCAGCCCCTATGGGGGGCTCGCCTTCGTGGGGATCGACAACCGCAAGGCCGGGGCGGACGCGGCCGACCATCTGCTGGCGCGCGGCGTGCGGCGGCCAGCCGCGATCCATCCGGCGGAGCTGTCCTCAACCATCCGGGACCGCGTGGAGGGGTTCGTGGAGCGCTTCGCCGCTCAGGCGCCGGGCCTGGCCGTGCGGATCGTCGCCGGCGCGGGGAGCAACCATCTGGACGCCGGCTATGCGGCCGCGGGCGCGCTGGGGCCGGCGCAAGAGTGGCCGGACGGAGTGCTGTGCCCGAGCGACCTCATGGCCTACGGGCTCTACCGGGCCGCGCTGGAGCGCGGCGTCGGCGTGCCGGGCGACTGCGAGCCGGTGGGGATCGACGACAACGCGCTGAACGGCTGGATCGCGCCGTGGCTGAGCTCGGTGCGGGTGCCCTACCCGGCGTTCGGGCCCCGCATCGTGGAATGCTTGCGCAGCTTGCGCCAGGGCGAGCCGGCCGGCGAGATCCTGCTGCCGCACGCTCTCGTGCGGCGCTGACGGTTAGGCGCGCAAGCGCGGGCCGGTGAACACCTTCCAGTACGCGACCGCGAATCCTCCGAAGGCCGCGATCCAGCACAGCCAGGCGGCGTGGAGCAGGAAAGTTGCAGCGGCCGGGTGCGTCGCCGCGCAGATGCGGCCCAGCGCGGCCGCGAACAGCAGCGCGTAAACGGCCTGCACGGGCCGGGACGCCACCAGCGAGCGCCCGGTGTGGCCGAGGCTGGCGCGCGACATGATCGCAAGCGTCATCAGACCCACCGCACCCACCGTCCAGGCGTGGATCCCGGCCGAGGCGGGCAGCACCCCGAAGGCGGCCGCCGCGGCGAGGAGGAACCCGAGCGGCACGAAGCCGTAGGCGATGTGGAGCACGAACACGAGGCGGTCGCGCCAGGTGCGCTCGCCGGCCCAGCGGGCGAGCCGGACCGCCTGCAGCGCGCCCGCGATCGCCATGGCGGCGCCGGTGAGGCGGGCGTCCGGGGCGGCGACCCAAGCGGCGAGCGCCAGCGCGGAGGCCGCGATCGCGGCAGCGTCGAAGCGGCCGAAGGGCGCCGGCAGGCGTCCGGGATTGAGCCGCGCCAGCCAGTTCCGCGTGAAGCTCGGCACGACGCGCCCGCCCACCAGCGTGATCAGCAGCACGGCGGCCGCGAGCCCGGCGCGCACGCCGTAGTCGGCCGCGCCGTCGCGGATCGCCTCGACGTGAAACACGACATTGCCGGCCAAGAGCAGCCCGACGATCACGATGACGCGCAGGTTGCGCCAGTTCTTGCCCGCCGCCACCTCGCGGGTCGCGGCTGCGGCGACGAGAGCGAGAAACGACAGGTCCACGGCGGCCGTGAACACCGGCGGCGTCCAGGCCGACGTTGAAACCGCGACGCGGCCGGCGGCCCAGACCAGCACGAGAACCGCCAGCGCGCGGCCTTGCAGCGGCAGGCGGCCGGTCCAGTTGGGGATGGCGGTGAGGAGGAAGCCGGTGATCACGGCCGGCAGGAACCCGTAGATCATCTCGTGCGCGTGCCAGTCGCGCGGCGAAAAGGCGGTCGGGATCGTGATCTCGCCGAAATAGGCGGGCAGCCAGGCCAGGATCGCGGCCGCCGCGAAGAGCGAGCCGAACAGAAAGAACGGCCGGAAGCCATAGGACAGCAAGTCCGGCCCGTTATGGGGCCGCAGGCGGGGGATGGGTGACATGGCGTGATCCTCGGGAAGGGAGCCGGACCCGTTCCGGCTCCCGCGGCGGGCCTCAGTTGCCGGCCGTCTTGCTTGTGGCGAGCTTGTCGAACAGGGCCGCGAAGGTCGCCTTGGCTTTGCCGGGATGGGTCACGGCCTTCGCCTGGTCGAGGTTGGTCGGCTGGCCGACCACCACCATCGCGACCATGCCCATCCCGTAATGCGGCTTGCAGCGCAGGCCGTAGACGCCGGGCTTGTCGAAGGTCGCGACCGCGTCCTCGCCCATCTTTCCCGCGACGGGGGACGCGCCCTCGGGCAGCATCCCGTCGATCGTCTCGGCGTTGTGGCCCTTGTCGGTCGCGACGAACTTCACTGTGTCGCCGGGCTGGATCTGCACGATGGCGGGCTCGAACACCATGACGCCGGCCGCGCCCTTGTTCAGCATCTTCACCTCAACTTCGGCGGCCGAGGCGGCGGACCCAAAAGCGCCGGCCAAAACGGCGGCGAGCAGAACGGCGTTGCGCATGATTGAACTCCTGTGAGCGGGGGCCTCGGAAGAGGCTCACACCCTCATAGGCCGCCGGGGGCGCAGGCTATTTGTCGGATCGCAAACAAGAATGCGGTCCGTATCCGACCGGATAGCGCCGCGCTTCAGGCGTGGACTACTCTGCAACTGTAAGTCGCACGCCGTATCGCACGTCGAGAAACCGGGTCGAGCCCTGCGCAGATCGAGGCGCCGACCACGCCCTCCGTTGGAAGGACTTCGCCGATGGGCGCACTCGACCGTTCGCTGATCGCCGACATGCCGAATTTCGCCCCACTTGGGCCGGACGAAATCGACTTCGTGCTCTCGCACGCCAAGTCGGTGCGCTACCCCAAGGGCGCGGTGGTGTTCGAGCAGGGCGCGAGCGCGGAGAGCTTCTTCGTGCTGCTGCACGGCAACCTGCAGGTCGCCAAGCTGACGCCCGCGGGGCAGCAGGTCGTGATCCGCTACGTGGTCCCGGGAGACCTGTTCGGCATCGCGGTGCAGATGGGCCGCCCGCACTACCCCGCAACCGCGACGGCCGTGGTGGACAGCGTCGCGCTGGTCTGGCCGGCGGCGAGCTGGGCGCCGCTGCTGGCGCGCTGCCCGTCACTCGCGGCCGGCGCCCTGCAAACGGTTGGCTCGCGGCTGGACGACGCGCATGTGCGCGTGGTCGAGATGTCCACCGAGGAGGTCGAGCGGCGCGTCGCGCATACGCTGCTGCGGCTGGTCAAACAGTCCGGCCGCAAGGTCGAGGAAGGCATCCAGATCAGCTTCCCGATCACGCGCGAGGACGTCGCCCAGATGACCGGCACGACGTTGCATTCCGTCAGCCGCATCCTGAGCGCCTGGGAGGCGCAGGGCCTCGTCGAGGGCGGCCGCCAACGTATCGTGGTGCGCGACCCGCACCGGCTGTTCGCCCTCGCGGAAGGGCGGGCGTCAGCCACGACTGCGCACTAGGGCTGTTCACGCACCTCGTCCGCTTCTGGCGGCGCTTGTGCGTCCGAGGCGGCGAGCGCGGCCATGAAGGCCTCCGGCTCGCCGTGGTGCTCGCGGCAGGCGTCGTCGATCGTGTGGAAGGAGCCGATCGGGCAGCCCACGCACAGGAAGCCGAAATCCAGGAAGACCCGGATGGCGGCCGGCCAGCGACGCATGACGTCGTCGACGAGCAGGTCGGGTGTGATCGCCGACATGGGGATGTCCGTCATGATGTCCTCCGGTTCGATGCGCGCAGCATGAGCCGGCCACAGACGCAGTCTTTGCGCCGGCACAACGTGCCGGCCGAACCCGCGAAAGCTCTAGCGACGGTTACGCCCCTCCCCGGCTCGCCAGATGCTGGTGGCGGGGAGCTCGTAGCCGTCAGGCTCTTTGCGGCGCAGCAAAGAAGGGTCGCCGCAAAGGGCGCATCTTTCACCTCGTGATCAAGAGAACCTGATGGAGAACGCCATGTTCACCCGCCGCACCATGATGGCAGCCGCAGCACTCGCCACTCTCGTCGCCGCCGTTCCGGCGCTCGCCGACGATCTCGCCAAGCTTCCGCGCGAGCAGATCGAGCTGGTCGCCCCGCCCTTCATCCACGCTCACGAGCAGGCGACCAAGGCCGGCCCCAAGGTGCTGCAGTTCAAGATCACCATCCAGGAGAAGGAACTGGTGATCGACAACGAGGGCACGAAAATCCACGCCATGACGTTCAACGGCTCGGTTCCGGGCCCGCTGATGGTCGTGCACCAGGGCGACTACGTCGAGGTGACGCTGGTGAACCCCGACACCAACATGATGGCCCACAACATCGACTTCCATTCCGCCACGGGCGGGCTGGGGGGCGGCGAGCTCACCATGGTGAACCCCGGCGAGCAGGTGGTGCTGCGCTGGAAGGCGGACCGGGCCGGCGTGTTCGTGTATCACTGCGCCCCGGGCGGCTCGATGATCCCCTGGCACGTCACCTCGGGCATGAACGGCGCCGTGATGGTCCTGCCGCGCGACGGCCTGAAGGACGACACGGGCAAGCCCCTGCACTACGACAAGGCCTTCTACATCGGCGAGCAGGACTTCTACGTTCCGCGTGACGAGAACGGCAAGTTCAAGTCCTACGAGAGCGCCGGCGACGCTTATCCGGACCAGGCCGAGGTGATGCGCAAGCTCATTCCCAGCCACGAGGTGTTCAACGGCAAGGTCGGCTCGCTGACCGGCAAGAACGCCCTCACGGCCAAGGTGGGCGAGCAGGTGCTGCTGGTGCACAGCCAGGCCAACCGCGATACGCGCCCGCATCTGATCGGCGGCCATGGCGACTATGTCTGGGAGACGGGCAAGTTCGCCAATCGGCCCGAGAAGGACCTGGAAACCTGGTTCATCCGTGGCGGATCGGCCGGCGCCGCGCTCTACACCTTCAAGCAGCCCGGCATCTACGCCTATGTGAACCACAACCTCATCGAGGCCGTGGAGCTCGGCGCCACCGCCCACATCAAGGTCGAGGGGACCTGGAACGACGACCTGATGAAGCAGGTCAGCCCTCCCAGCCCGATCCTGAGCGGCGCCCAGACGGGCGCGCTGGACGCCCCGGCCCACAAGCACTGATCGCCGAACCGCCGGCCGGTCCCGCGACAGGCCGGCGTACGGGAGAGCCTCGCCATGCTGCTCATCCTCAAAGCCAAGCTGGCCGCCAAGGCGGCGCTGGTCGTCGCCCCGCTCGCGGTTGCGGCGGCCGGCTACGGTCTTCCCGCCATTCCGGCCGATCATGTCGCGGTGACGACGATCGCGCCCGGCGCGTTCCAGCACCGGGTGGCGGGCGACTTCGCGCTGAACGGCCGCCCCGTGAACGCGCCCCGCCGCGTGTTCCGGTTCGCGCGCCCGCTCACGATCCTGACCTACCAGGTGAGCGCCGCCGCCTATGACGCCTGCGTGGCGGCCGGCGCCTGCGAGAGGCGGCTGTTTCGCGCGGCGCCGCCGCCGGACGTCCCCGCCGTGGGGGTGAACTGGCACGACGCCACCGCGTATGCGGCGTGGTTCTCGTCCCGCACCGGCGCACGCTGGCGGCTTCCGACCGACGCCGAGTGGGCCTTCGCGGCCGGCGCCCGCTTCAATGACGACGCCGTTCTGGCTGATGACGGCTCGGACTCTTTCTCCAAGCGCTGGCTCGCAAAGTACGAGCAGGAATCGAGCCGCCAGGGGAGCATCGACAAGGCGCCCCGCCCGGCCGGCGCCTTCGGGATCAACGAGCACGGTGTCGCGGACATCGCCGGCAATGTCTGGGAATGGACCGACACCTGCTTCCTGCGCCAGGCGCTGGACGCCTCCGGCGAGCCGACCGGCGAGCGCACGGCCAATTGCGGCGTGCGCGTCGTGGAGGGCGAGCACCGCAGCTACGTGACGGATTTCGTGCGCGACGCCCGGGCGGGCGGCTGCGCGGTGGGCGTGCCGCCTGCCAATCTCGGCTTCCGGCTGGTGCGCGACGATTCAGGCTATCTCGGAGCCGCTGTGGCGCGGGCGCGCTTCCACATGCGGGGGATCTGACGCTTTCCGCACGACGGGGTGGCGAACGCCGCGCGATGGCCCATATGGGCGGGATCGCATCGTGTTTCCGCCGAGCCTCCATGACTTTCCGCCTGCCCCAAAGCCTGTCCGCCGGCCTTCGCGTCGAGACCGGCGTCGATGTGCTTCACTACGAGATCGCACAGCAGAAGGCCGAGACGCTCGGAGCGCTTGGCGGCCAGGTCGAGGCCGCGCTCGCACGGCTCAAGGCGCTGGATGCGGCCGAGGCCCCGGATCCGGCGAAACGCTCGGCGTTGCTCGACGAGGCGGCGGACCGGGTCTGGTCGCTGATGATCCAGCGTGAACTCTGCGGGTTGCGGCACTGGGATGCGGTGGTGAAAGCCTATGGAATCCCCCGCGAGGTGCTGAACCGCATGGGCCGTTCCAAACCCGCCGACCCGACGCCGTAGAATTCCGTGAAGTACGACCCGTTCGCGCGTTGCGACGAGTGCGATTGACTCCCAAATCGTTTTGGGAAAACACTGCCGCATGTCCAGCCTGCGAATGCTCGCCCTCGATCTCGGCCTATCGGTCACTACGGTGTCGCGGGCGCTGGACGGCTATCCGGAGGTCGCCGAGGACACGCGCAACCGCGTGAAGGCGGCCGCAGCGGCGCGGGGGTACAAGCCCAACGCTGCCGCGCGGCGCTTGCGCAAGGGCGCCACCGAGACGATCGCGCTCGTGATGCCGACCGGGCCGGGGCGCTTTTTCGAGCCCGCTTTCGTCGACCTGCTCGGCGTCGTCGGCGAATGCCTCGCGGCGCGCGGCCACGACCTGATGCTGCTCGCCGCTCCGCCGGGCTCGGACGAACGCACCGCCTATGCGCGGATCATCGACGAGCGCCGCGCCGACGGCTGCATCCTGGTTCGCACCCGCCGCAAGGACGAACGCGTGGCCTGGCTGCAGGACGCCGGACTACCCTTCGTGTGCCATGGCCGCACCGACTCGGCGCGCCCCTACGCGTTCGTGGACGGCGACGGCGAGAGCGGCTTCAGGGCGCTCACTCTGCGGCTCGTCGGCCTCGGCCATCGCCGCATCGCGCATCTTGGGGCGCCGGAGGCGTTCTCCTATGCGGGCCACCGGCTCAAGGGCTGGCTCGGCGCGCTGGAGGAGAGCGGGATGGCGCCCGGCCCCGCGCTGGTCTGCGCCGCCACCGAGGACGCCGGCGAAATCGCCGCCGCGCGCCTGTTCTCAACCGCAGAGCCGCCCACCGCCGTGGTTTGCGCCACGGACAGGATCGCGATCGGGGCCATGCGCGCGGCCGCTGCGGCGGGCCTGACCCCCGGCCGCGACGTCGCCATCGCGGGCCACGACGATATCCACGCTTCGCGCTTCACCCATCCGTCGCTCACCACCATGGCGCTTGACGTGCGCGCCATGGGGACACGGCTCGTGGAGCGGTTGTTCGACAGCATGGCGGCGAGCGGGCCGGAGCCCGGCGGCGACGTGTTTCCGGTAACGCAATTGCCGAGAGCTTCGACCGGCGAAGCCAACTGATCACAGTCGAGACCGGAAAACCGGCCGGCCCAAAAGGGAGGACAAGACATGGGGTTCAAGCATTTCAGGGCCGCGCTGCTGGGCGCCGCCGCGCTTGGGGCAGTTTCGACCGTCGCCGGGGCACAGGAGACGATCTTCCTCTCCACGCAGCTTCGGCCCGTGGAGGAGGCCACCAAGGTGCGCCAGATGGTGCTGAAGGGCGCGCCCTCCCCGGTCACCTTCGTGGTGGAGGAGCCCTCCCCGTTCCAGACCCGCATGGACGCCGAGACGCAGGCCGGCAAGCGCACCATCTCGATGGTGGGCGCGTTGCATGGCGAGTTGCAGCCGCTGGTGGGGACGAAGGGGCTCGACGCAGTGGACGACCTCGTCGCCAAGGCGCGCGAGCGCGGCGTGCCGGACAGCCTGCTGGCGCTGGGCAAGCTCGGCGGCGATAAGCAGATGTACATCCCCTGGATGCAGGCCACCTACGTGATGGCGGCCCGCAAGGAGGCTTTGCAATACCTGCCGGCCGGCGCGGACGTGAACGCGTTGTCGTTTGCGCAACTGAAGGACTGGGCCAAGGCGATCCAGGACAAGACCGGCAAGCGGGCGCTGGGCTTCCCGGCCGGGCCGAAGGGCCTGATGGCGCGCTTCTTCCAGGGCTATCTCTACCCCTCCTACACGGGCGGCGTGGTGTCGACCTTCAAGAGCGCCGACGCCGAGGCCATGTGGGGCGCCTTCAAGGACCTGTGGCAGCACGTGAACCCGAACTCGGCCTCCTACGACTTCATGCAGGAGCCGCTGATGGCCGGCGAGGTGATGATCGCCTTCGACCACGTGGCGCGCCTCAAGGAAGCGCTGGTGGCCGAGCCCGCCGCCTATGTGACCTTCCCGGCCCCGGCCGGCCCCAAGGGCCGCGGCTTCATGCCGGTGCTGGCGGGCCTGGCGATCGCCGCCAACGCCCCGAACCGCGCGGGCGCGGCGGGCGCGATCGAGCATCTCCTGAAGCCCGAGGTGCAGGTGACGGTGGCGCGCGAGCTCGGGTTCTTCCCGGTCGTGAAGGCGGACCTGCCGGCCGACCTGCCGGGCGGCATCAAGCTGCTGGTGGAGGCCGTCACCAAGACCCAGAACGCCAAGGACGCGCTTCCGGCGCTGCTGCCGGTGGGCCTCGGCTCCAAGGGCGGCGAGTTCAACAAGGTCTACATGGACACCTTCGAGGCCGTGGTGCTGCGTGGCGCGCCCATTCGCGACACCCTGAACGCCAGGGCGGCCGCCCTGCAGGCGATCATGAACGACGCCAAGGCGCCGTGCTGGGCGCCCGACAAGGCGTCGTCCGGGCCGTGCCCAGTCAACTGAGCTGACCTGAACCGCCATCCGTCCCTCCCCCGCCCGGCCCCGGGCGGGGGGAACCGGAGACCGCGATGACCCGCTCGCGCCTGCTGCCCTACCTGCTGATCGCGCCCGCGACATTGTTCCTGCTGGTGATCTTCGTGGTCCCGCTGGTGCAGACCGTGGCGCTCGCCTTCGTGGAGAACGGCGAGCCGTCGATGGGCCATTTCCGCAAGATGGTCGGCGACCTGAACTTCGGGCTCTCGATCCGCAACACCTTCCTGCTGGTGCTGGCGGTGCTGCCGCTGCAACTCGCGCTGGCGCTCGCCATGGCGATCATGGTGCAGAAGCTGGAGCGCGGGCGCGACATCGTACTGTGGATCTGGATCATCCCGCTCGGGATCTCGGATCTGGCGGCCGGCCTAGTCTGGCTGGCGATCCTGCAGGATCGCGGCTACCTCAATACGCTGCTGGCCATGGCCGGGCTCGTGAGCGGGCCGACGAACTGGCTCTCCTATGAGACGCCGCTCACCCTGTTCGCCGCCGTGGTGGTGGCCGAGGTGTGGCGCGCCACCGCGATCGTGGTGGTGATCCTGGTGTCGGGGCTGCAGCTCATCCCCAAGGAATACGCCGAGGCGGCCGAGATCTTCGGCGCCGGGCCGTGGACGCGCTTTCGCCGCATCACGCTGCCGCTGCTGCGGCCCTCCATCCAGAGCGCGCTGATCCTGCGCACCGTGCTGGCCTTCGAGGTGTTCGCGGTGGTGTACGCGCTGGCGGGCCGCAACTTTCCGGTGCTGGTGGGCGAGGCCTATGCGTGGCGCCACGTGAACCAGAACGACGGCGTCGCGGCTGCTTACGCCATGCTGGTGATGGCGATCTCGCTCGGCGCGACGCTGCTCTATGTGCGGCTGCTGCGCACGCCGCCGGAGATGCAGGCATGAGCCGGACGGCGGGAGAACAGGCATGAGCAAGACGCTCGGACGCTTCGTCTTCTGGTCCGGCGTCGTGACGCTGTGCGCGTGGGTGCTCGTGCCGATCTACCTGATCGGGCTCGGGGCCTTCGGCGGGCGCGCCGGCGTGTTCCGCTGGCCCAAGAACCTCTTGCCGACGGACGCCAGCTTCTCGGCCTTCGAGACCTTCCTGACCATCGAGGGCGTCGGGACGGCGGCGCTGAACGGGGCCATGGCGGCTTGCCTGACCATGCTGTTCAGCCTCGCGCTGGGCGCGCCCGCCGGCTACGCGCTCGCGCGCTACGCCTTCGCGGGCCAAGGCGCATTCCGGCTGCTGGTGGTGATGACGCGCGCCTTTCCGCTCGCCATCCTGGCCCTGCCGCTCACGGTCTCGTTCATCCGCGTCGGCCTCTACGACACGGTGCTGGGCGTCGCCCTGGTGCACACCGCACTGGCCCTGCCTTTCGCCGCGCTGGTGACGTCGAGCCTGTTCATGGGCATCCCGCGCGAGCTGGAGGAGGCCGCCTGGGTGTTCGGCTGCACGGGGCTGCAGGCCTTTCGAAAGGTGGTGCTGCCCCTCGCCCTGCCCGGGCTGGCGGCGGCCGCGATCTTCGCCTTCGTGATCTCGTGGAATGAGGTCTTCGCCGCCTCGGTGCTCACCGTCCGCAACAAGACACTGACCGCCTATCTGCTCACCGTGCTGGGGGAATCGCCGCTGCATTTCCGCTTCGCGGGCGGGCTCCTGCTCATCCTTCCCTCCGTGGTCTTCATCTTCGCGGTGAGGCGATACCTCTTCGCGATGTGGGGCATCGCCAACCGATAGGAGCGCGTCATGGCGGGCATCCGCATCGAACAGATCGAGAAGCGCTTCGGGGCCGCGCGGGCGCTGGAGGCCATCACCCTGGAGGTGGCGGACGGCGAGTTCGTGGCACTGCTGGGCCCCTCCGGCTGCGGCAAGACCACGCTGCTGCGGATCGTGGCCGGGCTGGAGACACAGACCTCCGGCCGCGTGCTGATCGGCGACCGGGACGTGTCGGGGCTCCCGCCGCGCGAGCGCGGGCTCGCGATGGTTTTCCAGAACTACGCGGTGTTCCCGCACATGACCGTGTTCGAGAACGTCGCCTTCGGGCTGCGCATGCGCGGCGCGCCGGACGCCGAGGTGAAGGCCGAGGTCGGCCGCGCCGCCGCGCTGCTGCATATCGAGCCCTATCTTGACCGCTATCCGGCCAAGCTCTCTGGCGGGCAGCGCCAGCGCGTCGCGGTGGCGCGGGCTCTGGCCGTGAGCCCGGCCGTGCTGCTGATGGACGAGCCGCTCTCCAATCTCGACGCCCTGCTGCGGCTGGAGATGCGCACCGAGCTGAAATCCGCCCTGCAGGCCTCCGGCACGACCACGCTCTACGTGACGCACGACCAGACGGAGGCGATGGGGTTGGCCGACCGGATCGCGGTGATGAACAAGGGCGTCATCGAGCAGGTGGACGCCCCGCAGGCGCTGTATGAGCGGCCGGCGACCCGCTTCGTGGGCGGCTTCGTCGGCAGCCCGCCGATGAACTTCATCGACATGCCGGTTTCGGGCGGCGTCGCCCGCTTCGGGGACTGGTCGGCCCCCGCCGACGTGCCTGACGGCGTGGTGACGGCCGGCCTGCGGGCGGAGGATTTCCAGATGGCCGAGGGCGGCGGCATGCCGTTCGACGTGAGCGTGTGCGAGCCGCTGGGCTCAACGCTGCTGGTGACCGGCCGCATGGACGGGCAACTCGCACGCGTCGCCCTGCGGCCGGATATGCGGGTGCGGCCGGGCGACCGCATCACCGTGACGCCGGCGGTCGAGCGGATCGCCTGGATGGACGCCGCCAGCGGCAAAGCGCTGGGTGGCAGCATGGTTGGAGTG
Source organism: Alsobacter sp. P4_H11 (assembly GCF_056400925.1). Classification (NCBI taxonomy): domain Bacteria; kingdom Pseudomonadati; phylum Pseudomonadota; class Alphaproteobacteria; order Hyphomicrobiales; family Alsobacteraceae; genus Alsobacter; species Alsobacter sp. P4_H11. Next base: position 130,260 of record NZ_JBFUKI010000010.1, read on the forward strand.
AGTTCATGACCGATATCGCCGCGCAGGCCCGCGCCATCCTGGCCCGCAACGACCGGGGCGGCTACACGGTGCCGACGGATCGTCTTTATCCCTTCCAGTGGAATTGGGATTCGGCCTTCGTCGCCATGGGGTTCGCCACCTATGACGTGGACCGCGCGCTGCGCGAGCTGGAGCGGCTGGCCGAGGGGCAGTGGGACGACGGGCTGATCCCGCAGATCGTGTTCCACGCCCCGGCGGACACCTATTTTCCGGGGCCGGACGTGTGGGGGACGCGCCATCGCATCCCGACATCCGGCATCACGCAACCGCCTGTGTTCGGGCTCGCTTTGCGCTTCATCGCCGACCGCGCCGGGCCGGAGCACGAGGCGCGGCTGCGGGCGCTGTTCGGCGCGGCGGAGCGCTACCACGCCTGGTTCGCGGCGGCGCGCGATCCCGACGGGACCGGCCTCGTCTCGACGCTGCACAATTGGGAGACCGGGCGTGACAACTCGCCCGAATGGGACGAGCCCTTCGGGCGCGTGCCCGAGACCACCGTGACGCCCATCCGCCGGCGCGACACCGGCCATGTGGACGCTTCCATGCGGCCGACCGACGCCGACTACCGGCGCTACATCCACCTCGTGGACGCCTATCGGGGCGTCGAATGGACGCCGGACGCGATGCTCCGCGTCGCGCCGTTCCGCGTGGCGGACGTGGGCACGAATGCGATCCTGCTGGCCGCCGAGGAGGCGCTGCTGGCGCTGGCGCCGCGCTTCGGCGGCGAGGGCGCGGGAGCGCGCATCGAAGCCAGGATGGGCCGGCTCCGGCAGGGGCTGGGCGGGCTGTGGGACGCGCAGGCCGGCTGGTTTCTCTCGCGCGACCTGCTGGCCGGCGCGCCCATCCGGGTGCGGGTTTCGGCCGGGCTGCTGCCGTTGCTGACGGATGCGCCGGACGGCGCTCAGGTCGCCGCCATGCTGGAGCGACTACGCGCGCATCTGGCCGGCGTGCGCGTCGGCGTCGCCTCCACGCTGCCGGGCGAGCCGGGTTTCGAGCCGCGCCGCTATTGGCGCGGGCCGGTCTGGATGGTGGTCAACTACCTGATCGCGCGAGGGCTCGACCGACATGGCGCCGACCCGGAGGCGGCGCTCTTGCGCGAGATGACCCTGGCGACGATCCAGCGCGAGGGCTTCGGCGAATATTTCGATCCGCTCAGCGGCGAACCGCTCGGCGGCGGCGATTTCTCGTGGACGGCCGCGATCGCGCTGCTGCTGACCTGATCCATCCAAATCGCCGCTGGGTCACGGGGATACGCAATCGTCCCCTGCGCTGCGGCGGCTTTCGCATTGTGACAGGGCGCCCTAACAGTAACGCCCCCCGGCCCGCGGATGTGGGCGCAAGCGAGTCGACGCCGTGACCATCGCAAGCCCGACCCTGTCCCACCGCGCCGTGATGCCGGTTCTCGTGGCGCTCAGCGTTACGCATCTGCTGAACGACACCATCCAATCGCTGATCCCGGCCGTCTACCCGGTGATCAAGAGCGCCTACAACCTCGACTTCGGGCAGATCGGCCTTATCACGCTGACCTTCCAGGTCGCTGCGTCGCTGTTCCAGCCGCTGGTGGGCTTCTACACCGACCGACGCTCCGTGCCGTATTCGATGGTGGTCGGCATGGCGTTCTCGCTGGTCGGCCTTCTGGGGCTGGCCTATGCGTCCAGCTTCGCGCACCTGCTCGCGGCGGCCGGGTGCGTGGGCATCGGCTCCTCAATCTTCCACCCCGAGGCGACCCGGATGGCCCGCAACGCCTCGGGCGGGCAGCAGGGCCTGGCCCAGGGCATCTTCCAGGTGGGCGGGCAGACCGGCAGCGCCATCGGGCCGCTGCTGGCGGCCTACATCATCGTTCCCAAGGGTCAGACCAGCCTGGCCTGGTTCTCGGTGCTGGCGCTGCTCGCCATCATGATGATGATCTGGATCGTGCAGCGGCAGGCGCGCGACCTCGCGGCCGCGCCGGCCGGCGGCAAGGCGCGGATGGCGGTCGACAAGCCGCGTCCCAGCCGGGCTCGAATCATCGGCGCAATGGCGATCCTGGTCGTCCTGCTGTTTTCCAAGAACGCCTACACGTCGAGCTTCGCGTCGTTCTACACGTTCTACCTGATCGAACGCTTCGGCGTGTCCGTACAGGCCTCGCAGCTGATGCTGTTCGTGTTCCTGGCCTCGGCGGCCGTTGGCGCGCTGGCGGGCGGCATCATCGGCGACCGCATCGGCCGCCATCGGGTGATCTGGTTCTCGATCCTGGGCGCCCTGCCCTTCGCGCTCGCATTGCCCTATGTGAACCTGTTCTGGACCGGCGCGCTCACGGTGATCATCAACCTGATCATGTCGAGCGCCTTCGCGAGCATCATGATCTACGCCATGGACCTCGTGCCGGGGCGGATCGGGCTCATCGGCGGGCTGTTCTATGGCCTCAGCTTCGGCATGGGCGGCATCGCGGCGGCGCTGCTGGGCGAGGCGGCCGACCATGTCGGCATCGACACCGTGTACCGGCTCTGCTCGTTCCTACCGGCTTTCGGCCTGCTGGCGTGGTTCCTGCCGAAGTCCGAAACGACGCGTCCCCGCTAGGACGCGCCGGCTCGGAACGTCAGCACGTCAGGACGACGAGCGAACGCGGCGATACTTTTTGCGCGGGCGCGGCTTTGTCTGGTCGATGACGCCGCCCGGAGCCGCCACCACCGCGCCGGCGCCGGCGCCCACCACAGCTCCGACCGGTCCGCCCACAACGGCGCCGCCGACTGCGCCGACGGCCGTTCCGGTGGCCTGCTGTCGTGTGGCGCAGGCCGTGAGGCTGAGGGCCGCGGCGGAAATGATGATCAAGGCGCGCATTGCTCGGGCTCCAATGAAAGTTGCAGCCCAACGCCGGATGACGGGTTCTGTTCACGTCTCATGAGGATCGGTGCGATCCCGGATCGCCGCCGACCTGGAACCCGCGTCGTGGCCGGGCTGTTGACCAGCCGTCGACGACGCGCCGAAGGCGGCGCGCGGCTTGGATCGGACTGGGGAGCGTTCATGGCGAACACGGAGACCGCCGGATGGCGACGCGGGCTCCTGCGCCTTCTGTCCCTCGTAGCCCGTCCGGTGCGCGTGGCGCGGTGGAAAGGCGGGGTCGTGCTGCAGCCCTACCGAGGCTATGGCTCGGCCAGCGAGATCTTCCTGATTGGCCGCGTGTTCCTGCAGAAGAACCCCGGCCAGGGCGGCGGCGGACTCGCGGACGACCTGCGCAACATCTCGCGGCGCATCGCCCGCAAAGCCTTGCGCGGAGCGCGCGTGCGCGCCCGCTTCTGCGGGGCCGAGCAGACGGTGGAGACTGACGCGGACGGCTATTTCCGGTTTCACCTCATGCTGCCGCAGCCGCCACCCGCAGACACGTGCTGGCATGAAGTGCCGCTCGATCTCGAGGGCGACCAGCCCGTGCGCGCCAAGGGCGAGGTCTTCATCCCGCCCGCCGAGAGCCGGCTCGTGGTGATCAGCGACATCGACGACACGGTGGTGAAGACTGGCGTCGCCAACGTGTTCAAGATGCTGTGGCGCCTCTTCGTCGCGGACGCCGAAGATAGGGTCGCTTTTCCGGGCGTGGCGGCGCTGTATCGCGGCCTGCATCATGGCGCGTCGGGCCGGGAGCGCAACCCGATGCTCTATGTCTCGCGCGCGCCCTGGGGGACCTACGAGGTGCTGGCCGAGATCTTCCAGCGCCACGGCATCCCGGTCGGCCCGATCCTGTTTCTGCGCGAATGGGGGCTGTCCTGGCGGCGGCCCTGGCCGCGCGCCGCCAAGGATCACAAGAAGCTGCTGATCACCAACATGCTGAAGCTCTATTCCGACCTGCCTTTCGTGCTTATCGGCGACAGCGGCCAGCACGATCCGGAGATCTATGGCGGCATCGTCCAGGAGCACCCCGGACGGGTGCTGGCCGTGTATATCCGCGACGTCACGCGCTCCAGGGAGCGCCTGGCCGAGATCGAGACGCTGGCGGCCGCGGTCGCGAAAGCCGGCAGCGCGCTGCTGCTCGCCGCCGATAGCGCCGCCATCGCCGAGCACGCACGCAAGCTCGGATGCCTGTCGGACGACGCCGTCCGCGCCGTGCGCGACGAAGCGGAGAGCGGCGGCGGCAAGCGCCGCGCGCCGGTGGAGGTGCTGTCTCGCCCGACCGCGGGCGCCACCGCCAAGGCGGTCGGGGCAGGCGAGTTGCAGAGCATGATCGGCGACACAAAGAACAAGCCGGACGGGAACGTGCTGGTGGAGCCCGGCCCGGCCGCCGCAAAGGGCTCCGACGCGCACGCGTGAGCCCTGGAGCCCGGGAGCCATGCGCGCCGCGGTGGCGACAGTGGGCGACGGCCACGTTAATTATCCCGGCATCACGTGCGGCGCGCCTCAGTGGAGCGCCGCGCCATGCCCGGCCCGTTCAGGAGGCGCCGCTCAATGAAGGTTTGCGTATTCGGAGCCGGCGCGGTCGGCAGCCACATCGCCGCCAAGTTGCTGCGGGCGGGCGCGGCCGAAACCTCGCTGGTGGCGCGCGGCGCCCATCTCGAAGCGATGCGGCGCAACGGGCTGACCTATGTGGGCGAGGAAGAGCGCTTCACCGTCCCGGTCCCGCAGGCCACCGACGATCCTGCGACGCTACCTCCGCAGGATCTCGTTCTGGTGACGCTGAAGGCCGTGTCCCTGCCCCAGTCGGCCGCCGCGATCGGGCGGCTCATCGCGCCGGGCGGCGCGGCCGTGTTCCTGTTGAACGGGATCCCGTGGTGGTGGCGCCACGGCCTCGACGCCCAGCCGGCGACCCTGCCCTTGCTGGACCCCGAAGGCCGGCTCTGGTCCGATGTGCGGCCCGAGCGGGCGCTCGCCGGCGTGATCTATTCGCCCAACGAGATCACCGAGCCCGGCGTGGTCTCCAATCGCGCCCGCAGCCGCTTCGTGCTCGGCGCGCCGGACAACCGCATCAGCCCGGCGCTGGAGAACGCGTTGCGCGTGTTCGAGCAGGCCGGCCTCAAGGCCGAGCGCAGCCCCGACATTCGGCGCGACATCTGGCGAAAGCTGCTCCTGAACGCGCCCGGCAATCCGCTCTCGGCCCTGACGCGCCTGACCGCGGGCGAGCGTGGCGAGGACGAGGGCCTGTTCGAGGTCGGCAAGGCGCTGGTCCGCGAGGCGCTCGCCGTCGCCAAGGCGACCGGCTGGGATCTTGGCGACGACGTGGACGTGGAAGGCATCGTGCGGCCCAAAGGCACGCTCGGCGGGGGCCGCCCCTCCATGCTGCAGGACATCCTGGCGGGCAGACCCACCGAGGTGGCGGCCCTTCTGGAGCAACCAGCCGCGTTCGGCGCTGAGCACGGCGTCGCGACCCCGGTGATGGACGTCGTCGCCCCGCTCGTGCGCGGGCTGGACCGGGCGGTCCGCAAGCGTTGAATGGAAGCGGCGGCCGTCGCGGGCCGCCGCCTGCCGCCTTTGCCCGTCAGCCCGGCCCCATGCGGGCGGACGCAGGATGTCCGGGCACCTTGAACCGCTTACCGGTGTCGGTGATCTCGGAGCCGTTCACCTTGAGGATCGAGAAGTCCTGGTCGAGGTAGTTGCCGACCAGCAGGTACTTCCCATCCGGCGTGAACACGGCCGCCTCCGGCAGGCCGCCCACCTCGATCTCCTTGATCTTCGTGACTTTGCCGCCTTCGACTTTCAGCACGTCGATGGCGCCGTTCTTCTTGTAGAAATAGGCCTTCTTGCTAGCGTTGGAGCCGCGCAGGATCACCGCCACGGCGACGTCGCCCTTGGGGCTTATCGCGAGCCCTTCGGGGCCGTCCCCCACCACCACGCGATCGACGATGCGGGCCGGCGAGGCTGTGATGTCGATGACGCTCACGGTGTCGACGCTGCCGTCCGACGCGCCGGAATTGCCGTTGTCGGAGGTCAGCGCGAACTTGCCGTCCGGGCTGATCGCCACGTTGTAGGGCCATTGGCCGGTCGGCAGGTCGACCTTCCCATACGTCACCTTTCCGTCGGCCGCGATATCGAGCACCGAGGCCTTGTGGCCCGGGAACTTCACGGCCAGCGCCTTGGTCCCGTCCGGCGAGAACGCGACATGCGCGACGATGTCGCCCATCGGCACAGTGTCGACGAGCTTCACGGTCGTACCCTTTATGGAGAGCACGCCGACGGAGTTGTCGCCGCGATGCGCCACCAGCGCCATGTCGCCCTTGGGGCTGATGTCGAGACCGGACGGCATCTTGCCGACCTGGATGGTCTCGACGAGCTTCGGCGGGTTCGCCTTCAGGTCGATGACGTGGATCTTGTTGTCCGGGACCTGCTTCAGGGCCTCGCCGTCCTTGACCACGTCCACCGAGTCGGCCACCAGCGCGATGGAGCCGGTGGGATCGATGGCGACGTTGACGGGCGGGCCGACGACCGAATTCTTGAGCGGCAGGTTGGCGACGATCTTCGGCTCTTCGGGATTGGCGAGGTCGACGATCAGCACGTTGTCCTTGCCGGGGGCGGACAGCACGGGCTTGCCTTCGTCGTCCCAGATAAGTTTCTCGTCGTTGCCGACGATCATGAACGGGGCTGCCCAGGCGGAGCCCGCCGTCAGGGCCGCAAGGCTCAGGCCGGCCGTTAAAGCCAGTCGCTTCATTGTTGATCCTCCCACCGCCCGGCGACGCTTGCGGCCGCCGTGGCGAACCGAAAGTCTATCGCGCCTGCGGCGGGAAGAAAGCCTTTGCTGCGGGCGATTATGACTTGTCGCCGCGCTTTACCGGTCGCAGGCGACCTACTGGTCGCAGGCGGGATCGCCACAGGGCCAGTATTGGAACGTGGCCCCGGCCGAGTAGGCGCGCTCGAAGCTGGAGCGATCTTCCCGCGGTGTCGTGGGCGCCACGAGGGCCGACGTCGTCATGGCGGCCGGCGTCGCCGCGCCATCGTGGGACGCGGTGAGGGAGGTCACGACGAAAACCGCGGCCCAGATGGCCGAGGCCGTCAAGGCGACGACGACGTCCCGGCTGGTGACAGGCGACGTCCAACGGCCGCGGGGCGCAGGGACCTTGCCCAGGGCGGCGGCGCTGTCGCGTTCATCCGCCGCAAGGGCGTCTTCGAATTCGGTGGCGGGCGAAGTTGAATCAGTCAGTTCACGGCGCATCGCAGTCTCCTATGAAGAGTTGGGCGCGATCTCTTGGCGTTCGCGTGGGCGCCGCCGGACAGCGTGGATCCTTGAGGGTTAGCAGGGACCTCGGGCCGCGGCTGTGAAGCACGTCACGGTGCAAGCAGGTCTCGCCCTGCTCCCGCTTGTGGTTCCTACATTCCGGCCAAGTCGCCCCGGCTCAAGCCGACGTCCTTGAGCAGTCGATCGTCCAGTGCGGCGAGCACGATACGGGTCCGGCGCGAAACGATACGCTTGGCGATGCGGCTGGCGACACCGTGAATACGGAACATCACCTTGCCGTCGGTGGGGGTTGGGTTGGGGGACATTGTCGGTTCTCCTCGAACGCTGATGTCCCGGTATCCGCCACTTCTCGCAACGGCGCTGTGCGTCGTGGCACACGTGCGACGGCTTCACGACGATCCTGCAAGTCGAAGCAGTAGAGTGAACGCTGATTTGTACGGATGTCGAGTTGACAAAAATCCAGTTCGGCGGTGAATTTCGGGAACGGGTGGTCGACCCCCTCGAACGACGTGCTTCGATTGACGTTGACCGGACGAGTGGTCCAAATGCGAACGTCAAGGGGCCCTTAGCGTGTCGGCGTCGAGCAATACTGCTGCCTCCACTGTGAATGTGCCGATCTGCGCGATTGGAGCGTCCGCCGGAGGCGTCGCGGCTCTCAAGGCTTTCTTCAGCGCCATTCCGGTCGACTTGGGGCTCGCCTATGTGGTGATCCTCCATCTGTCGCCCGAGCACCCGAGCGCCATGGCCGAAATCCTGGCCGGCTACACGTCCATGAGCGTCACGCAGGTCGACGACAGCCCCGAGCTGAAGGCCAACTGCGTGTATGTGATCCCGCCGGACCGGGAACTCGTGATCCAGGGGAACGAGATCCACGCGCGCCCCTTCTCGGAGCCGCGGGGCCGGCGAGCGCCGATCGATCTTTTCTTCCGCTCGATCGCGGTAGGCCGCGGCGATGGCCTGGCGGTGGTCCTGAGCGGATCCGGGTCGGACGGATCGGTGGGCGTCAAGGCGATCTACGAGGGCGGCGGGGTCGTCTTCGTGCAGGACCCGTCCAGCGCCGAATTCCCCATGATGCCCCAGAACGCCATTGCGACCGGCGTGGTGAACTTCATCGGGCCGATCGAGCGACTGGTTGAGCGCATAGCCGAGGTGGCGCGCAGCAAGGAGGCGGTCCGCTCCCTGGACGCGGACGGCTTCGCCAACGAACTGCGCCGCATCGCGGGTCTTCTGCACGCCCGCACTGGCCATGATTTCTCGCATTACAAGCGCGCGACCGTGATGCGTCGGGTGATGCGGCGGATGCAGGTCAATCGCATGCGCAGCGCAGCCGACTACGCGGCGTATCTGCGCGAAACGCCCGAAGAGGCCCAGGAGCTCTTTGCCGACCTGTTGATATCGGTGACGACCTTTTTCCGCGACGAGGCGGCCTTCGCCAGTCTGGCGCAAAAGGGCGTCGGCCCGCTGTTCGATACGTTGCGCGACGAAGGCTTGCGCGCCTGGGTCGTCGGTTGCGCCACCGGCGAGGAAGCCTACAGCATCGCGATGCTGCTGCTGGAGGAAGCCGAGCGGCGCAACGTCAAAGCCCCGATCCAGATCTTTGCAAGCGATCTGGACGAAGGCGCGTTGGCGACAGGCCGGGAGGGCCGGTATCCGCGCTCAATCGAGGCGGATGTCTCGGAAGAACGGCTGAAGAAGTTCTTCATCGACGAAGGCGCGTATTATCGCATCCGCAAGGAAGTGCGCGACCTTGTCCTCTTCGCATCCCACAGCGTGCTCAAGGACCCGCCGTTCCTGCGCATTGACCTGATCAGCTGCCGCAATCTGCTCATCTACCTGGAACGCACCTTGCAGCAGCAACTCGCGGCGCTGTTTCACTATGCGCTGACGCCAAACGGGGTGCTGTTTCTCGGGTCCGCCGAGACCATCGACGCGTCGCCGCTGTTCGCGACGCTCGACCGGGACGCGCGACTCTACAAGGCGAAGCCCACGGCCGATCGCCATCTGCCCCGGTTCCCGTCGCTGCATGGCGAGCAGTTCCCCATCGCGCCCGCGACGCCACGCAACACGACGGGCGAGAAAACCGCCAAGCCGGCCGCGGAGATCCATCTCGAGGCTTTGGAGCGGCATGCGCCGCCGAGCGCGCTGGTGGATCCGGACCACCAGATCATCCACCTGTCGCCATTGGCGGGGCGGTTCATCCAACCGTCCGGCGGCCTGTTCAGCGGCAAACTTTCGGTCGTGGTGCGGCCGGAGCTTCGCCTCGACCTCCAGCTTGGCCTCGACCGCGCGTTCCAGCTGCACCAGCCGACCATGACGCCCTCCGCCATGGTGGCGTTCGACGACCAGCGGCGGCACATCAGCCTGCTGATCCAGCCGGTCGCGGCCGAGGACGACACCGTCGCGCGGGCGCTCGTGCTGTTTCTGGACGCCGGCCCGGTGACGGACGCCGATCACGCGTTGCTGGAAAACGTCGAGTCCCGGCCCGACGAGATGCGCAGGCTGCACGCCGAGCTGCGCAACGCCCAGGAGGCGCTCGTGGCAATCCGCAACGAGCACCAGATCTCGATCCAGGAGCTGCGCGCCGCGAACGAGGAGCTGCAGTCCGTCAACGAGGAATACCGGTCCACGGCCGAGGAGCTGGAGACGTCCAAGGAGGAGCTCCAGTCGATGAACGAGGAGCTCCAGACCGTCAACGCCGAGCTCAAGGCGAAGCTGGCCAGCATATCGACGGCGCATAGCGACCTTCAGAACCTGACGGCCGCCACCGAGATCGGGACGCTGTTTCTCGACACCGAGATGCGGATCCGCATGTTCACCCCGCCCGTGGCGGGCCTGTTCAACATCACGGACGCGGATGTCGGCCGCCTGATCACGAGCTTCACGCACCGGCTCGATTATGACGGGCTCGAGCAGGACGCCCGGCAAGTGCTGCGCGCCCTCACGCCGGTGGAGCGCGAAGTGAGGACCCGCGACGGCCGCTCATTCATGATGCGGGTCCGCCCCTACCGGACGGTCGAGGACCGGATCAGCGGCGTGGTGCTGACCTTCGTGGACGTTACCGAGCGGATCACGGCCGAGCAGGACCTGCTGCAGAGCGAACTGCGTTACCGGTCGTTGTTCAACTCCATCGACGAGGGTTTCTGCATCATCGAGGTGATTTTCGACGACCAGAACCGCGCCGTCGACTACCGCATCGAGGACATCAACGCGGCCTTCGAGCGCCAGACGGGGCTGACCAACGCCCGGGGTCAACTCATGCGCGAGATGCAGCCGAACCACGAGGAGCACTGGTTCGAAACCTACGGAAGGGTGGCGTCGTCGCGCATGCCGGAGCGTTTCGAAGCACCCGCTGCAAGCCTCGGTCGCTATTACGAGGTCTACGCGTTTCCGACAGGCGATCCGGCGCTGCACCGCGTCGGGGTGCTGTTCAACGACGTGAGCAGCCGCAAGGAGGCCGAGCGGCACCGCGACATGCTCACGCACGAGCTGAGTCACCGCGTGAAGAACACGCTCGCGGTGGTCCAATCGCTCGTCAATCTCCCGGCGCCGGCGGGCATCAGCGTCGACGAATATCGGGCCAGCTTGCACGGGCGCGTGCAGGCCCTTTCGCGCGCTCATTCGCAATTGCTGGAGACGCGCTGGCGCTCGGTGGATCTGCGCGCGCTCGTGCGCGAGACGCTGGCCGGCTACCTCGAGCCAGACAGCAAGCGCGCTGACATCGACGGCGAGCCGGTCGAATTGTCGCCCAAGCAGGGGATCAGCGTCGCGCTGTTTTTGCACGAGCTGGCGACAAACGCGGCGAAATATGGCGCGCTTTCCTGCCCGGAGGGGCGCGTCGCCATCCGCTGGGCCTGGCATCACGGCGACATGTTGCGCCTGCATTGGGAAGAGAGCGGCGGGCCGCCTGTTCATCACCCTGATCGCACCGGGTTCGGGACGAGCCTGATCAAGAACATCATCGCCTACCAGCTCGGTGGCGAGGCGAAGCTGAGCTACGAGCCGCAGGGCGTCGTCAGTGAACTCGCGTTCAAACTGGCGAGCCAAGCCGATGCAACGTGACGACCAGGACAGCCCACTGGCCGGGCGCAGCATCATGGTGGTGGAAGACGAGTTCCTGCTCGCGCTGGACGTCGAGGCGATGCTCGTGAAGGCCGGCTGCTCGGTCGTCGGCCCGGTCGCGTCGTGCAGGCGGGCGCTGGCCACGCTCGCCCAAACGAAGCCGGATGCGGTTCTGCTCGACCTGAACCTCGGCGAAGAGACCAGCGAGCCGGTGGCGCGCGCGCTCCGGGAGCAGAATATCCCGTTCATCGTCGCGACCGGCTACAGCCGGTCGTTCATGCGCGACCCGGCCTTCGCGGGCATCGCGATGCTGCCCAAGCCGCTCGACGAGACGACGCTGATCGCCACCCTGGCCAGGATTCTGGACTGACGCGGACGCGGCAGATCAGGTCAGCCGGATGTCCGGGTCGGCGCTCTCGCCATAAACCACCCTGGCGTTGGGGAGATCGTTACCGTCGATCTTCGCCCTTCTGACGGCCGCGTCGAGGCCATAGCCGCGCCAGCGCGCTTCGAGGCGCTCGCGCAGCACGGATTCGGGGTGCTCGATCATGATCGTCAGGTCGAAGAGCGGCTTCAGCGACGCCCAGGGTGGGCGACCGAGCAGCAGGTAATTGCCTTCCGCGATGATCGCCGAAACCGCGCGCGGGATCAGGCGCGCGCCTGCCCGGGCGATCTCGAGGTCGCGGTCGAAGACCGGCACGGCCACGACATCCTCGTCCCGGGCCCGCAGGCGCAGCAGCGTGTGGCGAAGGCCGCCGACGTCGAACGTGTCGGGCGCGCCCTTGCGGGGCCGCGAACCGGCGGCGTCCAGCACGCTGTCGTCGAAGTGGAAGCCATCCATCGGCAAAACGGCCGCAAAGCCCGGGTTGGCGGCGTTGAGCCGCTCGGCGATCTGCTCGGCCAGCGTGGACTTGCCCGATCCGGGCCCGCCCGCGAGCGCCACGACGACGCGGCCGGACGCCGCCTGCTCGGCGATGCGACTCAGAACGGCGTCGAGCGTGACAGCTTTCACCGGGTGGCGGCTCCCTCTAGGCCGCGGCGGCGGCCGGCGGCTCCGCCGCACCGGTCATGATCGCGACGGCGTCCGACATGGTGATCGACTTCGGGTCCACCACGCAATGGCGGCGGCCGAGGCGGTGGATGTGAATGCGGTCGGCGACCTCGAACACATGCGGCATGTTGTGGCTGATCAGCACGATCGGCAGACCCTTGCGGCGCACGTCGTTGATGAGGTCCAGCACGCGGCGGGATTCCTTGACGCCGAGCGCCGCGGTGGGCTCGTCCATGATAATCACGCGGCTGCCGAAAGCGGCGGCGCGCGCGATGGCGACGCCCTGCCGCTGGCCGCCCGAGAGGGTCTCGACCAGCTGGCCGATGTTCTGGATGGTCATGAGCCCAAGTTCGGACAGCTTCTGCCGGGCGATGCGCTGCATCTCGGCCTTGTCGAGCATCCGGAACCAGTCGCCCAGCGGGCCCTTGCGGCGGATTTCGCGGCCCAGGAACATGTTGTCCGCGATGGAGAGCGCCGGCGACAGCGCGAGGTTCTGGTACACGGTCTCGATGCCGGCGGAGCGCGCCTCCTGCGGCGAGGCGAAGTTCACGACATTGCCGTCGAGGCGGATCTCGCCGTGGTCGGGCAGCACCGCGCCGGTGAGCGCCTTGATGAGCGTGGACTTGCCGGCGCCGTTGTCGCCGATCACGGCCAGGATCTCGCCTGGCATCAGGTCGAAGTCGGCATGGTCCATGGCGGTGACGCGGCCCCAGCGCTTCACCAGCCCGCGGGCCTGCAGAACCGGAATCGCGCTCATGACGTCGCCTTCCTGAGCCATTGGTCGATCGCCACCGCGACGATGATGAGGATGCCGACCGTGAATTCCTGCCACAGCACGTTGACGCCCGAGAGCGCCAGGCCGTTGCGGAACACGCCCACGATCAGCGCGCCGATCAGGGTGCCGAGGATGGCGCCGCGCCCGCCGAAGAGGCTGGTGCCGCCGATCACCACGGCCGTGATGCTGTCGAGATTGCCGGTCTGCCCGGCCTGGGGGCTCACCGAGCCGATGCGGCCGATCAGCGCCCAGCCGGCGAGGCCGCAGACGAGCCCGGCGAGGGTGTAGACGGACAGGAACGTGCGCTCGGTGCGGATGCCGGCGAGGCGGGCCGAGTCAGGGTCGTCGCCCACCGCGAAGACGTGGCGGCCCCAGGCCGTGCGGTTCAGCATGTAGCCGAACAGCAGGCACAGGAGCAGCATGAAAATGGAGCCGAAGGTGAGCCTAGCCGGGCCGAGATCCACCGCCGTGCCGAAGAACTGCAGCAACGGGGCCTCGGTCTCGATGTCCTGGGCCCGGATCGTCTCGCTTTCCGAATACCAGAGGTTGAGCGCAAAGAAGACGCTCCACGTGCCGAGCGTCACGATAAAGGGCGGCAGCCGCACATAGGTGACCAGCACGCCGTTGATCCAGCCGCAGGCCATGCCGACGATCAGCCCCGCCGAGACGGCGAGCGGCGCCGGGAGGCCGCCGCCGACCGCGAGCTTGCCCATCACCACGCTGGTGAGCACCATGATGGCGCCCACCGACAGGTCAATGCCGGCGGTGAGCACCACGATGGTCTGGGCGACGCCCAGGATGCCAATGATGGTGACCTGCTGGACAATCAGCGACAGGTTGAACGGATCCAGGAATCGCTCGCCCACGATCACGCTGAACATCAGCACGCCGAGCATCAGAACGATGCCGGGGATGAAGGTCGGCTGACTGTGCAGCATGCGCTGCACGCGCATCAGCGGCGTGGGCGCATCCTCGTCGAACTCGGCGACCCGCACGTCGCTGCGCACGAGCACCTTTTCGTAGTCGGCCGGAGCGGATGGAACGGGCTCGTTCGAACTCATGCGTGTTGTTCCCCGACGTCTTTCGATGACGGGCTCGTCACCGCCGCCTGCCGCTGATTTGTACCCTCGGCCAACTTCAGGCCACCCACCATCCCCCTCATCCTGAGGAGCAGGCCCAGCTCGGGCCTGCGTCTCGAAGGACGAGGGGATCGAGGGTGGCGCCAAAGCGAGCGGCGGGACTTTGACAACGCCAGCCTGGGGCGTCACTCGCGCGGGGAAGGCGAAGCCCTTCCCCACGCGGGTTTCGCCCCGATGCGATCAGCCCCAGCACTTCTTCATGCCGTCCTCGGACGTCGTGGAGGTGAGGCCCGACGCAGGCTTGTCGGTGATCAGCTCGACACCGGTGTTGAAGAAATCGAGGCCCGGCGTGTTGGCCGGCTTCTTGCCCGTCTTCGCAAACTCAGCCACGGCCTCGATGCCCTTGGAGGCCATCAGCAGCGGGAACTGCATGGAGGTGGCCCCGATGACGTTGCCCTTGACGTTCTTCACGCCCGGGCAGCCGCCGTCCACAGACACGATCAGGACGTTCTTTTCCTTGCCGACCGCCTTGAGGGCCTGGTAGGCGCCGGCGGCGGCCGGCTCGTTGATGGTGTAGACGAGGTTCACGCCCGGGTTCTTCTGGAGCAGGTTCTCCATGGCCTTGCGGCCGCCCTCCTCCGAGCCGGCGGTGACGTCGTTGCCGACGATGCGCGGATCCTTCTCGTCGCCGATCTTCTTGGGGTCCGCGATGTCGACGCCGAAGCCCTTGAGGAAGCCCTGGTCGCGCAGCACGTCGACGCTGACCTGGTTCTTGCTGAGGTCGAGCAGCGCGATCTTGGCGTCCTTGGCCTTGTCGCCCATGGTCGCCTTGGCCCACTGGCCGATCAGCTCGCCGGCCTTGAAATTGTCGGTCGCGAATGTGGCGTCCGCGGCGTCGATGGGCTGCAGCGGGGTGTCGAGCGCGATCACGAGCACGCCCTTGTCGCGGGCCTTCTTGATGGCCGGCACGATGGCGGCGGTGTCGCTGGCGGTGATCAGGATGCCCTTGGCGCCGGCCGACACGAGGCTCTCGATGGCCTCGACCTGAGCCTGGTTGTCGCCGTCGAACTTGCCGGCGAAGGTGCGCAGGTCGACGCCGGCCTTTTTGGCTTCAGCCTCTGCGCCCTCGCGCATTTTCACGAAGAACGGGTTGGTGTTGGTCTTGGTGATCAGGCCGACGATCGGCTTGCTCTGCGCCATGGCGGGTCCGAGCATCGCAACAGACAAGGCGGCCACGGCGGTGGCGGTCAGAATCGCTTTCATCAAATCCTCCCGTAAGGCGGCCCCTTTGCGGAGCCGGTTTTGCGGCGAACGTGTCCACCGTGACGCCATCCAAAACGGAAAACCCGTGCGAGTCAACTTACTAAATCCATTGGACTTAGTTATTGACAGCGCGACAGGGGCCCCGAATGATGCTTTGAACGAAAAGGCGCCCGGAGCGCTTGGGGGCGGACGAACGGCATGGGAGAGCACCCGCCAGGGTCGGGACTGGACGCGGCTTTCGCCCTGGGCGGCGTGGACGCCAGTCGGGGAACGAACCAGTCCGGCGTGCGCGTCTACAACGAGCGGCTCGTTCTCTCGCTGGTGCGGCGTCACGGTCCGCTGCCCAAGGCCGACATCGCCCGCATGACGGGCCTCTCGGCCATGACGACCACCACCATCATGAACCGCCTGGAGGCCGAAGGGCTGCTGGTGCGGCAAGAGAAGCAGCGCGGCAAGGTTGGCCAGCCTTCCGTGCCGCACGCGCTGAACCCCGATGGCGCGTTTTCGCTGGGCCTGAAGGTCGGCCGGCGCAGCGCCGAGCTGGTGCTGGTGGATTTCCGCGGCGCGGTGCGGGCGCGAGAGCGCGACATCTATCGCTATCCGGACCCCGCCGGGTTCACCGCCTGGATCTCAAGGGCGCTGGATCGCGTCACCGGCGCCCTCACGCGGGCGCAGCGGGATCGTATCCTTGGCGTGGGCGTGGCTGCACCGTTCGAGCTGTGGAACTGGGAGGCGGAGGTGGGCGCGCCGCGCGCCGTGCTGGACGCCTGGCGCAGCTTTGACGTGAAGGCCGAGGTGGCGCTGATCACGGGCCTCGACGTGCAGGTCTGCAACGACGCCACGGCGGCCTGCGGGGCCGAGCTGATGGTGGGGCGCGGCAATCGGTACCGCGACTTCGTGTATGTGTTCTTCGGCTCCTTTCTGGGCGGCGGCGTGGTGCTGAACCACCAGCTCTACCCGGGCGGCAGCGGCAACGCCGGCGCGCTGGGCTCTATGCCGGTGGCGCGCCTGGACGAGGGCGGCGCTCTCGTGCGCCCGCAACTGCTCCGGCAGGCGTCGATCTACCTCCTGGAAAAGCGGCTGCTGGCCGCCGGCATCGATCCCTCGCCGATCTGGACGCACCCCTCCGCGTGGGCGGAGTTCGGCCCCCACCTGGATGCATGGATCGACGAGGCCGCAAAGGCGTTGGCCCCGGCCGTGATCGCCTGCACGGCCGTGATCGATTTCCAGGCCGTGGTGATCGACGGAGCGTTTCCGGACGCCGTGCGCCGCCGGCTCGTGGCCGCCGTGGCGGCCGAAGCCGAGGCGCTCGACCGCGAGGGGCTAACTCCCGCGGCTATCGTCGAAGGCTCGGTGGGACCGGACGCGCGGGCGCTCGGGGCCGCGATGCTGCCGCTGCTGGCGGGCTTCGCGCCACACCGGGACGTGTTGTTGAAGGAGGCGAGAGCATGAGCGCACGCACCATCGCGGTTGACCCGTTCGACATGGTCGTGTTCGGGGCGACGGGCGACCTGGCCGCCCGCAAGCTGATGCCGGCGCTGTTTCGGCGCGACCTGGCCGGGCAGATCCCGCCCGAGGCGCGCATCATCGGGGTGTCGCGGAGCAGGCTGTCGCGCGAGGAGTTCGCCGCCAAGGTGGGCGGCTGGCTGGCGGAGTTCGTATCCGAGCCGGAGCGCGAGCCGGCCTGCGTGCAGCGTTTCCTGGCCCGCATCTTCTATGTGCCGCTCGACGCCACCGGCGAGGATGGCTGGGACGAGCTTGCCCGCTTGCTTGGCGAGGCGCAGGACCGCGTCCGCGCCTTTTATCTCGCGGTCGCTCCCGACCTGTTCGGGCCGATCTGCGAGCGCATCGGCAAGTACGCGCTGGTGACGCCGCTGGCGCGCGTCGTGGTCGAGAAGCCGGTGGGCAAGAGCGGCGAGACCGCGCGGGTGGTGAACGACGCCGTCGGAGCGGTGTTCGAGGAAAGCCAGATCTTCCGCATCGACCATTATCTCGGCAAGGAGACGGTGCAGAACCTGATGGCGCTGCGCTTCGCCAACGCGCTGTTCGAGCCGTTGTGGAACGCCGGGCATGTGGACCACGTGCAGATCACGGTGGCGGAGACGCTCGGGGTGGCCGGCCGCGCCGGTTACTACGATAATTCCGGCGCTCTGCGCGACATGGTGCAGAACCACATGCTGCAGCTGCTGTGCCTCGTCGCCATGGAGCCGCCGACCTCGCTGGAAGCCGACGCGGTGCGGGACGAGAAGCTGAAGGTGCTGCGGGCGCTGAAGCCAATCCGGGAAGGCAACGCCGACCAAGCCACCGTGCGCGGCCAGTACAAGGCTGGCGCTTCGCCGGAGGGCGCCGCCCCGGGCTATCTAGAGGAACTGGGCAAGCCCGACAGCCGCACCGAAACCTTCGTGGCGCTGCGGGCCGAGGTGCAGAACTGGCGTTGGGCCGGCGTGCCGTTCTACCTGCGGACCGGCAAGCGGCTGGCCACGCGGGTGTCCGAGATCGTCGTGGCGTTCCGGCCGGTGCCCTATTCGATCTTCGGCGCGACGGCCGGGCCGGTGATGAGCAACCACCTGGTGATCCGCCTGCAGCCGGACGAGGGCGTGAAGCTGTGGCTGATGATCAAGGATCCGGGCCCGGGCGGCATGCGGCTGCAGCACGTGCCGCTCGACATGAGCTTCGCGAACAGCTTCTCGGCCCGCGCGCCGGAGGCCTATGAGCGCCTTTTGATGGACGTGGTGCGCGGCTCGCAGACGCTGTTCATGCGACGCGACGAGGTCGAGGCCGCGTGGGCGTGGATCGACCCCATCCGCGAGGCCTGGACGAATTCGGAGCAACCGCCCCGCCCCTACACGGCCGGCACATGGGGTCCCTCCGCCGCCGTGGCGCTGATCGAACGCGACGGGCGAAGCTGGCACGACGACGGCTACTAAGGGGAGATCGGGGGCGATGGCGAAGGGGGCAATCCTCGTCTGCGGCGAGGCGCTGTTCGACGTGTTCGTGGGGCCGGACGCCGGCCCGCGCCTGCCGGCCGAGTTCGTAGCCGGGGGCTCGCCCATGAACGTCGCGATCGGGCTGGCCCGGCTCGGCGCGCCGAGCTCCTATTTCGGCGGGCTCTCGACGGATCGCTTCGGCGAGATTTTGCGCGAGGGGCTGCGCCGGGAGGGCGTGGACCTTTCCCACGCACCCGCCAAGCCGAACGCCACGACGCTGAGCGTGGTGGCGACGGGCGCGGACGGCCAACCCCGATACACGTTCTATGGCGCCGACGCGGCCGACCGCGTGGTGACGGCGGCCGACCTGCCGGCAAACCTCGACGGCTATGCGGCGATCACGATGGGCTCCTACACGCTCTCGGTCGCGCCGGTCGCGGACGCGCTGCTGGCGCTGGCGGAGCGCGAGGGCGCGCGGCGGGTGATCAGCCTGGATCCGAACCTGCGGCCCAGCGTGATCGGCGACGTCGCGGCCTGGCCGGCGCAGTTCGAGCGCTTCGCCCGGCGCGCCACGTTGATCAAGGCAAGCGACGAGGACATCGCGATCGCGTTTGGCGGCCGCGTGAGCCCGGCCGAGGCGGCGGCGCGGTGGCTTGATCTCGGGGCGAAGCTTGTGGTGGTGACGCGCGGGGCGGAGGGCGCGGTGGCGTTCGGCTGCGGCGAGCCGCTGGAGATTGCGGGGCGAAAGGTGGACGTGGTGGACACCGTGGGCGCCGGCGACACGTTCCACGCCGCCATGCTGGCGGATCTGGGCCGGCGCGAAGCGCTGTCGCGCGAAGCTTTGGAGAGCCTAACGCGGGACGCGCTGGGCGGGGTGCTGCGCTATGCGGTGGCGGCGGCGTCCGTCACGTGCCAGCGCCGGGGCGCGGATCTGCCGCGCCGGGACGATCCGGAGCTTCTGGCCGCGCTGGTTGGGAGCTGAGCTTCACCCCGCTTCTCCAGTTCGCCAGCGCGATGCCGCCGAGCACCAGCGCCAGCGCGGCGACATGGTAGGCCGCGAAGGGCTCGGGCAGGATCAGGGTGGACAGCAGCGCGCCGAACACCGGCACGAGATTGTAGAAGGCCCCTGCCCGGCCCGGCCCGATGAGCTCGATGGCGCGGATGTAGAAGATCTGGCACAGCAGCGACGGCAACAGCGCCACGTAAAGCAGCACGAGCCAGCCCTTCAGGGTGGGCCATTGCAGGTCGCCGCGCAGCCCTTCCAGCACGAGCAGCGGCAGTGATGTCACGCAGGCCGCCACCGCCATGGCGGTGAAGAACACGAGGCTGGAAGTCTTCGGCTTCCAGCGCAGCGCCAGCGTGTAGCCGGCGTAGAGGATGCTGGCGATCAGCAGCCAGGCGTCGCCCCGGTTGAACGCGATGGTCTTGAGCACCTCGAGGTCGCCGCGCGAAGCCGTGAGCGCCACGCCCGCGATGGTGGCGAGGACGCCCAGCATCTGCAGCAGGCCGAAGCGCACCCCGAACGCCAGCGCGCCAAGCAGCACGAAGATCGGCGTCGAGCCCTGGATGATCGCCATGTTCACGCCCGTGGTGCGGGTCGCGGCCTCGTAGAAGAGGGCGTTGAAAGTGGTGAAGCCGACGCCCGCCATCAGGACGATGTAGAGCCAGCGCGGCGCGAGGATGCGCCACTCCGCCAGCACGGCGCGGCGCGCGAACACGGCCAGCGCCGCGCAGGAGATGAACCAGCGCAGGAAGGTGATCGCCATGGGCGACACCTCGCCGGCCGCCAGCTTGCCGGCCACGACGTTGCCGCCCCAGAACAGCGTCGTGAAGAGCAGCAGCAGATAGGGCTGGCCGTAGAACCAGCGGCCGAAGGCGACCAGGCGGGAATGAGGGGGCATGCGGATCCGCTGTGGAGAGGCGCGATGGCGCACACTCAACCCAGTCTCGCGCGCCGGCGCCAGTGCGTTCAGCGCCGTGCTGCATTGCCGGAGAGTTCGCTAGCGCTTTTGTCCCCAGGCGCCCGACCCCAGCGCGGCAAGCGCGGCGGCCGCCGCATCTTCGGTGCGGTCCACCGGCGCCAGCATGGCTGAGCGGACGCGGTCGGCCCACGTGGTGAGGCAGGCGGCGCGCTCGTCATCGCTCACCCGCGGCGCCGCATAGGCGACGAAGGGCGGCAGCACGTCGAAGCCCATATATTCGAGCAGCAGCCGCTGCACCGGATAGAGCACCTGATCGATGGGGCCGTAGACGCCCGTCTCCGAGAAGCGCTCGGGC
This sequence comes from Alsobacter sp. P4_H11, assembly GCF_056400925.1. Classification (NCBI taxonomy): domain Bacteria; kingdom Pseudomonadati; phylum Pseudomonadota; class Alphaproteobacteria; order Hyphomicrobiales; family Alsobacteraceae; genus Alsobacter; species Alsobacter sp. P4_H11. The sequence continues at coordinate 150,859 of NZ_JBFUKI010000010.1, forward strand.
GTGCCGCCCGTGGTCACCGAGAACAACGCCCGGCGACCCTTGAAGAGGCCGGTGTCGAACCGGGCGCCGTCCACATAGGCGACGCCATAGGCCAGCACGCGCTCGCACCAGCCTTTCAGGATGGCGGGCGGGCCGCCCCACCACAGCGGGAACTGCAGGATCAGCACGTCGGCCTTGGCCAGCCGGGCCTGCTCGCGCCGAAGGTCCGGCGCGAAGCCGTCGTGGCGGGCGGCGTGTTCCTGCTCGGTCTGGTAGTGGAAGCGGTCGGGATCGGCGACCGTGGTGAAATCGTGCCGCCCCGCCACCGGGTTGAAGCCCTCGCCGTAGAGGTCCGACACCTCCACGGTATGCCCCGCAGCCTCGATCGCCGCCACGGCGGCGTCGCGCATGGCCGCGTTGAAGGAGGTCGGCTCCGGATGCGCGTAGACGATCAGCGCGTGCATCAGAACTCCACCCGGTCGCCGCCCTTGAGCTGCAGGATCTCGCGGGCGTCGTCCGGCGTCGCCACCGCGAGGCCGAGGCCCTCGATGATCTTGCGCACCTGCGTGACCTGCTCGGCGTTGGACTTCGCCAGTTGGCCGGGCCCGATCCAGATCGAATCTTCCAGCCCGACCCGGACATTGCCGCCCATGGCGGCGGCTTGCGCGGCCACCGGGAGCTGGTTTCGCCCAGCCGCCAGCACGGACCAGCGATAGCTGTCGCCGAACAGCCGGTCGGCGGTGCGCTTCATATGCATGACGTCCTCGGGATGAGCCCCGATGCCGCCCAGGATGCCGAACACGCTCTGGACGAAGAACGGCGGCTTCACCAGCCCGCGCTCTACGAAGTGCGCCAGCGTGTAAAGGTGGCCGATGTCGTAGCACTCGATCTCGAAGCGGGTGCCGTTCTCCGCGCAGGTGCGCAGGATCATCTCGATATCCGCGAAGGTGTTCTTGAAGATCCGCTCCTTGGAGCCTTCAAGATAGGGGCGTTCCCAGTCGTGCTTCAGGTCCTTGAAGCGCTCCAGCATGGGGAACAGGCCGAAGTTCATCGAGCCCATGTTGAGCGACGCCACCTCGGGCTTGAACTGCGCCACGGGGCGCAGCCGCTCCTCGACGCTCATGGTGGGCGCGCCGCCCGTGGTGATGTTCACCACCACGTTGGAGCGCTGCTTGATGACCTTCAGAAACGGCGCGAAGCGCTCGGGCGACTGGTCCGGGCGCCCGTCCTTGGGGTCGCGCGCATGGAGATGGACCACGGCGGCGCCGGCCTCGGCCGCCCCGATGGCTGCCTCGGCGATCTCCTCGGCGGTGATCGGCAGATGCGGGGACATCGAAGGGGTGTGGATCGAGCCCGTCACCGCGCAGGTGATGACGACCTTCCGTGGCTGCGCCATGGCGTTTCTCTCCGTTGGGCTTGTTTCTTCAGGTCACGCAGCGGAGGGCAAATCGGCCTCTATGCCAAGTGTCCTGGCCGCATTGGTGGACACCATCTTGCGGATGTCATCGTCCGAATAGCCGAGATCGATGCACAGCTTCACGCCGCGGCGCATGCCCTCGACCGGGCTGATATTGCCGGTCTGGCCGAGATCCGAGCACAGGATGGTGTTATCCACGCCGGCGGCGTCGATGTATTTCTTCAGGTCCTCGGACGGGCTGGACTGGAATTTGTTGCCCTCCAGGAACATGCACAGCGAGTGCTCTACCTGCGCGCCCATGGCGGCGATGCCCTTCACGTCGTTCAGCGTGCCGCCGACGATGTCCTCCGGGTGGGTGAACACGAGGCGGGTGACGCCGCGCTTCTTGGCCTCCTCGAAAACGATCCAGGTCTCGCTCACATGGAGGTGGCCGCTCGCCAGCGTCATGCCGGTGCGGGCGATGACGTCGAGGATCTCCTTGGCGTCGTCGCGGACGGTCTTGTCGGGGTTGAGCACCGGCACCACCGTTGCGGGGCGGATCTTGGACGTGGAGGCCGGGTGGGCCCTGCCGGATTCTTTTTCCCAGCGGAAATGCTGCTCGGCCGTGAGCGTCGGCATCCAAACCACCTTGCCGCCCATCGCGGCGGTATGCTCCACCGCGTAGGGGTTGAGGCCGCCGACCACGTTGTTGAGCGCGATGCCCGAATAGACCTTGGTCTTGAGCTCGGGGTGATGGCGCTTGATCAGCGCCGCCGTCATCACCCCCGCATAGTCGTGGTCCTTGGTGAGCACGGCCGCGAAGCCGGCTTCGGACGCCTCTCGGGCGAGTTCCAGGTGATCGAGGCTGCGCGGCGCGATGGAGGGGCCGCTATGGACGTGCGGATCAACCGCGCCGACCAGCAGGGACGCGATGCGCTGGTCCAGCGACGAGGTGGAGAGGGCTGCGGACATTGTCGTGCTCCTGATAACCGGCGTTCGTGAGCCGGCTCACGCCTTGGCGAGTTCCGTGAAATCGGCGCGCGTTTTCATGGCGGCCATCCGCATGAAGCCGTGGTCGGACGAGACGATGAACGCGGACGCGCCCAGTGCGCGCCAGTCCTGCGCCTCGGCGGCGTTGGCCACCATCAGGCAGACCGGCTTGCCGACGCGGCGGGCGGCGGCGCAGATCTTTTCGGCGGCGGCCCGCACCTTGGGGTCGGCCATGCCGCTCGCGCCCAGCGCCACCGTGAGGTCGCCGCGGCCGATGAAGAAGCCGTCGAGACCCTCCACGGCCACGATGTCGTCGATGACGTCCAGCGCCTCCGAATCCTCGATCATGGCGATCACGGTGGTTTGCGCGTCCATGGCGTCGACGTGCTCCCAGACGCCGAGCGTGCCGAAGCCGCCGGCCCGGGTGGTGTTGGAAAAGCCGCGCTTGCCGCCGCGGTAGCGGCAGCAGGCCACGATCTCGCGCGCCTTCTCGACGCTGGAGACATGCGGCACGAGCACGCCCGTGGCGCCGTCGTCGAGCACGGCCAGCAGCCGGGCGGCGGTCGGCTCGGGCACGCGCACGATGCCGGCGGTTCCGGCCGCGCGGGCGCCGAGCAACGCCATTTCGGTGGATCCGCGATCAAAGGAGCCGTGCTCCTCGTCGATCACCACGAAGTCGAAGCCGAGCCCGCCGATGATCTCCACCGCGTGGCTGGTCGGGGTCTTGATGAAGGTGCCGAGCAGCGTTTCACCGGCGTGAAAGCGCTGCCTGAAGGAGGAGGGGGAGCCTCCCGAAGCCGTTGACATGATCGGCGTGTCTCCCTAGTCTGTTCTGCACATCAGAACAGTATCTCATTTTTCAGAACGATACCGGATTTGGACGGCGGTCTGTCAAGGCCTTTTTGCCTTGCGGCCAAGCCCGAGCCTGATCCGCGCGAGGGAGCGACACTCATGCCGAAGGTTGGGGGACCGGCCGCCGAGGGCGTCCAGGCAGTGGTGCTGGTGCTGCGGATCCTGGAGGCGATCGGCCATGCGCCGAAGCCCATGGGCGTCACGGCCCTGTCCCGGGAACTTGGCATCACCAAGAGCCGCATCCACAGGCACCTGCGCACGCTGGTGCAGGAGGCTTATCTCAGCCAGGAGCCCGACACCGAGCGCTACCAGGTCGGGCCCCGCCTCGTGACGCTGGGGCGCGCCGTGGCGGATGATCTCGATCTCGCCAACGCGGCCCTGCCGGCGCTGCTCGAACTGCGCGACGGGCTCGGCCATTCGGCAGTGGTCTCGCAGCTCGACGTCGACGGCGTTCGCGTACTGCGCACCATGCCGGGCAAGGCTTCCATCGAGATCGGCGTCCGGCCAGGGTCGCTGCTGTCGTTCCACGGATCGGCGCAAGGCAAGGTCGCGCTGGCTTATGGGCCGGAGGAGCTGCGCTCGCGGGTGATGCGTTCGCGGCTCGACATGCTCACCCCGCACACGCTGGTGAGCATCGGCGCGCTGGAGCGCGAGATGGAGCTGATCCGCAGCCGCGGATGGGCGGTGGCGCCCAACGAGGCGATGATCGGCATCAACACGCTGGCGGCCCCGATCTTCGATGCGTCCGAGACCATCGCGGGCTGCGTCGGCGTGGTGGACTCGATCCAGTACATCGAGGCGGAGCCTTCCGCCGAACAGATCCGCCACATCCTGGCCGCCGCGGCGCGCATCTCGCAGGCGCTCGGAAGCCGCGGCCGGTTGCATTCGACCTGAAGGCGGTTGACAGGGCTTATCGTCGCCCGCAAACTCATAAACGAAACGTCGTTCTGTCTAACGAAACGACCTCGTCGGGAGGAGATCACCCATGCGCCACCGTTCCGGCCTGTTGGCCGCCGCCGCCATCCTGGCCTTGTCGGCCACCTCGGCCCTCGCCCAGCAGTCCTACAAGATCGGCTCCTCGGTCGGCCTTACCGGCTACGCGGCCGTGAACGACCGCGCCTGGCGCGACAGCCTGCTGCTCGCGGCCGAGACGCTGAACGCCAAGGGCGGGGTGCTGGGCAAGAAGGTCGAGATCGTCGCGGAGGACAACCGGTCCGAGCCGCAGGAAGCCGTGGTCGGCTACCGCAAGATGATGTCGAACGACAACGTGCAGATCTTCGACAGCGGCTGCGTGTCGGCCGGCAACTTCGCGGCGGCCGGCTCCGTGGTGCGCGCCCAGATCCCGATGGTGCTGTGCTCGATCCTGCCGCAGCGGCCCGAGGAGCAGAAGTGGGCCTTCAGCGTGCTGCCCCCGCCCCGCTTCGAGATCGAGGCGCGCTACCAGCACCTCAAGGACAAGACCGAGATCCGCAAGGTCGGCATCCTGCACGACCCGACGCCCTACGCCATGCTGATGAAGGACCTCGGCGCCAAGATCGCCAAGGACATGGGCATGGAGGTCGTGGCGGTCGAATCCTACAAGCAGGACGACGCCGACGTGAGCGTGCAGCTCGGCCGCATGAACGCGGCGGGCGCGGGCGCGGTGATCAAGATGGGCCAGGGTGGCTCCACGGTCACCACCGCCAAGAACATCAAGGCGCTCGGCCTCGACAAGATGCTGCTGCTGGCCAGCCTCGACGACGGCGCGACCTTCAAGCAGGCCGGCGAAGTGCTGGGCGACCGCTTCCTGTTCGTGGCGCCGGGCGTGCAGATTCCGGAGTCGATCCCGGCCGGCCCAGCCAAGGACGCCGCCGACGCATTCCTGAAGGTCTGGCAGGCCAAGTACGGCGACCGCGACCCGAACGCCGGCGCGCGCGCCTGGGACAGCTTCATGCTGATCGTCGCGGCGGTCGAGAAGGCGAAGTCCTTCGAGGGGCCGGCCGTGCGCGACGCGCTCGAGACGCTGCCGTCCATCCAGGGCTCGTTCGCGCAGTTCAACTTCTCGCCCGAGCAGCATGTCGGCATCACCAAGAACCCCTTCGAGATCGGCGTGGTGCGCGGCGGCAAGCTCGTGGCGCTGAAATGAGCGGGGTCGCTCCCGCCAGCGCCCCGACGGTCGGGACGGTCAGCACGGCCGGCGTCGCGGCCGCCGAGAGCCCGCTGCTCGAGGTCACGGACATCTCGGCCTTCTATGGCCGGGTGCATGCGCTGAAGCCAACGAGCCTGCATATCGGCCGAGGCGAGCTCGTGACGGTGCTGGGCCCCAACGGGGCCGGCAAGAGCACGCTGCTGCGCGCCATCACGCGGCTCACACCGGCGTCGGGCCGCATCGCCTTCGAGGGACGCGACGTCAGCGGGTTGCCCACTCACCGGCTGGCCGAGCTCGGCATCATCATGGTGCAGGAGGGCCGCGGCCTCTTCGGCCAGATGTCGGTGCGCGAGAACCTGATCCTTGGCGCCTACACGCGCCCGGGCGGCGACATGGACAAGCAGCTCGGGCGCGTGTTCGAGCTGTTTCCCCGCCTCAAGGAGCGCATCGACCAGATCTCGGCGTCGCTGTCGGGCGGCGAGCAGCAGATGCTGGCCATTGGGCGCGCCCTGATGGCCGAGCCGAAGCTCTTGATGCTGGACGAGCCTTCGCTCGGCCTCGCTCCCCGTGTGGCCGGCGAAATCCTGGCCACGCTGGGCGAACTCAACCGCCAGGGCCTCGGCATTCTGCTCGTCGAGCAGAAGGCCCCGCTGGCGCTGAAGCTCGCCAAGCGCGTCTACGTGCTGTCGCTCGGCCAGATCGCGGCCGAACTCCCCGCATCCGAAATCAGGTCCCATCATGACCTCGCCCGCTATTACCTCCACTAGAGCAAGCTGGCGCGACCACGCGGGCTCCTGGCTGCCGGTGCTCGCCACGCTGGCGTTGCTCGCCGTCGGTCTCAGCTCCAGCGGCTACATCGTCACCGTGCTGGGCTTCGCGGCCATCTACGGGGTGTTCAGCACCGGGCTGAACTTCTTCATGGGCTACACGGGCCAGGCCTCCTTCGGCCAGAACGCCTTCGCGGCGCTGGGCGGTTATGGCTCCGCCATCCTGACCGCCGGGCACGGCATGGAGCCGGTGCTCGCGCTCGTGATCGCCACCACGGTGTCGGTGCTGATCGCGTTTGCGGTCGGCTACCCGACGCTGCGGCTCCGCGGGCACTATCTCGCGATGGCGACCTTCGCGCTCGGTCTGATTACCTACGAGATCACCATCGAGTGGACCAGCCTCACCCAAGGCTACATGGGCTATTCGGGCATCCCGCCGGTCGGCCTGTTCGGCTACGAGCTCGTCACCGAAAAGCAGATGCTGGTGGTGCTGGTCGCCTTCGCGCTGCTCGGCGTGTGGATTTCCAACCGGCTGCGCCGCTCGCGCTTCGGCCGGGCGCTGGCCGCCATCGCGGGCAGCGAGCCGGCCGCGGCGGCGCTGGGCGTCAACGTGGCGGGCTACAAGCTCGTCGCCTTCGTAATCGCGGCCGCCTACGGCTCCGTGGCGGGCTCGCTGTTCGCGCATTTCGTCGGCTTCATCAGCCCGGAGGTGTTCGGCACCTCCATGGTCGTGCTCAGCTTCACGATGCTCTATCTCGGCGGCATCGGCACCACCTGGGGACCACTGGTCGGCGCCGTGATCGTGTCGCTGCTGCCGGAAGCCTTGCGCGGACTGAAGGAGCTGCAGGACGTCGCCTATTGCGTGATCCTGGTCGCCATCCTGATCTTCGCGCCGCGCGGCCTCGCGGGATTCGCGCCTGCCATCAGGCAGTTCTTCAACCGCGGCGCCGCCGCGAAGGCGGAGTGACCGCGATGGCGCTGCTCTCCGTCCAGAACGTGACGATGCGGTTCGGCGGCCTCCTGGCCAACGACAACATCAGCTTCGACGTGCCGGAAGGCTCGATCTTCGCGGTGATCGGCCCGAACGGCGCCGGCAAGACGACCCTGTTCAACTCCATCGCAGGATCTTTGAAGCCGACCTCCGGCAAGGTGGTGTTCGACGGCCAGCCGATCACCGGCCTGCCGCAGGCCGCCATCGCGTCGCGCGGCTTGATCCGCACCTACCAGCTCGTGCAGCTCTTCAAGGACCTCACGGTCGCCGAGAACGTCGAGATCGGCTTCCACCGCGTGACCCGCGGCGGGGTTGGCAGCGCGTTGCTGCGGCCGCGCTGGTTCCGCGAGCAGGAGGAGAGCATCGCCCGCAAGGCGCGCGAGCTCCTCGCCTTCGTGGGCCTGGGCGACCAGGCCGACATGATCGCCGACAAGCTGCCCTATGGCCGCCAGCGATTGCTGGAAGTGGCCCGGGCGCTCGCGGCCGAGCCGCGTCTGATTCTGCTGGACGAGCCGGCCGCCGGCCTCAACACGCAGGAGACGGCGGCGCTGGCCGACGTGATCCACCGCGTCAACGAACGGGGCGTCACCGTGCTGCTGATCGAGCACGACATGGGGCTCGTCATGAAGGTCGCGCAACGCATCGCGGTGCTCGATTTCGGAAAGAAGATCGCCGAAGGGACGCCGGACGAGATCCGCTCCCATCCCGACGTGCTCACCGCCTATCTGGGCGGCGTGGAGATGGCCGATGGCTGACATCACTCAACTGCTGCAGAGCCTCATCACGGGCGTGGGCGTCGGCCTTATCTACGGCCTCGTCGGCATCGGCTTCTGCGTCATCTACAACGCCAGCGGCATCGTGAACTTCGCCCAGGGCGTGTTCGTGATGCTGGGCGGCATGATCTGCCATGCCCTGCTGACGCGCCTCGGCCTGCCGCTGGTGCTCGCGGCCGTGCTGGCCGTGCCGATCGTGGCCGGGATCGGCATGCTGATCGAGACGCTGGTGGTGCGGCCGATGTGGAACCGGGGCGCGACCATGTTCGCGATCATCCTGGCGACGCTGGCGACGCAGATCATGATCGAGCGCATCACCATCCTGACGCTGGGCGACCAGCCGCGCTCCTTCCCGGAGTTCACGCCCGGCGGGCCGCTGAAGCTCGGCGACATCGCGGTCGGCTACCAGCTGTTCTGGATCCTGGGCTGCGGCGCGCTGATGGTGGGGCTGCTCTGGCTGTTCTTCACCCGCACCCGCACGGGCCGGGCGCTGCGCGCCTGCTCGCAGAACCGCGAGGCGGCGGCGCTGCTTGGCATCCCGGTCGGGCGCATGCTGCTGGTGTCGTTCGCACTGTCCGCCGCGCTCGGCGCCGTGGCCGGCATCCTGGTGACGCCCACGCAGGTGACGGCCTTCAACATCGGCACGCCCTTCGGCGTCAACGGCTTCATCGCGGCCATCATCGGCGGCTTCGGCAGCGCCGCCGGCGCGCTGGCGGGCGGCGTGCTGCTGGGCGTGCTGCAGGCCGCCGCCATCGTGCTGTTCGGCGCCGGCTTCAAGAACGTCGCCGCGCTTTCCACCCTGCTGGTGGTGCTGCTGCTGTTTCCCAGCGGCATCTTCGCCGGCTTCAAGGGGTTCAAGCGAGCCTGATCCCCTCGCCGGCGCAGCCGGCTCACGCCGGCCAGGCCGGCTCTCCGCGACGGAGCATTTCCGATGTTCGACAAGTCCGATCCGCGCGCCGCGCTGTTCAAGGCGCCCGCCAACGCGCCGGTGTTCACCGCCTACTCGCCGGCCGACTATGTGCGCTTCTACGAAACCGAGCCGGCCGAAACCGGCACGGATGGCCGCACCTGGCTGATGCGCGGCCAGAACGGCGTGGTGGCGTATTCGGAGGCCAAGGACGGCGCCCGCTTCACCCGCCAAAACCAGCCCGACGAATGGGTGCTGCTGCTGCCGGACGCCGGCGTCTCGGTGCGGCTCACGGCGGGCGGCGACACCAAGACCATCGAGGGCTACTCGGTGACCTTCGTGCCGCCCGGCGACAGCGCCGTGGAGGTGCTGAAGGGCGGGCGCATCGTGCGGCTGTTCACCACCCGCAACACGGACCTGGCGGAGCGCTGCTCCAACGCGGCCGAGTACGCACAGGCGCACCACAACATCCCGCCGTTCCAAGCCTGGCCGACGCCGCCGGACGGCTTCAAGATTCGCACCTATTCGCTCGACGTGCCGGACGAGCCCGGCCGCTTCGGCCGCATCTGGCGCTGCACCACCTTCATGGTGAACTACCTCGCCCCGCAGGTCGGCCCGCGCGACACCACCAAGCTGTCGCCGCACCACCACGACGATTTCGAGCAGTATTCGCTGGCCGTGCAGGGCGCCTTCATCCACCACCTGCGCTGGCCGTGGACGCCCGACATGCGCATGTGGCGGCAGGACGAGCACGAATACGCCGGCACGCCCTCCGTCACCGTGATTCCGCCGCCCGCGATCCACACCACGCGCGGCATGGATCCGGGCGTCAACCAGCTGGTCGACATCTTCTCGCCGCCCCGCATGGACTTCTCGCTGAAGCCCGGCTGGGTGCTGAACACGGACGACTACCCGCTGCCGGGCTGACGGCTCGCGCCGTCACACCGTCACCTGCGAGCCCACCTCGATGGTGCGGCCGCTCGGGATGCGGAAATGCTCGCTGGCGTCGCTGGCGTTACGGGCGAGGCGGATGAACAGCTTCTCCTGCCAGCGCGGCATGCGCGACTGGACGGCGGGCCGCAGCGCCCGCCGCGAGATGAAGAACGACGTGCTCATCAGGTCGAAGGTCCAGCCCAGCGCCTTGCTGGCCTGCAACGCCTTGGGCACGTCCGGCGTCTCCATGAAGCCGAAGCGCAGCGTCACGCACCAGAACCCTTCGGACAGCCGCTCGCAGCTCGCCCGGGCGGCCGGATCCCAACGCGGCGCGTCCTCGGTCACCACGTTGAGGATGACGTTGCGCTCGTGCAGCACCTTGTTGTGCTTCAGGTTGTGCAGCAGCGCGGACGGCACGTGGTTGGGGTCGCCGGTCAGGAACACCGCCACGCCGCGTGCGCGCTCGGCGGGACGCTTCTCCAGCGAGGCCAGAAAGCCCGCGAGCGGCACCTCCTGCCGGCGGGTCTTCTCGGCCAGGATGGCCGCTCCCCTGCGCCAGGTCAGCATCATCACCATCAGGCCGAGGCCGACCAGCACGGGCAGCCAGCCGCCCTCGAACAGCTTCAGCAGGTTGGCGCCCAGGAACACGACGTCGATGGCCAGGAAGGGCGCGATCACCAGCGTGGCGCGGGCGCGCGGCCAGTTCCACACATGCACGAGCACGAACCAGGCGAGCACGGCCGTGACCACCATGGTGCCGGTGACCGCGATGCCGTAGGCCGAGGCGAGGCCGCTGGACGACTTGAAGGCGTAGACCAGGAACAACACCGCGACCAGCAGCATCCAGTTGATGCGCGGCACGTAGATCTGGCCCTTCTCGGTCTCGGAGGTCCGCAGGATCTCGGTGCGCGGCATCAAGCCGAGCTGGATGGCCTGCTGGGTGATCGAGAACGCGCCGGTGATCACGGCCTGGCTGGCGATGATGGTGGCCGCGGTGGCGAGAACCACCATGGGGAGCAGCGCCCAGGCCGGGTACATCAGGTAGAACGGGTTCTCGAGCGCCTCCGGCCGGGCCAGCAGCAACGCGCCCTGGCCGAGATAGCTGACGACCAACGACGGCAGCACAAGCCCGAGCCAGGCCGTCCGGATCGGCTTCGCGCCGAAATGGCCAAGGTCCGCGTAAAGCGCCTCCGCGCCCGTGACCGCGAGAAACACCGCGCCGAGCGCGAACAGGCCCGCGACCCCGTGGTGGACGAGGAAGTCGACGCCATGGATGGGATTGAGGGCGCCGAGAATGCGCGGCTCGGCCAGGATGTGCGGCAGGCCGCCCAGCGCGAGCGCCACGAACCACACGGCCGTGATCGGCCCGAAGAACAGCGCCACCGTGGCGGTGCCGCGGCTCTGCGCGGCGAAGAGCAGCACCAGGATGCCGATGCTGAGCGGCACGATCATGGGATCGAGGTTGGGCGCCACCAGCTTCAGCCCCTCCACGGCCGAGAGCACCGAGATCGCCGGGGTGATCACGGCGTCGCCATAGAACAGGGCCGCGCCCGCCATGCCGAGCACCGTGATGGCGGCCGCCTTGTGACCCATCACGCGCTGCACCAGCGCCATGAGGGTGAGCGTGCCGCCCTCCCCTTCATTGTCCATGCTGAGGATCAGCAGCACGTATTTCAGCGTCACTATGACGACGAGCGTCCACAGGATCAGCGACACGACGCCGAGGATCATCGGCTCGCTCAGCGCGCCGCCATCCGCGGCGGCCGTGAGGCTCTCCTTGAGGGCGTAGAGCGGGCTGGTGCCGATGTCGCCATACACGACGCCGACGCTGCCGAGGGTCAGCGCCCAGAAGCTCGCCCGGGGCGCATGGGGCCTTGCGGGGTGCAGAACTGCAGGGGATGGCGCCGCAAGAGACGCCGAGGGGGATGTGGTGCTCATGGCTCGAGACGGTTGCGCGACCGGGGCGGCCGCACGCTCGATCTATGCCGCCCGGCGCACGCCGCCATAGAAACGAGCCGAAACAGGCCGTTTCATATATGAGTTTCCTATACGCCACCGATCCGGAGCGGCTTTAGCTCTCCGCCGTGGCGCGCGGCGGTGGAGCGGGGATGATCCTGGGCGGACAAGCTGGCGACAGGGAGGGCGCGGGCCGCTACGGCGAAGCCGCCCTCGCGACCGCGGCGGCGCTCGCGATCGCGCTGCTGATCCAGCCGCTGGTGGGGCTGGAGAACGTCGACCTCGTGTTCCTGACCGCCGTGGTGGCGGTGGCGGCGCGCAACGGGCCGGGCCCGGCCTTCGTGGCCTGCGCGGCCGCGGTGGCGTTCTACAACTTCTTTTTCCTGCCGCCGCTCTACACGTTCACGATCGCGGACCCCAAGCATGTGGCGGCGCTCGCACTGTTCGGCGCGGTGGCGCTGATCACAGCCAATCTGGCTGCGCTGGCGCGAGCGCGTTTGCTGCAGGCGCGGCGGCGGGCCGAGACCACCGAGGCGCTCTACGGCTTCAGCAGCCGGCTGGCGCGCCTGATGGACGCCGCCGAGGTGGTCCGCGCCACGGCCGACACGGTCCAGACGCTCTTGCGCGGGAACGCGACCGTCCTGCTCGCCGACGCGCAAGGGGGCTTCGGGACCGCCCCGCCCTCCATCGGGCACCGCGCGTTCGAGGCGTTCGAACTCGACGCGCTGCGGACGGAGTGGTCGGGCCCGGAACGGCCGCGCGAGCGGCTGCTCCGGCTCGGCGACGCCTGTTTCGCGCCGATGCTCACCGGCGCCGGCCTGCTCGGGGCCGTCGGCGCAGCGCGCGACCCTGCCGGCGCGGACTTCGCCCCCGAGGAGGAGCGCCTCCTGCGCGCGCTGGCCGACCAGGCCGCGGTCGCGCTGGAGCGGATCCGGCTCGCCCGCGAGCGGGACGCCGCCCAGCACGCGGCCGAAGCCGAGAGGCTGCGCTCCGCGCTGCTGAACTCGCTCTCGCACGACCTCAAGACGCCGCTCGCGTCCATTCTGGGCGCGGTGACGACGTTGCGCGACGACGCGCCGCTCTACGACGCCGCCCAGCGCGAGGAGCTTGCCGCCACCATCCAGGAGGAGGCGGAACGCATGAGCCGCTTCGTCACCAACCTGCTCGACATGGCCCGGTTGGAGGCCGGCGCAATCGCGCCCCGCCGCGAGCCGACCGACATCGGCGAGATCGTCGGCGCGGCCCTGCGCAAGACGGCGTCGCTGACGCGCGACCATGTCGTCGCCACCGCGATCCCGCCCTTGCCGATGCTGGATCTCGATCCCGTGCTGCTGGAGCAGATCCTCGGCAACCTCATCGAGAACGCCGCCAAGTTCTCGCCGCCCGGCTCCGCGATCCGGATCGAGAGCGGGCAGGCTGCCGACGGGGCCGTGACGATCACGGTGCGCGACAGCGGGCCCGGCGTGGCGACGGCCGATCGCGAGCGGGTGTTCGACCTGTTCTTCCAGGTGCGGGACGGAGACCGGAGGCCGGCGGGCTCCGGCGTCGGGCTGGCGATATGCCGGGGTTTTGCGGCGGCGCTGGGCGGTTCGCTCGCGGTCCGGGACAATCCGGACGGCGTCGGCGCGGCCTTTGCGCTGACGTTCCCGCCTAATCTCCTGATCGCCGCCCCGGAGGCCGTGGCGTGACCGGAACCAGCCTCCCGGTCCTGGTGGTCGAGGATGACGGCCCCATCCGCCGGCTGTTGCGCACCAGCCTGGGCGCGCAGGGCTACCGCGTGCTGGAAGCGCCGAATGGCAAGGCGGGGCTTGCGCTTCAGACCACGGACCCAGCCGACGTGATCCTGCTCGATCTCGGCCTGCCCGACATGGAAGGCGTCGAGCTGATCCGGCGCTGGCGCGCAGCCGGCGACCGGACGCCCATCATCGTGCTCTCCAGCCGCGGCGACGAGCGCGGCAAGGTGGAGGCGCTGGAGCTTGGCGCCGACGACTACGTCACCAAGCCGTTCGGGATGTCGGAACTGGTCGCCCGCATCCGCACGGCGCTGCGCCACCGCGTGCAGCGCGAAGGCGCCGAGCCCGTGCACCAGCATGGCGGGCTCACTGTCGATCTCACCAGCCGGCAGGTGCGCCGCCATGGGGTCGAGGTGAAGCTCTCCAACAAGGAATGGGAGATCCTGCGGCTGCTCGCCCTGAACGCCGGGCGGGTTCTCACGCACCGGGCCATCATGGAGCAGGTCTGGGGCCCGAACGTCGACGTGCAGTATCTGCGGATCTATGTGCGGCAGTTGCGCCAGAAGCTCGAGGACGATCCCGAGCGGCCCGAGCACATCATCACCGAAACCGGAATCGGCTACCGGCTCAGCCGCGAAGACTGAGCCGGTAGCCATTTGGCGAGTCGATCAGGCCACGCGCTCGGGCGTGATCGCGGCGGTCGGCGCGGTCGTGACAGCGTCCACGCCCGGCAGGTAGCGCGCCCGCATGGGCTTCAGCACGAACATGGCGAGCAGGGCCGCCAGCGCGTTGAGGCCCACCGTGATGCTGAACACGGCGTGCCAGCCATAGGAGGCCGCGATGATGCTGGCGAACGGCACCATGAAGGAGGCCGTGCCCTTGGCGGTATAGAGCATGCCGGCGTTGGTGGCGGCGTATTTGGAGCCGAACGTGTCGCCGCAGGTGGCCGGGAACAGGCTGTAGATCTCGCCGAACACAGCGAAGAACAGCGCGCTCACGAGCACGAACACCACCGGATTGTGCCCATACCAGCTCAGCGCCAGGATCGAGCCCGCCGCGATCGAGAAGGCTATGAACATCGTGTTCTCGCGGCCGATATTGTCGGACACGAAGCCGAAGAACGGCCGGCCGAAGCCGTCGAAGATGCGATCGAGCGAGATCGCGAATGTGAGCGCCGCCATCTGCACTCCGAGCAGCGACACCGGCACGTCCGCGACCTTGTAGTCATGCGCGATGGGGGCGATCTGCGCCGCCGCCATGAGGCCGCCGGAAGCGACCATCACGAACATGGCGTACATGAGCCAGAACACCGGGGTCTTCAGCGTCTCGCCGGGGGTGCGGTCAACGCGCGTCTGCGGCACGCGGACCATGCGCTTCTGCGCCGGCATAACGCGGTCCGGCTTGCGCAGCAGGAAGGACATGATGAACACCACCACGCCCTGTCCGATGCCGAAGGTGAAGAACGCGTGCTGGTAGCCCGAGGTGGCGATCATCTTGGCGATCGGCACCACCGTGAGGGCCGCGCCCGCGCCGAAGCCCGCCGCCGTGACGCCGGCCGCGAGGCCGCGCCGGTCCGGGAACCACTTCAGCGCGTTGCCGACGCAGGTGCCGTAAACCGAGCCCGCGCCGACGCCTCCCACGACGGCCCCGAGATAAAGCAGCGGGAGACTATCCGCATAGGAGTTGATCACCCACGCGATGGCGATCATCACCGCGCCGAAGCGGATGACCACGCGCGGTCCATAGCGGTCCACGAACCAGGCCTCGATGGGCACGAGCCAGGTTTCGGTGGCGACGAACAACGTGAAGGCGAGCTGGATGGCGGCGCGACCCCAGTGGTGCTGGGCGTCGATGGGGTCGACGAACAGCGTCCAGCCATATTGGAGGTTGGCGATCATCGCCATGCAGATCACCCCGAAGGTGAGCTGCAGCCACCGGTTCACGGGCTTAGCTTGAGCATTCATCCCTTGGTCCTTTTCTGTTTGGACCGAGGATGAGCCATCTGGCATTTGGCATACAAGGCGGTTTCAGCGCCTCAACGATTACACTTTCCCAACATTTGATAAGTATCCGCTGCCCGATCAGCACTATTCAGTCGGCAACCCCGTCGATCAAGAAAAACTCCGCCCCAGAAACCTGAAGCGGAGCTGCATGAATGCCAAGTTGCTCGGGGATGGAAGTCCGAGATCGAGCGATCTTACCCCTCGCTATCGCGCAGGCACGTTAGCGATTGCCAATGCGGTCCGGCTGAATGCTTTTCAGCCGGGCCGCACCGGTGCGGCCGCTCAGGCGGCGATCGGGGTCGCGACCGGGGCCGGAGCCTCCAGTTCGGACGGCAGCGGCATGGGGTTGCCGTCGAGGGCGGCGTGGAGGCGCTCCATGTCGCACTCGCCTTCCCAGCGAGCCACGACCACGCAAGCCACCGCGTTGCCGATGAAGTTGGTCAGCGCGCGGCACTCGCTCATGAAGCGGTCGATGCCGAGGATCAACGCCATGCCGGCCACTGGTACGCTGGGCACCACCGAGAGCGTCGCCGCGAGCGTGACGAAGCCCGAGCCGGTGACGCCGGCCGCGCCCTTGGAGCTCAGCATCGCGACCAGCAGCAGCAGCACCTGGTCGGTGAGCGTCAGCGGCGTGTCGGTCGCCTGGGCGATGAACAGCGCCGCCATGGTCATGTAGATGTTGGTGCCGTCGAGGTTGAACGAGTAGCCGGTCGGGACCACGAGGCCGACCACCGACTTGGAGCACCCGGCGCGCTCCATCTTCTCGAGCAACGAGGGCAGCGCCGACTCGGACGACGACGTGCCGAGCACCAGCAGCAGCTCTTCCTTGATGTAGCGGACGAGCTTCAGCACCGAGAAGCCGTTGTAGCGCGCCACCATCCCGAGCACGCCGACCACGAAGATGATCGATGTGAGGTAGAAGGCGGCCACCAGGTAGAAGAGGTTGCCGATCGACGAGATGCCGTACTTGCCGATGGTGAACGCCATCGCGCCGAAGGCCCCCAGGGGAGCCACCTTCATGATGATGTGCACGACGCCGAACACGGCCTCGGCCGACACCTTAATGAAGTCCAGCACCGGCTTGCCCTTCTCGCCCATGAAGGCGAGGCCGAAGCCGAACAGCACCGAGAAGAACAGCACCTGCAGGATCTCGCCGGACGCGAAGGCGCCCACCACGGTGTCCGGGATGATGTTCATCAGGAAGCCCATGACGGACTGGTCATGGGCCTTGGCGGCGTAGGAGGCGACCGCCTTGGTGTCGAGGGACTTCGGATCGATGTGCATGCCCGCGCCGGGGTGCAGCACGTTGGCGACGACGAGGCCGACGATCAGCGCCAGGGTGGAGAAGCACACGAAATACAGCAGCGCCTTGGCGCCGACGCGGCCGACCTTCTCCAGGTTGGTCATGCCGGCGATGCCGCTCACGACCGTCAGGAAGATCACCGGCGCGATGATCATCTTCACGAGCTTAATGAAGGCGTCGCCGAGCGGCTTCATCTGCTCGCCGAGCTGCGGGTAGAAATGCCCGAGCAGGATGCCGAGCGCGACCGCGATCAGGACCTGGACGTAGAGCACCTTGTAGAATTTCTTGCGCGGCGCGGGCGCGGCGCCTGCCGTGAGGGCGTGAGCCATGGGTCGTTCCTCTCCTCGAAACGGAGGTCCGGGGGCGGAGTAGGCCTTTGGCCTCGCCGCATCTTCGCCGGACTCACCTTCAGCAACGCCGCCGTGCCCGATCAGGCGCCGCGCGACTGCTCAGGGGTTGGCAAGCCGCGTGCCACGGTGCGCTTTCGCCGTGTTCGCCGGGCGGCGTTGGATTCCTTGCCGAATTCTTAACCCGGGATGCGCCGCGTCCGTCCGCGCCGGGCGGAATAGGTGACTGGGCGTCCGGACCAGTGCGGAAATCCGCACTCGGGCGCGCTTCGCGGGATTTTGCGTGCGCCCGGCGCTACGATGGGACACATGGAGCAGCTGTGGCCGCCTTTAGGCCGCTTGGGAGTTCAACATTTGTCCGGCGTGCAGGTCGTTCGCCGCTCATTCACGAACCGGCCCCGCGCCGCCTTCGCGGCCCTGGCGGCGCTCGCCCTGCTCGCCTTCGTGGCGGCGGTCTGGGAGGGCGGCCGTCTCGGCCGCGCCGCCGCGATCGCCGAGTTGCGCCGTTCCGCCAGCAACGCCATGGCGCTGCACCTCTCGGCGCTTCGCAGCGAGCTGGAGAAGCAGCGCGCGCTGCCGGCCGTGCTGGCGCAGGACGCGGAGCTTATCGCCCTGCTGCGCGGCCGCGCCGCTTCGGGCGCGTCCGAGCCCATCAATCGCCGGCTGGAGGAGCTGAGCCGCGCTGCGCGCGCTGCGGTGATCTACGCGATGGATGCGAACGGGCGGACGCTGGCGGCCAGCAACTGGCGCGAACCGACCAGCTTCGTCGGCCAGAACTACGCCTTCCGCCGCTACTTCCAGGAGGCCATGGCGCGCGGCGCCTTCGAGCAGTTCGCGCTCGGCACCGTGAGCGGCCGGCCGGGCTACTATCTCTCCGGGCGGGCCGAGGACGCGGCCGGGCCCGCCGGCGTGGTCGTGGTGAAGCTCGAATTCGACGCCATCGAGGCTGACTGGCGCACCGGCGGCGACCGCACCTATGCGACCGACGCGCAGGGCGTCGTGGTGGTCACCGACCGGCCCGAGTGGCGCTTTCGCACGGCCCGCGCGCTTGCGCCCGAACGCCGCCAGCAGGTGCGCGAGGAATTCCAGGTCGCGGCGTCGGATCTGGAACCCCTGCCCTTCCGCCCGTCCGAAGCCGCCAACGGCGCACTCGTGGAGACCGACCCCTCGGCGGCCACGCCGGGCGGCCCGGCCCTGCACCTCATGCAGCCCGTGCCGACGACCGACTGGTCGCTCCACACGCTGACGCCGCTGCGGCCCGCCGTGGATCGCGCCGAGCGGCAGGCGCAGGCGATCGCGGGGCTCGGCACGCTGGCGGCCGCCTTTGCGGCGGGCTTCGGCCTGCTGGTGCGTCAGCGCCGGCTGGAGCGCGCCAGGCGGCAGGAGGAAGCCCGGGCCGAGCTCGAAACGCAGGTGGCGCTGCGCACCCGCGAGCTCACCGACGCCAAGAGCCGGCTGGAAGCCGAGATGGAGGAGCGCCAGCGCGCCGAAACCGCGGCCCGCACGCTGGGCGACCAGCTCGTGCAGGCCAACAAGCTGGCGACGCTGGGCCAGCTCGCCGCCAGCGTGGCCCACGAGGTGAACCAGCCGCTCGCCGCCATCCGGGCCTATGCGGACAACGGCGCGGTGATGCTGGATCGCGACCGGGCGCCGGACGCGCGCGAAAACCTCGTGAAGATCGGCGGGCTCACCACCCGCATCGCCCGCATCACCTCCGAGCTGAAGGCGTTCGGCCGCAAGGCGTCCGGCGCTGTCGGCCCGGTGTCTGTCCAGGCCGCCATCGAGGGCTCGCTGATGCTGCTGAACCACCGCCTGCTCGCCCAGGGCGTCGTGGTCGACACCGACCTGCCGGCCGAGGACGTGCTCGTGCGCGGCGAGCTCGTGCGGGTCGAGCAGGTGATCGTCAACCTGCTGCAGAACGCGCTGGACGCCACCCGGGAGGCAGCGTCGCCGCATGTCGGCATCCGCCTGCGCGCCGTGGATGGACATGCTAGCCTCGTGGTCTCGGACAACGGCCCCGGCATCGACCCACCCACCATGGCGAACCTGTTCACCGCCTTCGCGACCACCAAGCCGGAAGGCCTTGGGCTGGGGCTGGCCATCTGCCGCGACATCGTCCGCGACTTCGGCGGGGACATCGTGGCGGCGAGCGACGCCCGGGGCGCAACCTTCACGGTGACGCTGCCTCTCGAGCCGGGGAGCGACGCGTGAGCGGGGCCAGCAGCGTCGCCTTCGTGGATGACGACGCGGAGCTGCGCGCCGCCAACGCGCAAAGCCTGGAGCTCGCCGGCTTCGCCGTTCAAACCTATGCGTCCGCGCAGGACGCCCTCCAGGCGCTCGGGCCGGACTTCCCCGGCGTGGTCGTCACCGACGTACGAATGCCGGTGATCGACGGCATCACGCTCTTCCGCAGCCTGCGCAAGGCCGATCCGGACCTGCCCGTGCTGCTGATCACCGGCCATGGCGACATCCCGATGGCCGTGCAGGCCATGCGGGAAGGCGCCTACGACTTCCTGGCCAAACCCTACCCGGCCGACCGGCTGATCTCCAGCGTCGGGCGCGCGCTCGAAAAGCGCACGCTGGTGCTGGAGAACCGCCGCCTCCAGGCCGAGCTCGAAGAGGCCCGGCGCGGCGAGGTCGTGCTGATCGGCGAGACGCCCGCCATGCAGCGCGTCCGCCGCACCCTGCACGACATCGCGGACACGGATGTCGACGTGCTGATCGAGGGCGAGACCGGGACCGGCAAGGAGGTCGCGGCCGTGGCGTTGCACCGCTGGAGCCGACGCCGGGCGCGGCCCTTCGTGGCGCTGAACTGCGGCGCGCTGCCTGAAAGCGTGATCGAGAGCGAGCTTTTCGGCCACGAGGCCGGCGCCTTCACGGGCGCGCAGAAGCGCCGCATCGGCAAGTTCGAGCACGCCGACGGCGGCACGCTGTTTCTGGACGAGATCGAGAGCATGCCGCTCTCCCTGCAGGTGAAGCTGCTGCGCGTGCTGCAGGAGCGCAGCGTCGAGCCGCTCGGCGGCAACGAGGTGCGGCCCGTGGACCTGCGCGTGGTCGCGGCCACGAAGATTGACCTCGCCGAGGCCGCCGCCCGCGGGGCGTTCCGGGCGGACCTCTTCTACCGCCTCAACGTCGTGACGCTGCGGCTGCCGCCCCTGCGCGAGCGACGCGACGACATCCCGCTGCTGTTTGCGCATTTCCTCGCCTCGGCGGCAGAGCGCTTCCGCCGCCCCGCGCCACCCTTCACGTCCGAGATGCGGGACAAGCTCAACCGCCGCGACTGGCCCGGCAATGTCCGTGAGCTCGCCCATGCGGCCGAGCGCGCCCTGCTGGGGCTGGAGCCCGACCTGGCCGGGACGGCGGGCGGCGAAGACGCAGCCGGCGCGAGCCTGGCGGACCGGGTCGATGGTTTCGAGGCCGCTTTGATCCGCGATGCGCTGGCGCGGCGCAAGGGCGACGTCCGCGCAGCGGCGGAGGATCTTGGGACCGCCCGCAAGACGCTTTACGACAAGCTCAGCCGCCACGGCATCGATCCGGCGGCGTTTCGGAGCGCTTGAGCGCCCCTCTGTTCGACTGCGATGGGACGGCGAGAACCAGGCCGCAAGGGCGCGGTTCTCGCCTGGATGCTCAGCCGTCGCCGCTGCGGGCGTTGTGGCTGCGCTTCAGGTTTGGCGTCTGGGTCGGTTCGCGGCCCATCGCGGTGTCCGTCATGTTCACCTGCGCGTCCCTCACCGCGCCCTCGCGGGCCGTGCGGTGCTCGGGCGTGGTGGTCTGGGGCCCCGCCTGCTGCTTCATCCGGAGGGCCTTTTCGGCGTTCGCCTTCAGGTTGTCGCTGCCATTCATCGGCTCATCCCTTCGTGTTGTGTTGGCCAGGACCGCCCTCACGGTGGGCGGGGTGACCGCCTTGGTGCTGCGCGCGCGGAGCCCCGCCGGCCCCGTCGCCGCCGCCGTTCTGGCGGCTCTTGCCGTCCTGGCGGTCGTCGGCCCCGCTGCGATCCTGGGTGCCGCCCTCGAAGCCCTGGTGGCCCTGGCTGGCCGGATTGCTGTTGGCCTTGGCCTGATCGCGGGGCTGGTGGCCCTTCTGCTTCTCGGACCGGTTGTTGTGGTCTCGGACCGTCATGGTTTCACTCCCTCGCTGCGGTTCAGGGACGGCTCTGGGATTTCAGGCTGCTCTGCTCGCCCGACTGGTTCGACATCGGGCCGCCGGCCACCGCGCTCGTGTTGGCTCCCCGCTCACCGACGGCCCCGTCAGGATCGACCAGATGGTTGGCGCTGTGGTCCTGGAACTGCTCGGTCTGAACCATCTTGCCGTCCAGCCCGCGATCGCCCGTATGCTGGGACTTGTCGCGGTTGCTCAGCACCATGTTCTCTTCGAGCCGGCCATCGACGATGGAATCGTCCGTCATGGCGCCGGTTCCGGAGCTCTTGCCCTGCGCGCCCGAGCCCATGTTGTTCTTGCTGGCGTTCGCCATCCTTGACGCCTCCTTGCGTGTTGTCCGCCTGATCAACGACGGCGCGGAGGATCGGTTCGGCAAAGTAGCCGCCGGTGCGGGCCGGGACGCCCGCCTGGTTCGCGGCCACCTGTGGCTTGGGCGTGACGGCGGGAAGGATTGGTTAACCGTGTCTGTCCAGAATACCTCGGATGTGCGCGATCGCACCGCTTCGCCGCAGGTCTGCCCTGAAAGTGCCGCCGTCGCTCCGGCCTATTGGAGATGCATTCGCTGACAGGTTTTTCGCGGGAGAATCATGATGATCGACGCCATCTTCGAAACCGTTCTCGAACTGATCGACGAAGTGGTTTTCGGGACGCTCGGCCGCATGGTCGCCTGGATGCGCGGCCTCGGAACCGAGGACGCCGCCCAGGACGCCGCCTGCTGCGACTGAGCTTCCGGGCGGGTCGGGAGCGTCGCCCCGTTTTAGGGGTTGCGCCGCTCCCAACCGCTGCCTATAACGCCGCGTCGCCAGTCGACAGTGTCGGAGCGTAGCGCAGTCTGGTAGCGCACCTCGTTCGGGACGAGGGGGTCGTAGGTTCGAATCCTATCGCTCCGACCATTTTGATTTCAACGACTTAGGGCCATCCGCTAGGGTGGCCCTTGTCGTTTGGGCCAAGTCTTCTGCCAACGTTTAGGTCTCCGCCCGCCTCGCTCTCTGTGCTTCTGCCAGTTCAAAGGGTGGTGGTTGAGACGATGGCCGACGAGGCTCGAACGGCGTCAATCGCCAGTGCGCACCTCCTCGTTGGATCAGATGCAAGCAGCTGTCGCTTGCTCGTGCTGGTTATTTCTCTCCTTAAGGTGGTGAGGGGCGGCATCGCTCCAAGAACTTCGTGGGGTAACCCAGCCCCGCTTTCCCCGCCTTTTTTGAGTATTGTAGATCTGCAACACGCCTTGGAATTGGTCGAAACAGAGGCATTTGCGAGTTGATCGTCCAGTCGGTTCGCGTACCTTCCGATTCAAGACAGGGGGGCTTCCCTGTCCGAGTCGGGTCAGCTGCTCGAAAGCGGACCCGGTTAATCAGGGAAGGGACTCATGCTGAGCGCCCAAGCCCATGAGTTCAACGACTTGGAGATTAACATTATGAAGCTCGTTAAGAGCCTCCTCCTCGGAAGCGCCGCCGGCTTCGCCGCGGTCGCGGGGGCACAGGCTGCTGATCTGCCCTCCAAGAAGGCTGCGCCGGTCGAGTACGTTCGCGTCTGCTCGACCTTCGGCGCCGGCTTCTTCTACATCCCGGGCACCGACACCTGCATTCGCATCGGTGGCCGCGCTCGCTTCGAATACCAGTACGGCGAGCCCTTCGCCCGCAACGACGCTACGACCGGCTCGCGCACGACCGGCCGTATCTACGTCGACGCCCGCACGGCCACCGAATACGGCCTGCTGCGCGCCTATGTCCGCTACGACATCTCGCGTCGTATCGGCCAGATCTACTCCGGCTCGGCTATCCGCGTCGGCACCGCCTTCACGGGCTCGAGCGTTGATTACGCCGGCCAAGCTCAGACCCAGGTCGACCTCAACCGCGCCTTCGTTCAGTTCGGCGGCCTGACGGCTGGTCGTACGCAGTCGTTCTTCGACTTCTACGGCGGCGATCTCGAATACGTCGGCACGACGGCTGGTTCGTCGCTGACCACCAACCTCCTCGCCTACACGGCTTCGTTCGGCGGCGGCTTCTCGGCCACCCTGTCGCTCGAAGACGCGCAGGAGCGTCGTTCGGGCGTGAACTTCTCGGGCAACCTCGCTGGTCTTGGCTTCCCGGCGGGCACGACTGCTGGCACCTACGCCTACACCGGCGACTCGGTTCCGGACGTTGTTGCTAACCTTCGCCTCGACCAGGCTTGGGGCTCGGTGCAGCTCTCTGGCGCTCTGCACCAGATCCGCGTCGGCAACTCCGCTGCCTTCGCTGGCGTGACCCCGTCCTACGGCTCGCCAGACGCTGAGTACGGCTGGGCTGTGAACCTCGGCACCAAGATCAACCTGCCGATGCTCGCCCCCGGCGACACCCTGTACCTCCAGGGCACGTACACCAAGGGCGCTCCGTCCTACATCCTGTCGAACCCCTTCGGTCTCGGCAAGACGCCGTGGAGCTTCGGTGGCGCTGGCGCGATCATTCCTGACGCGTACCTGATCCCGACTGCTTCCGCTGGCGGCGTGATCACCGATGTCAACGTCGAGAAGCCTGCGGTTTGGGGCCTCACCGCCGCCATGCTGCACTACTGGACCCCGACCATCCGTCAGGCGTTCCTGGCTTCCTACATCAAGAGCGACGCTCCTGGTTCGGCTTTCGGCGCGTTTGGCACCGCCGCTTTCCCGGCCGTTGGTGCTGGTTCGGCCTTCTCGAACCGCGCTCGCGATCTGACCTACTGGACCCTGGGCACCAACGTGACCTGGTCGCCGATCAAGGATCTCGACATCGGCGCCGAGGTCAACTACATCCACGCCAACGTGGGTGGTGGTCTGAGCCAGAGCTTCGTTCCTTCCGATCCGCTGCTGCGCTCGGCTAAGAACGACTCCGTCTGGAACACCCGCCTGAAGATCCAGCGCGACTTCTGATCCGTCCTCTCGGGCTGGTCTGGGACCCCGGCGTTCGCGCCGGGGTCTTTTTTGTCTTTTAGGGGCGTCGAATGGTTCCCTACAAGCTAAGTTGCTCCTGCTCGCAAGAAAGCTTGTCCAAGCTGGCAGCAGGTTTTCATCAGGAATATTCGAGGGGAGCAACGATTTGGCTTCCGAACGAGCATTCGCGATTCGTGATCCTCGTACTCTCAGGAAAGGTCCTTCTGAAAGGGGGCACTTCGGCTAAGCCCACGGCTCTTAGATTGGCCGGACCCGATCATTTTCTCGGCTTGGCCTCGGCATTGCTCCGGGTGCCAAACTCGTTTGGGATAGAGATGATCGAAGGAGGCCGGATTTGGATGGTCGAATCCGAGACGATCCGATCCTGCGCAAGTACTGACCTTGGACTTAGTATGCTTTTCAACGCTGAGTTAGCTGCCGAAACGAACTGGCAGATGACCGAGGTCGTACGCCAAAAATTACTCTCCGTACCAGAGCGGTTGGCTGCTTGGCTGCTTGAGAATCACCCGGAGGGCACAACGGCCCGATTGCCGTTGGCGAAAAAAGATCTTGCCTTGCTGATCGGAACCACGCCCGAGCATCTGGCGAAAGCGTTTGTTCAGCTCAAGCCATTCGGTGTAGAAATCGAGGGCAAGCAGGTGCATTATAGCAACAATGATGAAACACGGTCTCTGAATGCTTATCTGCGCGTGGCTCAACCTTAAATGGAACGCAGACTGCCCAAACTGACTGCGCTTCGTCGGTCAGTGCAAACTATTGAACGTGGGTGAGCCAGGGCGACAACAGGTTGGAATCCTATGTGGGTCCGCGCCCTTAGCGTGGAGCCTGCCGTCAGGGGCGATTTCCTCTAATCCATAGGTTTCGTGATTTCAGTGAGAGCCGTGTACATCGGGGCTACCGAGGGTCGGATCAGGCCACGGGCGGGCGATCCCAGCTCCAGGATCATGAAAATTCCCCCTGCGATCGCGATTGCACACAGAAAAAGGACGGCAATCACGGTCGCGTTCCTGGGAGCAAACAGCCCAAAGCTTGCGAACAGGAGGCTCAGCCACAATATCAGGAGAGTAAGAAACGCCAAGGGAACTGCCGAAACTGATTTACTCACCAAAATCCATCGCGCGTCTGCCATCGAATAGGCGAGCTCTCTTGCCCGGCCTTGGATGTTTCGCTGACGATCGTCACTCGGTTGGAGGGCCAGGATCTGATCATTGATCGTTTCCAGAACCTGTAATGTTGGTAGGCCTACATCGCTCCTGCCCGTGGAATGCGACAGCTCATCTATTTTAGCTCTCGTGTATTTTTGCAGGGTCTCGCGAACTGGAGCCGCATCTCGTCCATAGCGGATCAGAGCGCGGTTAAGTTTCAACACGCCGACGGCCAAGTTTTCGACTGCTTCGGAGCGACTGTTGAACGATGTACTGGAAGTGTTGATCATGAGACCGAGAACGAGTGCGGCCATCGTGCCTACCACAGCCATTGATACGGAAACGGCTGTTCTGGTTTCGGAACTGAGGTGCGGCTCTGGCAGTCTACGTGCGAGTTGCACGCCCGCTATTGCGCCTCCGAAAATCGAACCGAGTGCAACAAGACTGGCCAATATGGCATCCACTTTTCACCTCTCTACCCTGTTCGTTTCGCGTTTGCGGGCGAGATGCCCACAGCCTTGCACGTTGTCCGTTACGTCCGCGCAATTTTCCACATGATTTCGGAAATGGAGGCGAACATGCCGAAGATGAGCACCCGCCGTGCGGCTGAGGACAGACTGCGAGGCTTGTTCAACGAACTCGCGGCCGGAAACGAAGCGCGCGACCTGGTGAGCTTCTGCCAGCATGCTCGCATTCCCTTCGCGACCACTGCCGAGGCTGTCTGGCCCACCTTCCTCGCCCACTATCAGCGGCGGGACGGCGTGAACGAAACGCAGGTTGCGCAGGATCTCGCCACCTGGGGGCCGATCGCGTCCCGCGTGGTCGAGCTGATCCAGGAGAGCCGGCATGCCTAGGCCCGAAGGCGGCGGCCGGCCGAAGACCACGAGCGTTTTCGAGCTGGATATTCGCTGGCTCAGCCGGAATGGCTTTCTGGAGCGCGGCGCGGTGTGCCGGTACCGCCAGACCGTCAACGGCCGCGTGATCGCGGAGGCTCAGATTGAGGCCAAGCCGGCGGCCCTGCGCATCAGGATCGGCGAGCGCTGCGATTGGGTGCAGATCGAGCGCACAGAGCAGCCCCTGGGCGGTGAGCGGCGCTGGTTCACGTGCGACGAGTGCGGCAGGCGAGCCGCGGTCCTGTACGGCTTCCCCTTGGCCTGTAGAACGTGCCAGGGGCTTGCCTACCCTTCTCAGCGCGAGACGGAGCGCGACAGGGGCCTCAGGAGGGCGAGGAAAGCCCGCGAGCGCGTGGGAGGCACGGGCAACCTCGTGGAGCCCTTCCCTACCCGTCCAAAGGGCATGCACCAAGCCACCTATGACCGGCTGTGGGCGGCGTCGATCCAGGCCGAGCGGAGGGCCGTGGAGCTGACGGCCGGCGCACTGGTAACAAGCCGATAACAATGGGCCGTGGAGCTCTCGGGGGCTGCTGATAACAGCAGGATAACAGCGGCGCGCTCCGCGTAATTACGCGGCAAATACGCGGGCGGCCATGCCTGTAATTATAGGGCGAAAACAGGCAGAGGTGCCCCCCGGATGAGCCTAAAATAGGCTCCGAATAGGGGGACCCGCTCCCGTATGCCGTCTGGCCGCAAAGCCTTTAACGGTCGAACCAGCGCTCGGAGCTAACCTCGGCGGTCCAATGGCCTCGCTATGGGATGTCGATGGAGTTCTTATACGCCGTTCTCACTTACGTCGGAGTGACGACGCTTCTGTTCGGCAGCCCGGTGCATCCAATCATGCTCGCTCTGTTGTGGCATGATCGACTTGGCGCTCCATTATGGCAGTTGATCCCACCTTTGAGCCTCGTTGCACTGAGCTTCACGGTCCGGTTCATGGGCCCGGTCGAGAGCCCCTTCAGGATCCCGATCTTCATAATCTTGTCCATTCTCCTGCCCACGGCGATTGTAGGCGTCTACGCGGACGGGATCAGGCACCGCGCCGTTCAGGCTTTCGGAGCGGATGAGGTTGAAGAGCACTCGTTCTTTCGCTCGATCCGCGAAGCGCCCAGCGATTTCCAATTCTTTCTGCATACGGCGGCGCTCAAGGGCTGCACGCCCTATGCCTGGAGCTATCGCAACATGGCGTTCTACGTTTTGAAGCCCGACGTCGGGGCCAACGTACTGCCGCGCAAATGGTTAGAGCGTTGCGGCATTCGGATCGGCAATCGTTGACCCGGTCCAACTGCGGTGATGCGGTGCGTCGGGTTTTGCAACACCCTAAAAGAGCCGCCGCTTCACTGTTTCAACAGTGAGAAAACAGAGACGCGATCCGCACTGCTAACAGCTGCGATAACAGTGGGCGGGGGAGCTTTGTCATGCCCTAAAAAGGGCATGCTGAGTTTCGCGACCAGTACGCGCGCGCCCGCGAAGCCGACACTGATAATACAGCGTGGAAACAGCGTGGCGGGCTCCCGCTGATCCCCCACTAAAATAGTGGGATTTAGAGGGCGAGTTGCCGTTTTCGCAGCAGTACGCGCGGGCGCGCGAGACGCCCCGGCCAACAGCAAATAGTGATCGTTAGTGTTCAGGGGGGGGGCCCAGCGGGGGAGTACCGAGGTATGGCCATCATGACCATACCTTCAGAGTGCGCCACGTCGGCGAGGGGTTGCCGTCATGGCAATACCCTTCGGGTGTTCGTGTCACGCGAATGCCTTTGCGGCTGTCTTCGTCATGAAGACGCCTGGTGTTTGCATGATGCAAACGGCCAAGGGTGTGTGCATGACGCACATACCCTGCCCGCCCCTGATAACAGGGCCGAAACAGGCGAGCCGCCTGACAATTATCAGGAGTTTCGGGACCAATACGCGCGGGCGCGCACGCGAGGGGGTTAAAATCCGATTCCGCTGCGTTGGCGGGGCTTTGGGCAGGAACGAGGTCTGTATGACATAGGCGGCGAACCTTACAGAGCTCCGTTGCACTCATAAGCACCCGCGGCAAGTTCCTGGCCAGTATCAGGCGCGGTAACCCGCTCGATCATCCGACGACCGTTCGTCATGATCGTCACTTCAGCGCCGTGGAAGTTGGTCGCGCACAGGAGCCCCGACGCCAAGCGTTTGCAGCCTGTCACCCGTCGTACCGGCGTGCGTGTTTCACCAATCGACTGGATCAGAAGTGTCGATCCTTTCAGCTGCACCCGGCGGTTTAGAACGATTGGTTGGCCTGACAAATGGGCACCAACGGATGTGCACTCGACTGCGAAGGCCGACGTCGCGCAGCAAAGCAGTCCGGCCGAAAATAAGAGGGCTTTCATAGGAGACCTTCTGAAGGGAGTGGCCGGCAACTCGTGCTGACCATGTTGCGCTGGCTGCAGCAAGTCACCGGCCCATGATCTCCTTCAGCGATGGCGTGTCCGGGGCATTGCCCTCCGGCGGAAAGTCGTCGCGCGTCTGCCTGACCTCTTTGCCGTCGCCAGTCCAATGATTGGCGATCAAACCAGCCTTAGCCTCTTCGAGCATCTGGTTGTCCTCCCAGAACATGAACTGCTCTGCCGCTTCGAACCCAATTACGGCGAGCGCAGCCCGGCGCTGGGCCGCTGAATCTTTCCGTAATTTCTTGCTTTCGGGATCAGGACGCGCTGGTAGCGGGCCGCCTTGGGAAAAGTAGACATCTGCCACGAAGTCCGTGGCTGCGCGGAGGACCACCCGGGCGTCTTTCTCGGATAGGCCTTTAGCTACCGCGATATTGCGAGCGCGCTTTAGAACAGCGGCCTGCACGAGCAAATGTTTAGAGGCGACGCCTCCGCCGGAAAGAGCCTCGTCAAACGGACCGCGAATGCGGCTCTCATCGATGATGGCCTCAAGCTCATGGGTTACCGACCTGCCTGCGACGGAAGCTCTCTTCTCCAGATAGGCCCGGCTATCAGACGTTGCTCGAAAGCTGAGTGGGTGCCTGAGCCCTTCCCGGTCGGCAGCTGGTGGCATCATACGTTCCTCGATGACATAGTAAAATTAGACTACAACGCCCCTTGACGAGCAAGAAGTTTTTCTAGACCCTGCCCGTAGCGTGATTTGACTACGGAGGCTCGACTTGGACATAAACCTGATGAAGTCCCTGCAGGAGGCTATCGAAGCCCGTGCAGGCGTGCAGGGCCCGCCTCTGGCAAAGGCGCTGGGGCTCTCGAAAAACGGCTTTTACGCAGCTGTGAAGCGGGGGGAGATCAGATCCGTAAGGATCGGCCGCCGTGTGATTATTCCCGCAGATGAAGCGCGCCGGCTCCTCGGATGGGAGGTTGCCGCCTGATGGAAAAAGTCGAAACCCGCCAGCGTCGGCAAACGCGGCGGGCTCCGGATGTGATCGTTGGGAACGATGCCCCGGAGATTAGCGCAGCCCTCAGATTTCATCAAGCCAGCTGGCTTCGGGCGAGAGCCAACGTCAGTCCGCTTCACGCCCTGGCGCTCGCCGAGCTGCATTTTTCCGGGAGGCAAGTTTGAGCGCACTTCAGCCGGTTCAAGGTGCCGCGGCAGTAGCCCGCCCTGACAAGCGTGTCGAGCTGCGCGAAGCCATTCATGACAGCCTCAACCATATGGGCGTGCACATCGGGTTGGCCATGACGTACGCAGAACTTGGCGACGACCTTGGCCTCAGGCGCTCGATGCGCACGCTCGGCTTGCACATGTCGGCAGCGTTGGTCGACTACGAAGAGCTGCTTCGGCTACGGAAAGCGGCCCTCAATGGGTGAAGCATGAGTCACCTAGCCGAGATCCGGCCCAACTTTGACTATGAGCCGCCTGGCTCCCTAGCCAGCGAGGCTCGTTCTCCGCCGCTCTATCCCTTGCTCCCCATAGACAGTATCGAGCTTGGCGATGAGCCACCCTCACTGATCGACGGCCTTCTATGCTCAACAGGCTTAGGGGTTGTTTTCGGGCTGCCGAAGTCCGGAAAAAGCTTCCTGCTGTCGGATGCTCTCTTTCACGTGGCTATGGGCCGTTCGTGGGCAGGTCGGGACGTGTTGCAAGGTGCCGTGGCCTACGTCAGCTCTGAAGGCGTGCAGGGGCTCAAGCACCGCTTTGTTGCAATGCGTGAGCACTATGGGGTCACCGGCCAAGGCGTGCCGTTCGCCTTTATCCCTGCCATGCCCGCGCTGGGCACATCGGCGGAAGACATCGAGCGGCTCACATCGACGGTTCAGCACTGGCTGGACGCGACAGGCAATCCGCCTCTTCGCGCCATAGCAATCGACACCCTGGCCCGTGCAATGGCCGGCGCCGATGAAAACAGCTCGAAGGATATGGGCATCCTGACCGCGAACGCTGAGAAGCTGGCGGCCCATTTCGGCTGCATCGTCATCCTCGTGCACCACGCCGGGCGCTCGGCTGAGGGCCGTTCGCGCGGCTCAAACGCCCTGGATGGCTCGGCCGATGTGATGTGGCACGTCGAGAAAAAGGACGGCCAGAACCGCGCCACTATCGTCGCGATGAAGGATGGTGAAGACGGCATCGACTGGACATTTCGGCTGCAGCCTTTCGACTTTGCCGAGATGGGCGCAACAAGGGCGCAACAAGCGCCTCAGAGCACATGCACAGTCGAAATTGCGACCCTTCCAGCCCCCGCGCAACAAGCCGCAACGAAGGCAGGGAAGCGCCCCCTGCCGGCCAATCCGAAGAAGCTGCTAAGCGTCGTAACGCATGCGATTGGCCAAGCCGGAGAGCATGTGAAGGGCGACATGAACGTCCCCCCAGACGTTAAGGCCGTGAGCCGTGAAATGCTGAAAAGGTATGCTCGGATAATGGGTTACTTCGAGGATGGGAAAACGGATGCGGTAAATCGGGCCAACCTGAGCCGCGATTTGAAAAGACTCGACGTCGACGGCTACGCAGGCATCACCGAAGGCCATGTCTGGCTAATCCAGAGGGGGTCCTGATGGCCCCGCAACAAAGCGCAACAATCGCGCAACACGTTGCGCTTCGCTCGGGGAATCGGGTGCCGCAACACGTGCAACACCCCCCTATAAGGGGGGTTGCGATGTTGCGCCCATCCTGGCTGCCGCTGCGGCTGCAAACTGGAGATAAGAATGCAGGATGTTCAAGGCCGCCAGCCGACATCCACGGCTGATAATACAGCCGAGAAACAGCCAGGCGGGGCCGAGCTGGTACGGAGGGATGCGAGCACTGGAGTCCGCCCCGCGCTGCTACCCGAAACCGGATGGTTTTTACCAGCCCCCGGCCTGCGCCAGCGCACCGCGCGCCGCAGCTGGAGGAAGCGACCGTGAACCGCACCCGCCTCCCCGATCGCCGCAGCGCTGAGACATTCGAAGTGCAGCATAACGGGCAGCGCTTCGCGGCCAGCTTGGGCCGCTACGAAGACGGGGAGCCCGCCGAAATCTTCGTCACGGGGCCGAAGAGCGGCACAGACCTCCGCGAAACCCTCCACGACGCGAGCATCCTGCTGAGCCTCGCCCTGCAGCACGGCTGCGCAATCGAGACGATCGCCGCGGCGCTGTCGCGCGATGATGAGCGCCGGCCGGCGAGTGTGATCGGGGCCGTGGTCGACGCCATTGACGCTTAAACAAACGGCGGAAAACCAAGATCCCCCTGCTTTAGCAGGTGAAAGCAGGGAGCATGGTGGGACGCTCCCACCACTCAGACACGAGACGGCGAGAGCGCCTGCTTCACGCCTACATGGCTGATCGAGATGCCATGGGCCTCGACCTGCGCGGCGATCGCCCGGAGAGAAAGCCCAGCCGCCCTCGCCTCCCGCATTTCGCTAATGGCCTGCTGTTCAGCCGCGTGCTCGACCAAACCCCCGTCCTCAGACACCCGGTAGCCGAACGGGACGGAGCCGCCCAGGTACCGCCGGCGAGCGCGCTGATCGGCCTTCACCGTGGCGACACGCTCGCGAATGCGATCGCGCTCCGCCTCGGCCACGGCGCTGAGGATCGTGAAGACGAGCTTGGCAATCCCGTTGGCCGTCACGTCGCCGCCCAGGTCGATCATGTGCAGGTGCACGCCCCGGCGCTTCAGATCCTCCAGATTGGCAAGGGCGTCGCTGGCGCTGCGGAACATGCGATCCAGCTTGGCCGTAATGATCACGTCGCCGGTCTTGAGCGCCTTGAGCAAATCAGTGCCGGCGGGGCGCTCGCCGAGGGGTTTGGAGCCGGAAACGCCGCGCTCGACGAACACGCGCTCAACAGCCAGACCATGCATCATCGCGTAGCCGGTGATGGTCCGCTGCTGAACGTCCAGGCTCTCGCCCTCGTTGGCTTGGCGATCGGTGCTGACGCGGGTGTAAGCGTAAACGGCCATGGCGAACCCCTGTTAGGCTGTAAGCGTGCAATCACGTTCACACAGTCCCAACTCTGCTGTCCCCTTGCGGGACACCTGCGCTGATCATTCGGGAACGAACGGCTCTCACCAACCCTTGTCTCAATGGACGAGCCGGTTCGCCTCCGGGTGCCACAACCGGGTTTCACATGTCATCCCTGGAAAATGCCCGTATCCTCGTCGTTGAAGACGAGCCGCTGATCGCGCTCAGTCTCCAGTTCGAGCTTGAACTTGCAGGTGCAGTGGTCGTCGGCCCCGTGCCCAGCGTGAAGGATGCCCTGCCACTTGTTGAGGCAGCGGAATTCGATGCTGCGATCATGAATGTGAACCTGATCGACGGACCATCGTACCCGCTGGCAGAGGCGCTGCAGGAAGTCGGGAAGCCGTTCGTGTTTGTGACCGCCTTCGAGCATTCCATGCTGCCAGGCACGTTCGTTTCCGTGCCCCTTCTTTCAAAGCCGGTCACGACATCGATGCTGCTCAAGCGGCTCTCGGAAATCCTGGCGGCCAGCGAAGGCGCAAGTGCGCTGCCCAGGGACGGGCGACTCGACACCACGCCGCAATAAGCGCAACGGTACGCCCGCTGCCCGCTTAGCCGCACTCGCAGCGTCTCGGCCGATCGGCACACGATGGGCCCCGATCTTTCCGCGCCGGAAGATCACTCTCAAATGTTGGATCAATCTGGACCGCTCGTCCTCGTTGTTGAGGACGAGTTTCTGATCGCCGTGGGCTATGAAGAAGAGGTGCGCGCGGCCTTCATTCGCTTAGGCGGACCGTTCCCCAGCAGCAAGTTGGCGTTGGAGTGGCTGGAGGGGCACACGCCGGACATGGCGATCCTGAATGTGCTTCTGGCCGACCGAGATTTCATGCCCGTCGTAGAAACGCTCCGGCACCGCGGCATACCGTGGGTACTGGTTACCGGGATGCCGCGGGAGAGCATCTCCGCATCGTTCCAAGACGGAAGGTGGCTGTCCAAACCTTGCTCCTGGTTTCACCTTCACCAGCATCTCCAGGGCATGCGCGACGGCCTCCGGCCTACAGCGGAGGAAACGAAGGCAGCCGAGCGATCCCAGATGCGACTCGTCGCGCCTCGTCTTAGGTGAGATCCCCTGCCCTGCCCCGCCGCTGGCAGGGGGCCTTCCCCGAGCCAGAGGCGGGCGTGCCCGGCGCAGAACAAGCTGCCGGAAGATAATCAAGGCCATGCCAACGGAGTGCGCAATGGCCGTGACGGCGCGCCTTCTAGTGGAGACGGCGTGGTAGACGTCGGTCCAGATAGAGATCCACCGCAGTGTCCATGAACAGGTCCGCGTCGATCTCAGGGTGGATTGCAAGGAAGCGCGCGACTTCCTTGCTCATTATTTCAGTGCCGAGGTGTCCGAATTCCGCGACCAGCTTGGCCGCCAGATCCCAAACCCGGGTACGTTCGGCGTCCTGATCCATGAAGAGCCTGATCACTCCCGAGTTGAGCTGCCGGCACGTTGTTCATTGTGCGCCTTCAAGCGCCGTCGTCTCCGGGCTTCCTACGGCAGACCCCGCGCGTATGCCGTTCAATCTCTCCCAACGCGAGATCAAGCGA
Organism: Alsobacter sp. P4_H11; assembly: GCF_056400925.1. Taxonomy (NCBI): domain Bacteria; kingdom Pseudomonadati; phylum Pseudomonadota; class Alphaproteobacteria; order Hyphomicrobiales; family Alsobacteraceae; genus Alsobacter; species Alsobacter sp. P4_H11. The sequence continues at coordinate 184,957 of NZ_JBFUKI010000010.1, forward strand.
CGAAAACGGACCACACCGGAGGCCCTGCATTGTTCCGATCGCCAGACCAGCCGGAAAAATCGTAAACTGCGTGGGCCTTATCTCGATGACCTCGCCCATCGCACGGCCTAGCAAATCGACAAGAGACCATGTCGAAGGCTCCTGGCCAACCAATTCGACGGTCACGTCCATGCTGCATCCAATGCTGTTGATGCGGTGACGCCTACGCTTTCTTGATGCCAACTCGACAAGAGGGACCAGAGAGCGCAACCGTACAGCTGCTGCCTGCACAGACGCACTCGCAGCTTCCAGGCTCATCGATACACGATGCGCCTCGATCTTTCCGCGCCGAAAGATCAACCCATGGTGAGTCATTCTGGGTCGCTCATCCTGATTGCGGAGGATGACTACCTCATCGCGCAGGACCTTCGAAGAATTCTGGAGACGGCTGGGATGCAGATCGGCGGACCGCTTGCCTCATCACAAGCCGCATTGAGTTGGCTGACCTGTAACAGCCCCCGAGCGGCTGTGATCAACGTGATGCTCCAGGAAAAACCCTGCGGTGACTTGGTGATCGAGCTTCGGCGGAGAGAGATCCCGTTTATCGTTGCGTCCGGCCTGCACGAAAGCCAGTTCGTGCTCAAGACGGGAGAGGCATGGCTCGGTAAGCCGTCCGATGCTGGGCTTCTCCTGTCGACCCTCTACGGCATGTTCGCTGGTGAAAACAGGACGGGTGACCTCGCGCAGTAGTCTGCCGGCAGAAAGCAGCGATGGCCGCGAAGTAGCTGGTTTTCCATGCGCGAGCCTACGAGCGGCCCTGAGCCTCTTTGAAAGCCGCTCTCAGCTTGTCCTGAGTGTAAGGCTTGAAGACAACGGGGCCGAATTTCAGGGCTTCTAGAACGCGGGGATCGCCTTGCGGATAGCCCGTCGTGAACACCACAATGATCTTGGGCTGCAAAGCGCGAACATCGCTCGCAAGCTCGATACCGCTTCTATCGGGAAGCGCGATGTCTACAAGCATCGCGTCAAATCTCTCGCCTTCCGAAACTGCCGAAAGCGCCTCTTCGGCATCCGAAACGTCGTAAGTCTGGTGGCCGAGTGCGCCGAGCATATCGCAGGCGTCGAGGGAAATTAGAGCTTCGTCTTCAACGCATAGAACGCGCACAAATCGCCCCTCATGATCGTATGTTCATCTCCCAGATGACGAAAAACCACAAGGTTGATATTACTCAATTGGCTTCAAGTACGCTTTCGTTCGTTTGAAGCCGCTTTGGGTAGCCATTTACATCCCGCGAAGGAGTGCGGCCACGCCGCCAAACGCTGCGATGATCGCTCTTCCCGGTCCGGCGAAAAACTCGATTCCGGCGAACTGAAAAGCCGGAGCTTGGCTGCAACGCCTCGGGTTAAGGTTTTCCTAACGGCTTCAGGTTCTCCTGTGCGTATCTTTACGGAGACCGCACGCCCTCTTTTCCCGGAGGACTCGATGACCAGCTTGAGCGAAAGCCCGGCCCTAGGACTGATCGCCCCGACGCAGCTCGTGACGCGCAACGGATTCAACGCAGCCGCAAATACGCCTGTGTTTCAGCGGATTGACGCCAGAACAGGGGAGGTGGTCCTGCAGCTGCCGGATCCCGTGAGAGTCGAGAGCATGGCGAGGCAGCGTGCGGCGCTCATCGATCGGCAGGTCTAGCGCACCAAGCTGATCTAGTCAGCTCGTTAGCTCGTATGGCCGGCTGACAAATAGCGGGCCTTCCATGCCGAGATACAAGCTGGGTGTCATCCTTGAGCAAGGGGTGTGCGAATACCTCTTCGAAACAGATGGATCCACATTCTTTGACGCCTGCCAACGTTACGCGGCCTCAAATCCGGAGTTTGCCCGGCACTTCGATGCAAGGGCGATGACCTTCAAACGTCGCCGTTTGGTGAGCCTGGACGCCTACTTCAAAATGAAGGAGTACGGCTATCCCAAGCTACATTGATCGCCGGACTGGGTCGCTATCATCCCGCTCATTCCGCTCCAGGATGCTGATCAGCATCAGGATTTCAGCCGGCAATGGCTCGTTGAGGACAGAACACCAATAAAGGCTGAGTTCCTCCTGGATGTGCGTGAGCTGGTTTTCATCTGCATAAGGTTCGATCTGCCGGAGCCGGTCTGCTCCGCCACCGCTTTGATACATTGTAGACCCCTGGACGCCTCAAGTGGGGTCAAAGCGTGACGAAGGGATTCGTTCTACGATGTACGTGTACAATTCCGCTGAAGTCCGAATGGGCGGTCGTGCGCAGTTGTCCCGACGGTGTTGGCCCGCATAGTGGAAAAATCCCGGCTCTTGCATCCATATTGGATGCGCTACCACCTCCACCAGACGATCGCCGGCCATCGTCTTCTAGACGCCCAGGGCTTTGAAGCCGCTTCAGAGGTCGAGGCAGTGACATACGCCACATCAGCCTATGCCGATCTTCAACGAGAGTTTGTGTCGTCGGTCGGCGTCGAGCTTGAAAGCGCAGACGGTCGCTCGATCATGATACTTGCTCGAGGCGAACCGCCCCGCGCGGTCCAGTCGTAGATAGGAAGGACCGCTCATGCTGGCGGGCACGCGCTGCTTCCTCGCCGTGACTGACGGCTATTCAAAACGGCCCTGCCAGGATGGGCTGTTCGCCTTCGACATGGTCGCTGCGCTTCAGATGGCAAAGGCATGCGTGGGCGAGGAGCAGCCTCAAGGGCTTGCTTGGTTTCTAGAGGCGCGGGACGAGCAGAACCGCGTTGTGCTGGCCGTTAAGCTCGGGAACAAAGTCCGGAACACCGCAGCCTGCGTAGTCGAAGTAGGGTTGGGGCGAGACACAAAAAAGGGCCCCGGTCGCCGCCGAGGCCCTTCTGAATATTACGAGGTCGACTGCTCTAATTCGGCGGCCCGTCCTCAGACCCGGCCTGCGTATGGCGTCCCATATTGCACCTCCGCGGTCAGCGTGACGTGAGAGCAACGGAAGCCATCATCGGAAGTTCCAACTGCCCGGGGAGCGACCGCCAGCGTCCCTTTCACGCGAACGGCCGCACCCTTCGGAGATGCCCCGGTATCATAGTGGGCCGAACATCGTTCAGCTCGCAAGGCTTGCCTTATTCCCGGTAACCGGAAGGCTTCTGCGGTCCAGCTTGAAGTCTGCTTTGGCGGATCCGAACAGCCGCACGCGCAGCTCGCATTGAATACCGTCAGGCAAATACTCCAGGATCACAGCGCCGCCCGTCCCTATAGCGGCCGCTCGATCCAGAAGTAGGCTTCCAAGTCCCCGCGGCCCGGGTACGCCAGATAGCGGCACGCCGGTCTCAGTCCAAACCAGCGCCAGCTCAATGGCAGCAGGATCGTCTGTGGGACTCGTGGTCCATTTAACCGCCAGTCGGCCGCCCTCCTGAGCGAAAGCCCCGTGCTGGCCGGCGTTATGCGCGAGTTCGTGGACAGCCAAGGCGAGCATCACTGCGGCTTGCGGCGTTGTCTCGACTGTTGGGCCCTCCAAGTCGACCGATGCGCCATGGTTGGGATAGCGAGCCAGCTCACGCAGGATGATCGCCCGGAAGTCGACCGCCCTCCAGCTGTTGTCGCTCAGGATGTCGTGGGCTGCCGCAATAGCGTGCAGGCGATCTTGTAATCTGCGGGTGCACTCGGCCACTGACGTGTAGGTACGGCCGCTCATGCCAACAATGGACAGGATCACCGCAAGAGTGTTTTTCACCCGGTGATTAAGCTCGGCGATCATCCCTTGCTGGGCGGCGTCGTGGGCGCTCAGCCGCGTCGAGGCGCTCGTCAAAGCGTCCGAAATCTCTGCGATTTCAGAGATCCGGGATTTCGGAGCCGGATCGGCATACGTTCCACCCCCAAGGGTCGCTGAGTAGGCACGTATCTGCTTCAGCGGGCTGAGCAGCCACCCTGCTGCAAACCAAGCAAGCGCTGCGCTGGCAAGCGCGACTACCGCCCCTGCGAATAAGATCGAGTACTGAAGCTGGCGTACGGGTGCATAGGCGGCGCTGGCCTCCTGGCGGGCCACCACGGTCCAGCCAAGCCCCTTGTAGTCGCGGTAGCCCTCAGTGCGCCTGAACGCGGTCAGATACTCTTCCCCATCGGGCCAGCGTACGGCTTGGAAGCGAGCGGTTGGCGGTCTAACGATCGGAAGGGGCTTGTTCTGGAACTCCGGCGGTCCGAGCAGGACCGTGCCGTCCTTTGCCAGGATCATAACCTCTACGCCAGGGTGTCTGACTTCCGCGACCTCTCGCAGGGTTTGTTCGATCTCGGCCGCCCAGGACCAAAACAGGTGAGCGCCGATGACGCCGACCAGTGAACCGTCTGGGCCTGTCACGGGTGAAACAATGTCAACGAAACGGGGCACGTCCAGCGGGCCTGTCGACAAGAGCTTCGCCAGCAGGAGGGCATCGTGAACGTCGCCGACAAAGGGACCTTTCCTGCCCTCTTGGTAGAATTCCCTCTTTGTCACATCCGCGCCGGTCATCTCAGGGACCGTGGCGGTTACGACCTTGCCTTCCGGGCTCATCAACGCAATTGCAGCGTATGCCGGGTAGGTCGATCTCAAGCGCTCCAGCACCTGGCGCTTGGCTTCGATCGGCGTCTCGGGATTACGCATCGTGTCTAGCGAGGCGGCGACCCTGATGTCGCGAAGTCGCTCGTAAATTCCTCGATCGAGGGCTCCGCTCATGTGGGCGGCAAGCTCGGCCATCCCGCCGCCGATCTCGTCACGGAGCCGGGTTGTGGTGGCTTGACTCACAACCGTTGCGAGGGTGGCCGTTGCAGCGAGGGCTACGAGAGCCACAGCACCGGCGAAGACGAGGCGGAAGGAGGGGCGCATAGGAACCTGAAGGACGGGACAGCATACCGAACGTATCGGAATCGGGCGTTCACGGAAACGGAAGCCCCCCACAACGCGGTAACCGGATCCGCAGGCTTATAGTTGCTGCGGCATCGTTTCCGCCTTGTCAGGCTGCTGGCCGCCCGCATTGATGACAGATCAGCCTTTCCAGTTCTTTGGCGTCCACAGGCTTCAGCAGCACTGGGCCATGGGGCTTCGCGTGCTTCAGGTTCTCAGGGAAGGCTGTGATGAAGATCACCGGCACGCCCTTGCGCCGCAGTCGCGCCATTTGGGCCAGCGAAATCCCATGCGCGGCGTTTTCGCCTAAATGGATGTCGGTAACCACGACGTCGATCGGGGAGTCCCCCTCTAGCGCAGCCAACGCTTCTTGGGCGTCATGAACCGCTGTGATCGCAAACCCTGAAGCCTCAAGTGAACGGGCAAGCGCATAGAGCAGATGCTCGTCATCCTCAACGAGAAGGACGTGTGTCATAGCTGCCCCTATCGGTGCCAAACTTAACCATAGCTCCGGCTATAAGAGCTTCTTGTGAGCAGCTACGGGTTGTTCCCCATACAGCCTATCATGATGATTGCTACGAAGGAAACCGGCGTTTCCGAAAGAGCGGTTGATGATTGGCAGTTTGTCGATCTTGGTTGTGAGTGGCTCTCCTGTCAGGGAGCAAATACTCGAAGCTCTTCACCACCTGGGCCACACGGACGTAGAGATCGTGGGCACCTACGCTGGCGCCTTGCATGCGTTCTTGAGGCGAGATTTCAGGCTGATAATCACAAACGAGGCAGTCGGCCAACAAACTGGCCTCGATCTGCTCGACGAAATCGCGGCTCGCTGGGATAGGACGCCAGGGATTATCGTCACCCAGGGCGAATTTGCGAGCACGCGCGAGCTAATGTTTTCCGATGTCGACTGGCTCGCCTACCCGCTAGAAGCGGAGGAGTTGCGGGCATCGATCGAGGCCCTGATCGCTGACTGACATCGCGTCAGCCACTAGAAATCCTGGCCGTCGACGGCTTCCTCGAACGGCACGCTTGCGAGAACCTGGTCACCGTCATCCAGCACATCGACGCGCCAGTGTCGCCGATCCTGATCGCGTTGGATGCCCTCGGCCCAAACCTCTGTCGCCCGAACACGCGCTTCGCGGGTCGCATCCTCTAGCGAAGCGAATTCAACGCCATCGGGATCTTCGAACGTACGAGAGTCAACGTAGCGAAAGAAATATAGGGCCATGCCGTTCCTCTTTGAGGAGGACCGGCCTCCTGAGACTTAGTCTGCTCGGTGCGGGTATAGCACGTTCACTTGCACCAAATTCCTGCTGGTCAGTGTGAACTGCTGCACACTGATCCGAAGTGCGAACATCCCGCCTTAGGGTACGTTGAGAGTGATAGGCTCGGAAATCATGGTCCCAACCAAGCGGGAGCGTATTAAGGCCAGTGAAGCGGCCCTTATTCTCGGTCTCCCACACCGAACTGTGCTGGGGTTTGCAGCGCAGGGACGGTTGCCAGGTGCCGCAAAGCTTGGGCGATCCTGGACCTTTGACGAAGCCAAGCTTCGAGCGTGGGTGAAGGGGCAAGAGGACCAAGTGCAAAGGCGCGCTCTTGCCTTGGACGCCGGGATGTCTGCCCAGGCTCGATACGACACCATCATGCGCCGTTCCCGAGAAGCCGGAGAGATAGCCGACAAAATGCGGGTGGAAGGCAAGAGCAGGACCGAGATCCGCAAGGCGATGAACCAGCACATGCAGCCGGACGGCCCCGGCCCGACCGATACTTTCCTTCGCGAAAAAAGCCGCGAGATCAGAGAGCAGATCAAGCGAGACAGATGGAAATGAAGTCGAGCGGCCGCATCCCCGACCGATAGGCGCAGTCCTTACAGACAATTCCTTTTCAGACACACTGCAACTAGGGTCCGTCGAAATCCCGAAAGCTCGAGTCGAGGCTCGGCGCCTGCAGGATCGCGCGAATGTCGTAGGCGCAGGTTGCGAGCATGGCGGCGATCGTGAGCGCCAAGCCAAAGACTGTAAGCCGCCGAACAAGCATGCTTTCTCTCAAGCTGGCCTCCTGCTTAGAGTGGTGTGGCGGAACGTTAGACCAAGATGGACCCTTGTCCCCCATGGATACTCAGCAGCCACTACCCCTGGAGAAGGTTCGTATCCTCGTCGTCGAAAACGAGGCTCTGATCGCGATCCAGCTGGAGTGCGAGCTGGAGGATGCGGGAGCCATCGTCGTTGGCCCGGTCCCACTCGTGTCCGAAGCATTAGCATTGATCGAGGAAGGGCAGTTCGACGCCGCGATCATGAACGTGAACCTGAACGACGGGCCATCTTACCCTGCAGCAGAGGCCCTGCGCGAAAAGGGAAAGCCCTTCATGTTCGTGACTGCCTTCGAGCACACCATGCTTCCGGGCGCGATGGCGTCGGTGCCAGTGCTCTCCAAGCCGCTGACGGCCGCGCAGCTGGTCAACAGTCTGGTGTCCTTGCTGGAACAGGCTGCGTCTGGTGCTCCAGGATTGGCCCTGATGCCCGGGCAGTCAGAGGCTAGTCTCTGACGCTCTCTGGGTTATGCGGGATCACGATGGGAACGCTGATTACGCCCTCCTCTTTGAGCGCCAACGCGAACCACATCTCGGCCATCTCGAGCAGGAGCATCCGATCCCGGTCATCAGTCGACGCTCTTGCGCGCTCCACGTACTGCGCCGCGCGCTCCCGGTATTTCTCTGCTTTGGCAGACGTACTCATACCCCTGCTCACGCTCCATGTAGTCGTTAGGCCCGGGTGTAGCTCGGACAACGCGCCTTGAGCCAGACCGCAGACACCCCCGATTTGTAAGACGAGTCCTTCCGCTTGCAAACGATGCCCTCGAGGCCCATCGCGCAGGCATGCCGAAACAGGTCCGGCCCGTGCTCGTCGTGGGCGTCCACGAAGGCGATGCCGTCGACCGGCGACGCCAACAGGTGCGCCAGCTCGGCGCGGCGCTCCACGAGCGGCCACGAGCGGAGATCCTGGCCATCGAGCTTCCCACTATGACGACAGGTGTTCAGGCACGCTGATCATTCAAACGAAGGATCATATTCAAGCACACCGCGAGGTTGCGACCCGTAGGCGTCCCAATCGGTCTGATCGACGTCGAAGTCGTCGCAGATGCTGATGGATAGATCGCTCTCATCCGAGTGATAGGAAACACAGCCAAAGCCGAGTGAAGGCGCATTTGCGGTCTCGGCTGCATTCGCTACTATCGTCAGCACTAGGGCTGACACAAAAAAAGCTGTCACGTGTAAGGCTTTCATGGCTTACCTCATCGAGCTTTTAGCATCTCCAGTTTGTGGCCAGCGCGAGGTTTGTTCATTGGCGAGACTGAGTAGACAGCGATCGCCATCAACACTGTGATGAGGACGCCGCACGCCAACTTGATCGTCGGATTGAACTTACTGTGCTCGACCATTTTAGTCCCGGAGTGCTGGGGTCAGGGACAGTTGTTTAGGGTTTCACACGGCCAAGGCATGGAGGCTGGCGCTGCAGCGTTCCTTTGCGAAATGACCGGAAGATCAGAGACATCTTCGACCTGAGCACCCAGTGATGGGTGGAAGCCGGTCCAAAGAACGACTCCGGCAAGCACCAAGAGCGAAGCAAAAAGAAAGATGCGAGTTCTGTCCTTGGTTTTGCGGATCAGAGAACCGTTCAAGGACGATTTCTGCACAGCGAATAGCGCGCGCATCAACACTCTCCACGGATGGATTGGCCTGTCTGAGCACCCACTCGGACTATTAAAAAGAAAACGTACGGATGCTTGCACTATTCAATACATAGGTCTTGGCCAAACCAGTGTGACGTACCGCACACTGTCTTCCACAGCGCAAGAGTAGTCACCGTGATCTACGCCAATCTACTAATGGCATATTTTTGGCAATCTATTAGGCAGATTGCTCAATGAATGCACATTCGGATCTGCTGAGCGGGGGTAGCATCACGCGCATGCCGGAGATCTCACTGAAGTCAGGGTAATAGGTCATTTCGGATCGCCCGAATTGGCCGCGGCACCACGGCCTCGCCATCGAGCACGCAAGAGCCACAAGGAAGGCTCAGGAGGCCCGCCGCTATGCGCGGCAGCCGAGCGGTTCAGACAAGGCCGTTGCGGCTGTAGAGGCGGGCGCGCCATCCTATCGGCGAGTGTCAACAGCTCATATGCGATGCGCCCCGCGGCATCCGGCTCTAGGCCGTGTTGACGAAGTGCTAAAACCAAAGGCGAATGGCAGCGGACCGACAAGGAAATGGGAAGCTTTCCATGACGAATGCTTCGAACGCCTTACCGCAGCACCACGACGGTGCCTTCCTGACCGATGGCGGGCTTGAGACCACCCTCGTCTTCCTGGAGGGTATGGATCTTCCCTCATTTGCAGCTTTCCCACTCGTTCTGAGCGAAGCCGGACGAGAGACGCTAACGCGCTACTTCGCGCCCTACCTCGCCGAGGCGGAGCGGAGGGGCGTCGGTTTTATCCTCGATACGCCTACGTGGCGTGCCAATCCGGATTGGGGTGAGAAGCTTGGATTCGGGCTGGAGGACCTACTCGATGCTAATCGCCGGGCGGTTGCTTTCGCCGCGGAGCTGCGAAAGAAGGTCGGCAACCCTCAGAATCCGATTGTCCTCAACGGCGTGATCGGGCCGAGAGGGGACGGTTACATCGTCGGCTCGACCATGACTGCGGACGAGGCTGCACGATACCACCGCCCACAAATTGAGGCGCTTCGGGACGGAGGGGCTGACATGGTGAGCGCGATCACCATGAACTACGGTGAAGAGGCACTCGGCATCGCGCTCGCCGCAAAGGCCTGCGGCATGCCCGTCGCAATCTCATTCACAGTTGAAATCGATGGGCGACTGCCGTCTGGGCAGGACTTGAAGGCTGCCGTCGAGGAGGCCGATGCAGCAACGGGCAATTCGCCCGCGTATTACATGATCAACTGCGCTCATCCGGATCACTTCCGGGGAGCGCTAGCGTCCGGCGAGCCTTGGCTGAACCGCATATTGGGGATCAGGGCAAATGCATCTCGGAAAAGCCATGCCGAACTTGACGCCTCGACTGAACTCGACATCGGCGACCCGACCGAACTGGGTAGGCAGTATCGAGACTTGCGCTCAAGTTTGCCAAATCTTCGCGTTTTCGGCGGCTGCTGTGGCACTGATCATCGGCACATTGTCGCCATTTGCGACGCGTGCTTCTGAACCGCGCCGACGCTGACCCGCCAGCACTGCCTGGCATTAATCTGCGATGAACAGCCCGGCCATTCAGCGTTCAGGCCGCAGATGTAGGGTGCGCCCTTGTTAGGAGGGTCCCATGGCTACATTCAAAATAGGACTGGTTTCGCGAGATTTCCTCTACGGCGATGGGGTCGTTGAATTCGTTGCCGAGGTGGAGGGACTGACTTTTTACGATGCCTGCCAGACGCACGCGACCGCGGACGCGTCTTTCTGTAGAGCTTTAGTTCAAGCTCGATGACTTGCCGTGGGCAAAGGCTGGCAAACCGGCGACGGCCGTGATCAAGGCTTCTGACGTTCTCGTGGCCGTAGACTGACGCAGGAGGCGCGAACCATGCTGAGGACTGCACTCACCGCCGGCTTTCTCGTTCTCGCCTCAACCTTGTCCCAGGCCGCCGAGTTTGGCTGTGGAGCCTTCAAGCAGGACGTTTCAGCGGCCCGAGCGCTTCTGGGTCAGGAAGGCCAGCAGACCGAGCGCGGCCAGGAGGTCAAGCTACTGTCCCCAGCGGCGCTCGAACTGGATCTGACGTCTCTGGACGCTGTCACTCCGCCGTTACGGCCCGATCGGCTGCCAAGTGGCGGGGAACACGTTGTTGGTTGGGTGACGCTCACGGATGTTGCGCCAGGCCATGTGCAAGTGGCCCTCTCTGCAGAAGGCTGGATTGACCTCATTGAAGATGGTCGGGCTTTGAAGGCTGCCGACTTCACGGGGGCGAAGGACTGTCCCGGGATCCGCAAGGTGGTCTCGTTCACAGTCAGGCAGTCGAAGGTCACCGTTCAGGTGACTGCGCAGCGCGTTCAGCATCTTAGGGTCGCCGTTCGTCAGCCTTAGCCTCGCCAGGCCGAAAGCGCCGCGGTAATTTGCCCTTTTAGGAATTGCTGGAAGAGGAACAAGGTGGCATCCCGCCCAACAAAAAAAGCCCCGCAGCGGGGGGCGTGCTGCGGGGCTGGCCGATACATGGATAATCAATCCAAACTTGGCCTAACAACGAGATCGGCCGGCTTGGGTTCCACCACTGCCGGTGCGCCTGAGATGAAAATCAAACGCCTTCCACGATGCGAATGTCTCGCACGGCTCCATCTCCGAGTTGCGCCAACGCAGCCTGGTAGTCAGCGCTGTCGTGTGCGGCTTGAGCCTGAGCAACAGAGTCAAACTCGATCACAACCGTGCGCTCGGTCTGGCCAGCCTCGTAGACAGCAGCGGGGAGGCCTCGAACCAAGATCCTGCCGCCAGCAGCGACAATGGCTGGCCCGCTCAGCTTCGCGTAGGCCGCCAGAGCATCTGGATTGCTGACCGAGCGATAAGTTGCCACCCAGTACGCCTTCGCCATGTCCCAGCCCCTTCGATGCGATCTGCCAATCACGGCATAGCTGACCCGGCATGTCATCCTACAAAAAGGCCCCGCAGCGGGGGCTTGCTGCGGGGCCTCGTTGAGGGCTGAAACTGTGATCAATCGTGCTGATCCGATAACACGCCAGCGCTGCCTAGAGTTCCGGCCAGTACCCTCCCCACAGTGGGCAGTGGCCTATTGGACGCCGAGGGTTGTCGAGGAAGTCCGCCACCGTGGCGGCCACCGCTCTGCGCAGAAACGGGCGGAGACTCCGCAGGGCAGCAAGCCCCTCAAGGCCAGCCCCTTTCTCGACGGTCTCCTCGCCGCCGGCCTGAAGAACGATCTTGTACAACGTGAGGGCTGCCCCGGTTGTAGTCGGCATGCAGCTCGAGCAGCTTTGTTCGGTGATGATTAGGGCCGCCAAGATTTTGGGTTGCTCCGCCCTTCAAGACCGTCCGAGCGCGTCGAGCATTGCAAAGCCAATCACAACAGCCGCGCCTGTGAATAACCGGGCTAAGTCCCGATTACATCGCGGTATGCGTTATAATTATTTATCGAGATGGCTTCGGCAGCCATAGCCGGTCGGTGAACCTAATTCCGTGTGGAGAGCCAAGGATCATGGATGAGCAACAACTGCTCACTTTGCCCGAAGCTTGCAATTCGCTGTTGCGCGACCTTGTGAAGCCCGCCACCTTACGCGCTGCTGCAGCTCGCGGCGAATTGACCCTCGAACGTTTAGGCCGGCGCGATTTTGTGACCCCGGCTGCCATTAATGAATGGAGGTCGCGGTGCCGCGTGTCTCGAAGCCGCCACGACTCTGGCTCCGCCCGGCGCGAGGCGTCCGACACGCCACATGGCTCGTCCTTGATGGCTCCCAGCAGTTCGCCACTGGATGCAGCGAGAGCGATCGTGAGGGCGCTGAAAGACAACTCGGTCTCTACATCGCGCGTAAGCACAAGCCGAAAGGCCCGCGCCATCCGGATCGCGTCCCGGTAGCCGACGTTCTGCGCCTCTACTTGATCGACAAGGCCCCGCAGACGGCCAGGCCCAAGGAGACGGTGTCGCGAATCTCGGAGCTTCTGGAGCACTTCGGCGAGCGCACGCTATCGGCCGTCACAGGGTCGGAATGCCGGGCCTATGCGTCCAAGCGCAAGCCCAGCGCAGCTCGCCGCCAGCTTGAGGATCTGCGGGCCGCGATCAAGCACTACCACAACGAAGGTTTTCTCGAGAGTTGCCCAGCCGTCGTTCTGCCCGAGCGCGGCCAGTCTCGCGAGCGATGGTTGACCCGTAAGGAAGCAGCCAAGTTATTGTTCACGGCATGGCGTGCGCAGGAGAAGCAGCGCGGCGAGCGCACCCGGAAATGGACGCGCCGGCACGTCGCCCGGTTCATCCTTGTGGCGCTCTACACCGGCACGCGAGCTGGTGCGGTGTGCGCTGCCTCGTGGTCGCAGTTCGACCTGGACGCAGGCGTGTTTCATCGGCGCCCTGAAGGCGAGCGCGAGACGAAGAAGCGCCGGCCGCCCGTGAAGCTATCGCCCCGCCTGCTGGTCCACCTGCGGAGGTGGAAGAGGCTTGGCGGAAAGCACCCGGTCGAGTGGCAAGGTGAGCCCGTTAAGCGCGTCACCAAGGCATTCGAGAACACAGCGACGGACGCCAAACTGAAGAGCGTGACGCCGCACGTGCTGCGCCATACCGCGGCGACGTGGCTGATGCAGGCCGGCGTGGATCTAGGGGAGGCTGCGCAGTTTTTGGGGATGACGACGCAGGTGCTGGAGAACACTTACTGGCATCATCATCCGGACTTCCAATCGAACGCTGCGCACGCGATCGGGACAAAAAGTGGACGGGCCAAAACTGGGCCAACGAATAAGCCGGATCGAGCCGAATCTATCAGGAACGTTTCATGAAGTTTCGTGGTGTAAGTGCTTGGAAATGCTCAATTCAGGTTCTAGAAACACACGTTCGGGACGAGGGGGTCGTAGGTTCGAATCCTATCGCTCCGACCATTTTCCCTTTCACGAAAAGGGCCGCTCGCTTGGGCGGCCCTTTTCGTTGGGGCCTAGCCAATCCCTTGTTGCGGGCGGATACTCCCCTGGCGCCCCGGGGCAACTTCCGGCGGCCGCGGTCGGGAGGTCGCCATGGCGGAAGCCGACAAAGCGTTCACGGGCTCCATTCCGGAACTCTACGACAGGCATCTCGTCCCGCTCATCTTCGACGTCTATGCGCGCGACATGGCGCGGCGGGTGAAAGCGCTCGCGCCGTCGCGCGTGATCGAGACGGCGTGCGGCACCGGCGTCGTCACGCGCGCGATCGCGGCGGCCATCGACGGCCCTGTGCGGATCGTCGCGACGGACCTTAACCCCGCCATGCTGGACGTCGCGCGGGCCAGTCTGGGCGGCGACGCCCGGATCGAATGGCGCGAGGCCGACGCGCTGGCGTTGCCGTTCGAGGACGCGAGCTTCGATGTCGTGGTCTGCCAGTTCGGCGCGATGTTCTTTCCCGACAAGGTGCAGGGGTTTGCGGAAGCGCGGCGGGTGCTCGCGCCCGCCGGGGCGTTTCTGTTCAGCGTCTGGGATCGGATCGCCGAGAACGAATTCGCCGACGTCGTGACGGCCGCGATGGCGGAGCTCTTCCCGGTGAACAGCCCGAACTTCCTCGCCCGGACGCCGCACGGCCACCACGACTTGGACGTTATCGAAGGCGCCCTGCGCGACGCCGGCTTCCGCGACGTGGAGATCGACGTCGTGAAAGCGGTAAGCCGTTCGGCCTCCGCGCAGGAGCCCGCGCTCGCCTATTGCCAGGGCACCCCCCTGCGCAACGAGATCCTCGCCCTGGATCCCTCCGGCCTGGAACGCGCCACCCGGCACGCCGCCGAGGCCCTGCGCCGGCGTTTCGGCGACGGGCCGATCGAGGGCAAGATCCAGGCGCTCGTCGTGCGAGCCGCTAAGGCGACGACTGCGGGATCGCCAGCATAACGACAACAATCGACGACTCGGCGGCGGCTGAGCACAAGCCCTCTCGCGCGGTGTTTTGGAACCAAGTGAGGATGCGAGCAATCGTCAACCGAGCGCCGCCCGTCGGGCTTGTCGGCAGGATACTTCAGGTTGTGAAAGAGAATCTGATTTACGGAAAATTGCACGTCATTTCATATGCTTAGTTCTCGTCGTTAACGCGAAATTAGCCATCCGCCGGGATGATGCTCCTCAACCGCCGTCACCGACGGAGGCCCCTCCAGAAGGAGGGTTTTTCGAGGAGAATCTCGTCATGCGTATCACCAAGCTTCTTGGCGCGAGCGTGCTCGCCGCCGCCGCTTTCACGGCCCAGCACGCCAGCGCGTTCGTCGTCTCGCCCAACGCGACCGTCACGGTGACTGCGACCGCCCTGCCGCCGGCCTCGACCTGCGCCTGGGGCACGGCGCCGGCTCCGACCTTCCCGCTCGGCAACTTCCAGAAGGCAGGCGACACGCCCGGCGCCAACAAGGGCGTCGCCGTCGCTATGCCGATCACCTGCACGGGCGCCGCCGCGACCGTGACGGTTTCGGCCGCCTCGCTTAACCTCGGCAAGCTGCAGTCCGGCACGGCCAACGCCTACTCGATCGCGTACGACTTCTGGCCCGGCGCCACGACGCTGCCCGCCACCGGCACGCCCCTGACGCTCAGCGCGACCCCGCAGGCGTTCCCGACCACGATCGCGGCCGCCGCCGGCGTCGCCGCGAACGCCAACTTCTTCATCAACGTGAAGGCTGCGACGCCGCTGGTCGCCATCGGCACGCCGGCCAACATCACGGCGTCCACGCCGTTCACCGACACCATCACGCTGTCGGCGACCTACAACTAAGATCCCGGACCCAGCGATGATCAGCCCACGTCTCCCCTTGGCGGCACTGTGCCTGCTCGGTTTTTCGGCGCATGTCGATGCCGCGGGATTGTCCGTCACGCCCATCCTTCTGGAAGGCGCGGGGGGAGCCGCGACGTCGCTGACGGTCCGCAACAATGGCGACGCTCCGGCTTCGGTCGAGGCGAAGGTCATGGTGATGGAGCAGGACGGGACGCGCGAGCGTCTCGTCCCCGCCAGCCGGGTGGTGGTTTCGCCGCCGATCGCGCAGCTCAAGCCCCGGCAGGATTATGTGTTCCGCGCCGTTCGGCTCGGCCAGGACCCCGTCGTGGCGGAGGAAGCCTACCGGGTCGTGGTCACCGAACTGCCGTCGCGCGCACCAGGGCAGACCGGCGTCAGCGTCGCGCTGGCCCATGCGGTGCCGCTGTTCTTCACGCCACGGACGGCGCAGCCCGCCGTGCTGACTTTCCGCGCCAGCGTCGGCCGCGGCGTCGTCACGTTGACGGCGTCCAACACGGGCGGGCGCCGCGCCCGCGTCACCAACGTCAAACTGTCCGATGGACGCGCGACGATCGATTTCGAGAAGGCGTCGCTTGGCTACGTGCTGGCGGGCTCCGGACTGTCCTGGTCCCGCCCCGCCCGCGGTCTGGGAGCCGGCCCGCTGCGCATGACGGCGGAAACCGATGGAGGTCCGATCGATGTCAGGATCGACCCGGACCGTTAAGGCCGGCGTCGTTCTTCTTCTCATCGTTGGGCCCTTGTTCGAGTCGCGGGCCAGCCTAGCCGGGCCGGAGGAGCGAGACCTCCACCTCGAGGTAGTGATCAACGAACGCCGCGACGCGACGATCGGCGCTTTTCACCAAACCGCGGACGGCCGGATCACGGCCAGGCGCGGCGAGTTGCGTAGCATCGGCATTATCCCACCCGGTCGTGGCCGCGATGACGAGGCCGTGGACCTCGCCGCCCTGCCGGGCGTCACCGCCGTTTATGACGAGCCCAAGCAAATCATCGCCTTTAACGTCAGCGATCCGACGCGCCTCGCTCTTACCGTGGTGGACGCCGCCACGGCCGACGGCCCAGCGCCGTTCGAGCCGCCCCAGTCGGGATGGGGCGCCGCCGTCAACTATCTGGTGTTCGGCTCCGCCCAGCAGGCGAGTTGGGGCGCTCGGCCGAACTTTGGCGGCGGATCCGTCAACTTCGACGCCCGCGCCTTCACGCCCTATGGGGTGCTGGAGCAATCGGCCATCCTGGGCACGACCACCATGCGGCAGGCGGACGCCGTTCGCCTCGACACCCGGTTCACCTACACGGACGCGGAGCGGATGCTCACCGCCCAGGCGGGCGACGTGATGACGGCCGGGCCCTCCTGGGCGCGGCCGCTGCGGATGGGCGGCGTGTCGCTGCGCAAGGACTACGCGTTGCGGCAGGACATCGTCACCGGGGCTTTGCCGGTGCTGAACGGCACCGCCGCGGCGCCCTCCACGGTGGACGTGTTCGTGAACGGCGTGAAGACCTATTCGCGTGACGTCCCGGCCGGCCCGTTTTCGCTCGCGAACGTGCCGGGCGTGAGCGGAGCCGGCGCGGCCCAGGTGGTGCTGCGGGATGCGACAGGGCGCGAGATCCGCACGTCCCTGCCGTTCTTCACGTCGTCGCGACTGCTGAAGGAAGGCGTGTTCGACTATGCGGGCGCACTCGGCTTCGCCCGCTATGGTTACGCGACGGCCGGCACCACCTATGGCAAAGACCCGCTCGGCACGGCGGCCGCGCGCTATGGCGCCACGGACTGGCTGACGCTGGAGACCTACAACGAAGGCGGAGCGGGCCTCGGCAATATCGGCGTTGGCGGATACGCCAATGTCTTCGACATGGGCGTGCTCTCGCTGTCGGGGCGCGCCAGCCGCCTCGCCGACGCGCGGGGATACCAGGGCTACGCCTCGTTCGAGACGCGTCTCGGGCCGTTCTCGATCAATGGCGCCGTGCAGCAGAGCTTCGGCGACTTCCGCGACCTCGCGGACGTCACGGCGCGGCTTTATCGTCCGGGCAAGGTCCGCTCGGTCGAGTTCTACGACACTGTGGATCCGAGCTTCGGCTACGCGGCGCCCAATGCGCCGCTACGCTCCTCCCAGCGGCTTTCCGTGTCGTCGGCCGGGCCCTGGACCGGATCCAGCATCGGCGTGAGCGCGGTGCGCCAGACCTACGACGGGCGCCCGTCCTCAAGCATCCTGAGCGCGCAGATGAACCAGCAACTCGGGCCCGACTGGTCTCTCTTCGCGTCCAGCTTCGTGGATTTCGGCAAGAGCCGGACGATGGGGGTTTTCGCCGGGCTAAGCGTCGTACTGGGCCCGACCGACATGGTCACGACCGGCGGCTCCGTGGTGAACGGCGCCGCACAGGCCAACATCCAGGCGCAGCGGCAGATCGGCTCCGAAAACGGCAGCTACGGCGCCCGGATTAGCCTCGCCCAGGGACAATCCAGCGCGCCCGGCTACGGGGCGGGCCTCGGCTACCAGTCGGAGTATGGGCGCGCCGCCGTGAACGGCGATCATCAGCGCGGCTCGAGCAACCTCAACGCCGAATGGGAAGGCGCCATCGTGGCCATGCCGCAGGGCGTCGCCGCCACCAGGCGGATCGAGGACAGCTTCGCGCTGGTGAAAGCCGGCGCGCCCGGCGTCGAGGTCACGCATGAAGGCCGCACGATCGGGCGCACTGACCGCTGGGGCAACATCGTCGTGCCCGGGCTGTTCGCCAACGCGCCGAACGCCATCTCGGTGAACCCCGAGACGCTGCCTGCCGCGACCTCTCTCGCCGAAACCAGCGCGCGCGTGACGCCTGCATACCGGTCCGGCGTGGTCGTGAACCTGCAGCCCACGTCGGAGGCCGACGTCGCGATGGTCACGCTCAAGGATGAAGCCGGCCGGATCCTGGAGCCTGGGTCGGTCGGCACGCTGGAAGGTGGCGGCCAGCCGTTCGTGGTCGGCACCGAGGGCCGCGCCTATATGCGCGGCCTCCAGGCCAGCAACGTCGCGGTGGTCGATCTCACCGGCAAGTCGTGCAGGGCCTCCTTCGCGTATAAGCCGCAACCGGACCGCATGGTCCAGATCGGACCTGTTCCATGCCGCTGAGCCTGCTGAGATCCCTGCTCGGGCTGATGGCGTGGCTCGCCTGCGGCGCGCCGGCCTCCGCCCAGACGTGCCAGGCCACGGTCGAGCCGGTGCTGTTCCAGGTCTACAACGCCAGCGCACCCATCCACATGGCGGTGAACACGCGCGCGGCCGTGACCTGCAGCCAGGGCCGGCCCGGAACCGCGCTGCGCGTCTGCCTCCTGTCGCGCCAGACGGCGCTGTCCGGTGACGCCACCGTTCTGTTCACCGATCCGGGCGCAGCGGTGACGTTCGACGCGCGCGGGCAGGCAGCCGCCAGCATCGAGACGCGCGCCCAGCTGATCGGACGCGTGCAGGGGACTAACGGGCAGCGGCTCGTCAAGCCGGCGGCAGAGTTCCTGGCGGTATCGCTGGTGGACAAGGGCGCGCCCTGCGTGATCACCGCGGCCGCCGCCGTTCCGGTGGCCGGCATGCTGAGCTTCGCGTTCTCGGACATCTGCAGCGCGGGCGTGGAATCGGCGATGGATTTCGGGACCATCGACACCAAGGCCGCGCGCGTGCTCGGACAGGCCCGCATCTGGGCCCTGTGCACGGCCGGAACCGCCTACCAGATCTACCTGTATTCCCTGCTCGCCAACGCCGAGAACCCGGCGCAGCGCAAGATGACGGACGGAACGCGATCCATCCTCTACGGCATCTACAAGGACGCGAACTGCGCGCAGCCCTGGGGCTGGACCCGCGATGTCGACACGGTCGCGGCGGTGGGCACCGGCGAGCGGCAGCGCTACACCGTTTTTGGCTGCATTTTCCCCAAGGGCCAGTCGATCGCGCCCGGCGTGTACAAGGACACGATCTCGGTCACGATCGCCTATTGAGGCGTGCGACGTTCCGCCGCATAAGCAGCGCTGCTGACTTGAGCCAGAGCATTGCGCGGGGCATCGTCCGACGGCTCCGGGATGCGGGTTCGAGGTCCACCGCCAAGGGTTCCGGGGCACGCCTGGTCAACGACCTCCATCGGGCAGAATTCACGACGATCTGGAGGGGGACAGCCAGCGCATTGTGAATTCCGGGAGAGTGGTCTTCGGTCTCCACCACATCGGTTCTCCCAGACTACCGCCCGGTCATCGAGACCCACCGGGCGCCCCATTGGCAGCGCGCCCGCGGGTCCCTGCCCCAATATCAGTGCGCCAGGCGAAACGCCGGCGCGGCGCCTGCAGGGCGCACATACAACCTCACATTGCATCCAGGTCGGCGCCGGACGCCGAAAGCGTGGACTCCTCGCTCGCAAACGCGCACGGGCCTTGACGAGTCAGCCTCGCGGATGCCCGGTGGGGGCGACACACTCCGCTCCCGACCGTACGACCAAAGGAGGCGCCCATGAGACGCAATCGCCGCGCGAAGATCGTCGCCACCCTCGGCCCGGCCAGCTCCAGCGAGGAGATGATCCGCAAGCTGTTCGAGACCGGCGTGGACGTGTTCCGGCTCAATTTTAGCCATGGCAGCCACGAGGACCACCGGGCGCGCCACACCATCATCCGCAATCTCGAGAAGGAATACGGCTACCCGATCGCGGTGCTGCAGGACCTGCAGGGCCCGAAGATCCGCCTCGGCGCCGTGCCGGGAGGCCGCGTGGTGCTTGAGGCCGGGCAGATGATCCGGCTCGCGCTCGCCAAGACGTCCGACGATCCGGCCGTGCTGCCGCTGCCGCACAAGGAGATCTTCGACGCCGCCATGCCGGGCAACAATCTCCTGGTGGACGACGGCAAGGTGCGCCTGCAGATCGAGCGGCTGGGCTCCGACACCATGGACTGCCGCGTGATCACGGGCGGGCCGGTGACGGACCGCAAGGGCGTCAACGTGCCCGACACGCTGCTGGACCTGTCGCCCATCACCGAGAAGGACAAGGCCGACCTCGCCTTCGGCCTGGAGCTCGGCGTCGACTGGGTGGCGTTCTCCTTCGTGCAGCGCCCCTCCGACATCATGGACGCGCACCAGCTCGTGGGCGGGCGCGCCGGCGTGATGGCGAAGATCGAGAAGCCCGCCGCGCTGGCCAGCATCAACGACATCGTGTCGCTGTCGGACGCCATCATGGTGGCGCGCGGCGACCTCGGCGTCGAGATCCCGCCCGAGGACGTGCCGGGCGCGCAAAAGGACCTCGTGCGGCTCTGCCGGCTCGCCGGCAAGCCGGTGATCATCGCCACGCAGATGCTGGAATCCATGATCAGCGCGCCGACGCCGACGCGCGCCGAGGCCTCCGACGTCGCCACCGCGATCTATGACGGCGCGGACGCCGTGATGTTGTCGGCCGAGTCGGCCTCCGGCCAGTACCCGCTGCAGGCCGTGGAGACGATGGACCACATCATCGCCCGCACCGAGAAGCACGGCAGCTACCCGCCGATCATCGAGGCGCTGAAGCCCGCCATCGAGGCGCTGCCGCAGCACGCCATCGCGGGCGCGGCGGCCGAGATCGCCAACGCGATCGGGGCGGCCGGCATCGTGGCGTTCACATCCAGCGGCACCACGGCCTACCGCATCGCCCGCCAGCGGCCCTTCGTGCCGATCCTGTCGATCACGCCCTCGGCCGGCACCTCGCGCCGCCTCGCGCTGCTCTGGGGCTCGTACAGCGTCCAGTCGGACGACGTCACGACCTACAAGGAGATGGTCGCCCAGGCGGTCGCGCAGGCCAAGGCGGTGGAGTTCGCCAAGCCGGGCGAGACCATCGTGGTGGTGGCTGGCGTGCCCTTCGGAAAGGCTGGCAGCACCAACAACATTCGGGTCGTGACGGTTTAGGGGGCCACGGCGGCCAACCAACAATGGGTCGAGAAGCTGCTTCTCTCCGTCATCCCCGGCGGCGCGAAGCGCCGGGAAGGGGATCCAGGGCAGCCGCGCCCATGGCCCCTGGATCCCCTTCCCGACCTGCTACGCAGGTCGCCGGGGATGACAGCGGCGCGATGGAGCGTAGCGCTCACAGGTTAGGCGTCGCCTTCTCACCCGGGAGAAGGATCAGCGCTGAAGCCGCTCAGTCGAAAATCCCCTCGCTGTGGGCCTCGACATAGGCGGCCAACGCCAGCGTGTGGTTGCGGGAGAGGCGCTCGGCGAGTTCGGTGTCGCGCTTCTCCAGCGCGTCGATGATGCCGAGATGGTCGCTCATGGAGCGCGTCGCGCGGTCGTCGCGGCCGATGGTGATCTGCCGGATGCCGCGCACATGGAGGACGATGTTGTCGGTGAGGTCGGCCAGCAGCTTGGAGCCCGAGAGGCGGATCAGCGTCTGGTGGAATGCGAGGTTGGCGGCCGAATATTCGCTCGGGTAGTCGGCCGGCTTGTGGCCCTCGCCGAAGCCGCTGAAGATCTGGCGCAACGAGCCGATCTCGGCGTCGCTGGCGCGCTCGATCAGGAGGCGCACCGCCATGCTCTCCAGCGCCGCCCAGGCCTGGATCATCTCGATCACTTCGCGCTTGGTCTTGCGCAGCACCATGATGCCGCGGCGCGGCAGCGACCGCACGAAGCCTTCCTGCTCCAGCATCGCGACCGCCTCGCGCACCGGCGTGCGGCTCACGCCCATGCGCTCGGAGAGCTGGCGCTCGTCGATCCAGGTCGGCTCGGAGGACGCGTAGATGTCCATGCCGATGATGGCCTGCTTCAAAGCCCCATAGACGCGCGTCTTGTAGGTCGCCTCGGGGGCGAAGCGTTCAAGCACCAGTTCCGGCGCCGGCGCATCCGCAACAGGCCAGCGAGCGGGAGCTTTCACCGACGAACCTCCATCTTGAGCATAGGCCCGCCTTAAGTGGGCGATGGAGAGGCGTTTGTCGAGTGTGAGGTTTCAGGACGCAGGCCAGCCACGCGGCATTCCCTGCCACATTCGCCCGTCATCCCCGGCCGGAGCGGCGAAGCCGCGCAGGGGAAGGGGATCCAGGGGCAAACGCAAGCTGCCCTGGATTCCCTTCCCGGCGCTTCGCGCCGCCGGGAATGACGGCTCGTGTGTTTAGCCCTTGAGCACTTCCACCAGCGTCTTGCCGAGCCTTGCGGGCGAAGGCGAGACGCGGATGCCGGCGGCTTCCATGGCGGCGATCTTGTCCTCGGCGCCGCCCTTGCCGCCCGAGATGATCGCGCCCGCATGGCCCATGCGGCGGCCGGGAGGGGCCGTGCGGCCGGCGATGAAGCCCACCGTGGGCTTCTTGCGCCCGCGCCGGGCCTCGTCGGCCAGGAACTGCGCAGCGTCTTCCTCGGCCGAGCCGCCGATCTCGCCGATCATGATGATCGACTCGGTGGCGGGGTCGGCCAGGAACATTTCGAGCACGTCGATGAACTCGGTGCCCTTCACGGGGTCGCCGCCAATTCCCACCGCGGTGGTCTGGCCCAGCCCTTCGAGGCTCGTCTGGAACACCGCCTCGTAGGTCAGCGTGCCCGAACGCGAGACGATGCCGACCTTGCCCTTCTTGAAGATGTTGCCCGGCATGATGCCGATCTTGCACGCGCCAGCCGTCATCACGCCCGGGCAGTTCGGGCCGATGAGGCGAGACTTCGAGCCCTGCAGCGCCCGCTTCACCTTCACCATGTCGAGCACCGGAATGCCCTCCGTGATGCAGACGATCAGCGGGATCTCGGCCGCGATGGCCTCGCAGATGGCGTCGGCCGCGCCGGGCGGCGGCACGTAGATCACCGAGGCGTCGGCCCCGGTGGCCTGGAGGGCCTCCATCACGGTGTCGAACACCGGCAGGCCGAGATGCGTCGCCCCGCCCTTCCCGGGCGAGGTGCCGCCGACCATCCTGGTGCCATACGCGATGGCCTGCTCGGAATGGAAGGTGCCGTTCTTGCCGGTGAAGCCCTGGCAGAGAACCTTGGTGTTGGCATCGATCAGGACGGACATTATGCGGCCTCCTGCTGGCGAACGGCCTTCACGATCTTCTGCGCGGCGTCGTCCAGGTCATCCGCCGAAACGACGTTGAGCCCCGACTCGGCCAGGATCTCCTTGCCCTGCTCCACGTTCGTGCCTTCCAGCCGCACCACGAGGGGCACCTGCAGGCCGACGTCGCGCACGGCCGCCACAACGCCGGCCGCGATCACGTCGCAGCGCATGATGCCGCCGAAGATGTTGACCAGGATGCCCTTCACGTTGGGATCGGCCGTGATGATCTTGAACGCCGCCGTCACCTTCTCCTTGGTGGCGCCGCCGCCGACGTCGAGGAAGTTGGCCGGGCTCTCGCCATAGAGCTTGATGATGTCCATGGTGGCCATGGCCAGGCCGGCGCCGTTCACCATGCAGCCGATCGTGCCGTCGAGCGTGATGTAGTTGAGGTCGTATTTGGAGGCCTCGACCTCCTTTGCGTCCTCTTCGGTCTCGTCGCGCAGCGCAGCCACGTCCTGGTGGCGGAACAGCGCGTTGTCGTCAAAGCTCACCTTGGCGTCGAGGCAGCGCAGCTTGCCGTCCTGGGTGACGATCAGCGGGTTGATCTCCAGCATCGCCATGTCCTTGCCGACAAAGGCGCGATAGAGCTTCTCGGTGAGGTCGCCGGCCTGCTTGGCGAGGTCGCCGGAGAGCCCCAACGCCTTGGCGACGCGCCGGCCGTGCAGCGGCATGATCCCGGTGGCGGGATCCACCGAGAAGGTGACGATCTTCTCGGGGTGGGAATGCGCCACCTCCTCGATGTCCATGCCGCCTTCGGTCGACACCACGAAGGCGACCTGCGCGGTGGCGCGGTCCACCAGCATGGAGAGGTAGAACTCGCGGTCGATCAGCGAGCCGTCCTCGATATAGACGCGGTTGACCTGCTTGCCGGCCTCGCCGGTCTGCACGGTCACGAGCGTCCTGCCGAGCATCTCGCGGACGAATTGCCGGGCCTCGTCGGCCGAACGGGCGAGGCGAACGCCGCCCTTGTCGCCGGCCTCGGGCTCCTTGAACTTGCCCTTGCCGCGCCCGCCGGCGTGGATTTGGGATTTTACGACCCAGACCGGGCCGCGCAGCTGCTTCACGGCGGTTTCCGCATCCTCGGCCTTCAACACCGGGACGCCGTTGGGGACGGGAACGCCGAACTCTCTGAGCAGGCTCTTGGCCTGGTATTCGTGGATGTTCATGGCGACCTCCTTGGGAGGCAAAGGGAAACGGATGGCGCGAGAAGAATACACCTCTCCCGTCATGGCCGGGCGCTTCCCGGCCATCCACGCCTTGCGGCGCCGCGTGGCTGGCCGGGACAAGCCCGGCCATGACGGTGGAGAGCGTGCGGCTAAGCCGTCGGCGCTTTAGCGGCCGACGGCTACCGCCAGCGGCTTACTTGCCGAGCAGTCCCGCCGAGCGGGCCCACTTGTACTTGGCGCCGAGCACCTCGACGGGCGTCTCGGTGGTGTAGGGGTAGGCCACCACGCCGCGCTCGTAGAGATACTGGCAGGCTTCCTCGACCTGCACGTCGCCGACCAGCGAGGCCACCACGGGCTTGTCGATCCCCTTGGCGCGGAATTCCTCCACCACTTCGCCGACGAGCTTCGCGAACACCATCGGGGGCGTCACGATCGTGTGCCAGTAGCCCAGGATGAGCGAGTGGATGCGATCGTCCTCGAGGCCGAGGCGGATGGTGTTCTGGTAGGTCTTGGGCGGCTCGCCGCCCGTGATGTCGACCGGGTTGCCGGCCGCGCCGAAGGGCGGGATGAACTTGCGGAAGGCCGCGTCGAGGTCGTCCGGCATCTTCATCAGCGTGAGGCCGTTGTCGAAGCACGCATCCGACAGCAGCACGCCCGAGCCGCCCGCGCCCGTGATGATCACCACGTTCTCGCCCTTGGGCGTCGGCAGCACCTGTACGCCGCGGGCATATTCGAGCATCGAGCGCAGGCTCGGGGCGCGGATCACGCCGGCGGCCTTCAGCACATCGTCATAGATCTTGTCGTTGCCGGCGAGCGCGCCCGTGTGGGACGCGGCGGCGCGGGCGCCATAGGCCGTGCGGCCGGCCTTCAGCATGATCACGGGCTTCTTCTTGGAGACGCGCGAGGCGACCTCCGAGAAGGCGCGGCCGTCCTTCAGGTCCTCGCAGTGCATCGCGATGACCTTGGTGTTGTCGTCCTGCTCGAAGAAGGTCAGCAGGTCGTCCTCGTCCAGGTCCGACTTGTTGCCGAGGCCGACGATGGCCGACACGCCCATCTTGGTGGAGCGGGCGAAGCCAATGATCGACATGCCGACGCCGCCCGACTGCGACGAGAGCGCCGCGTGGCCCTTCACGTCGAAGGCCGTGCAGAAGGTCGCGCAGAGGTTTTCGGGCGTGTAGTAGAAGCCGTAGATGTTGGGGCCCATCACGCGGACATTGTGCTTGCGCGCCATGGCGAGCAACTCGTCCTGCAGGGGCTGGTTGTCGGTCTCGGCGAAGCCGGACGGGATCATCACCGCGCCGGGCACGCCCTTCTGGCCGACTTCGTCCATGGCGGCCACGCACAGGTGCGCGGGCACGGCGAACACCGCCACGTCCACCACGCCGTCATAGTCCAGAATCGACTTGTAGGCCTTCACGCCCTCGATGGTGTCGGCCTTGGGGTGCACCGGCACGATGGTGCCCTTGTAGCCGCCGTTGATGAGGTTCTTCATCACCGAGTTGCCGATCTTGCCAGCCTCGTTGGAGGCGCCGATCACTGCCACCGCCTTCGGCTTGAAGATGCGGTTGGTGGCGCGCAGGATCTCGGTCTGGTCGGGGCGATAGCGCTGCGTGTGGGTTTCGAAGTCCACCACGATGCGGGCGTCCACCGCCGTCGCGCCCTTGGAGGTCGCGAACACCGGGTTGAGGTCGAGCTCGCTGATCTGCGGGAAGTCTTCCAGCAGGGCCGAGACGTTGACGAGGATCTTGCTGAGCGCCGCGCGGTCGACCGGCTCGGAGCCGCGAACGCCGTTCAGCATCTCCTGCGCCTTGATGCTGTTCAGCATGTCGGTCGCCTGGGCGTTGTCCACCGGAGCGAGCCGGAAGGTGAGGTCCTTCAGCACCTCGACCAGCACGCCGCCGAGGCCGAAGGCCACGAGCTTGCCGAAGGACGGGTCCGTGATGGCGCCGACCAGCGTCTCGATGGCGCCGGAGGGCAGCATCTGCTGCACCTGCACGCCCTCGATCTTGGCGTCGGCCTTGTAGTTCTTGGCGTTGGCGAGGATCTTGTCATAGGCCGCGCGGGCCTCGTCGCCGGACTTCACGCCCACGATGACGCCGCCGGCGTCGGTCTTGTGCAGGATGTCGGCCGAGACGATCTTCATCACCACCGGGAAGCCCATGCCGGAGGCGAGCGTCACGGCCTGCTCGGCCGTGGTGGCGAGGCCTTCCTGCGGGAGGGGAATCTGGTAGGCGTCGCAGACGCGCTTGGCCTCGGGGGCCGTCAGGGCGGTGCGGCCGTCGGCCTTCACCTCGTCGAGCACCGTGCGCACTGCGGCTTTATCGAAGCTCATGGGCATCCTCCCGTCGGATGTTATCGTTGATGGCGTAGGGCCTGCGGCCCCGTGTGTCGCCTGGCGCGCCGCCCCTTGTGAGGCTGGTCATCGCTGGTGCTTGGTATTTGGCATGCCAAGCGAGCGAACTGTCAAGGGGATGGGGCGGCTTTTTTAGAATAGCCCGGCCAACGCCGGAGATGAACGCCGCAACGGCGGGACAACGTCGACGCCGGCGCGAAGGGTTTTGCGCCGGCGTCGTGTCCGCGTCACTTGAATCGCGGGTGGTCAGGCGGCGCGGCGCCGAAGTCCGCGCGCGGCTGCCGGAGTGTGAGCGGCGGCGCTTTCCCGCGTGCGGAAGCCGGCGACGAAGTCGTTCAACTCGCCGATTCGGCTTTGCAGCGCCTGCGAGGCGGCGGCGCTTTCCTCGGCCAGGGCGGCGTTCTGCTGGGTCATGCGATCGACCTCGTCCATGGATTGGCTGACCTGCTCGATGGAGCGGGCCTGCTCCTGCGTGCCCATGGAGATCTCGGCCACGCTGCTGGCGACCTTCTCGGACGAGCGCACGATGTCGCCCAGCACGTCGCCGGCGCGACGCACGAGCTGCACGCCTTCGGTCACCTGCGCGTTGGAGGCGTTCAGAAGCCCGCTGATATCCTTCGCGGCCTCGCTGGAGCGCTGCGCCAGCGTGCGCACTTCCGACGCCACCACGGCGAAGCCCTTGCCGGCCTCGCCGGCGCGTGCGGCCTCCACGGCGGCGTTCAGCGCCAGCAGGTTGGTCTGGAACGCGATGTCGTCGATCACGGTGGTGATCTCGTTGATCTTCCTAGCGGCGTCCTCTATCCGGCCCATGGCGGCGATCGCGTCCGTGATGACCGCGCCGCCCTGCTGGGCCGCCGCCCTCGCACTTTCGGCCGTGGCGGAGGCCTGCGCGGAGGAGCCCGCAGCGGTGCGCACCAGCGTGGTTATCTGGCCGGCCGCCGAGGCGGTCTGGACAAGCGCGTTGGCCTGCTCCTCGGTGCGGTTCGACAGGTCGCCCGCGCCCTGGCTGATTTCGCGCGCGGCCTCGGCGATGTCGGTGGCGGCGCTCTTGATGGTGGTCACCGAATCCGAGAGCCGCTCGGCGGTGGTCTCC
Source organism: Alsobacter sp. P4_H11 (assembly GCF_056400925.1). Lineage (NCBI taxonomy): Bacteria > Pseudomonadati > Pseudomonadota > Alphaproteobacteria > Hyphomicrobiales > Alsobacteraceae > Alsobacter > Alsobacter sp. P4_H11. Next base: position 212,836 of record NZ_JBFUKI010000010.1, read on the forward strand.
ACGGCGGCCTGCAGGCTGCCGAACAGGCCCTCGTAGCGCGTCGAGGCGCGGCGGGTGAGATCGCCATCGGCGATCCCCTCCATCACGGCCACGAACTCGCCCACCGCGGTCTCCACCGAGGACGCTATGGCGTTGAGCCCGCTGGAGATCGTCAGCGTGAAGCCGGTGCGCCCCTCCACGGGCGCGCGGACGGTGAAGTCGCCCTGCGCGGCGGCCGCCACCATGCGCTCGATCTCGCCGTGGAACACCTCGTCGGTGACGTCGCGCAGCTCCACCGCATAGCCAAGCATGTCGCCGGCCTCGTTGCGGACCTCGTTGCTGGAGGCCGCGACCGTGCGCGCGCCGATCGTCACCGTCTGACTCTGCCCGTCGCGCCGGGCCAGCAACACCTCGCCGGCGGCGCCCGGAAACACCTCCGTGACGCCGAGCCCGACGATGGACCGGCCCATGCCGGCCGGGGTTCCGGCGTGGCGGGCCAGCCAGCTCAGCGCGTTTCTGTTGGCGAACTGTACGCGGAGGTTCTCCCCCACCGTGAGGATGCAGGTGGACGAACTGTCCAGCGCAGCGCGGAAGCGGGCGCCCTCCGCGCCGGCCTCGTGCACGCTCGCCATGGCGCGGGCCAATTCGCCCAGTTCGTCCTTGCGCCCGCGGCCCGGCACCTCCACGCGCTCACCCTTCAGCAGAGCCCCGATGGCGTCGCGCATGAGCAGGATCGGCCCGCCCAGCGAGCGCGCGAACAGGAGCCCGAGGACGAGGCCGAGCGCCGCGATCGCGGCCGCGGTGGCGATGAGCTTGATCCTGGTCTCGTTGACCTGCGCTTCCGCGGCGGTGCGGAACTCGTAGCCATAGGCGGCCGCGATCTCGACCAGATCATCCAGCGCCGCGATGGCGGCGCGGGCCTTCTCGTCCAGCAGCCACGGCGCCGGGATGCTGCGGCGCGGCGCGGTGGAGAGCAGGTCGGCCTTCATCTGGCGCCACGCCGTCAGGGCGTCGCTCGCGCGGTTCAGCGCCTCGACGCTCTTGGGATCGGTCAGGCGCTCCCGCACGATCGCGAAGTCGCCCGCGATCTCCTTTTCGGCCGCCAGGATACCCTCCATCCGCACGCCGGCCGTTCCGGCCTGCACGAGGAGGGAGTTGAAGCCCGACTGCGCCGCCCGGGCGTAGCTGATGCCCATCAGGGGCCCGTCATAGACCTGGATGGCGAGGCCACCGAGCGTGACCGCCTGGCGCACCGCATAGGCCGCCATGGCGGACGCGAGCAGGCCGAACGCCAGAAAAGCGGCGACCAGCTTCGTTCTGATGGACATCGGGCATCTCCGCGCGGGGAAGGCGAACTCAGTCGGTGATCTTCACGCTCATCTTCATGCGCGGGTGGATGGCGCAGATCACCGCGACGTCGCCGGCCTTGTCGAAGCGCACCTGCGCGTTTCCGCCGGGCGCGACCGAGCCGAGGTTGAACTCCGACCCCGTCGTGGCCGACATGACGTTGTGCGGAATGGAATCGTCGTTGTTGAACACCAGCACCTCGCCCTTGCGCAGCGTGACGCTCTCGCTCGAGAAGACGCGCCCTTTCTGGCCGATGGTCTGGTCGGCCGCGTAGGCAAAGCCGGACAGGCCGGCGAGCGTGCAAAAGGCGACGAAGGCGATGCGGGTCATGTTGGTTCTCTCCATGATGGTTCTCTCCTGGCAGGGTGCGTTCAGCGGGGCAGCGTCGGCAGGCTTTCGGGGCGCATGTCGCTGTTCAGCGTTTCCATGAAGGCCACGAGGTCGGCCTTCTCCTCCGCGGTCAGCCCGAGCGGGCGGATCAGGTCGGAGCGGCTGGGACGGGCGATGCCGCCCTCGTCATAGTGCTGCATCACGGCCGCGAGCGTCGGGATCGAGCCGTCGTGCATGTAGGGGCCGCGGCGCGAGATCTCGCGGAGGCCCGGCGTCTTGAAGGCGTGCTGCATCTTCGGGATCGTGGGCAGGAACTTGCCGCGGCCGATATCCTTGTCGGGCAGGCCGAGGTCGTGAAAGCTGTCGTCGGTGAAGTTCCAGCCCGAGTGGCACTTGTTGCAGCCGCCCTTGCCGTTGAAGAGCGCGAAGCCGCGCTTGGCGGGCTCTGAGATCGCCTTCTCGTCGCCTTCCACCCAGGCGTCGAAAGGCGCCCGCGGCGAGATCACGGTGCGCTCATAGGCGGCGATCGCCCGGCCGATCAGCGGGCCTGAGATGGCCTCGCCCGGAAACGCGGCCTCGAACAGCGGCTTGTATCCCGGGATGGCGTTGAGGCGGGCGATCACGTCGGCGATCGGCATGTTCATCTCGCCGGCCGCCTCGATGGGGCCTAGCGCCTGATGCTCCAGCGTGTCGGCGCGGCCGTCCCACATGAAGATCTCGCCGAAGGCGGCGTTCAGGATGGTGGGCGAACGGCGCGCCAGCGCCTTCATGTTGTCGCCGACACCCACCCGCAGGCCGTCGCCCCAGCCGAAGCCCGGATTGTGGCAGGTCGCGCAGGACTGCGACCCCGCCCGCGACAGCCGCGGATCGAAATACAGCGACTTGCCGAGCTCCACCTTGGTGATTGTGAACGGGTTGTCGGCCGGAAAAGGCACCGTGTTCGGGCGGCGAAAGTCGTTTTTGACGGAGGCCGGCGGCGCGGCGGCAACGTCCGCGTAGGTGACGGGTCCAACCAGCGCGGCGCTCAGGGCGGCCTGGCCTGCCGCCGCTGCCGCCAAGAGACTGGCGGCCAGCAAAATGGCGATGCGCATGGATCCTCGCAGAATCGGACTTGTTGGTCCGATCCTCGATCCTACAACTTAAAATTGATTGAAGATAGATTCACACTTAACGCGCGTTTGTGCAAAATTGCGCTCGAAATGCGTCGGGCCGCCCGATGGCGGCCCGACAGTCGTTTGTTTCCGGTTCGATCAGGCCGAGGCGGGCTGCAGCACGGTGGCCTGGGCCTTGTTGATCACGCCCTTGCGCCAAGGCTTCAGCACCGCGATGGCGAGCACCGAGGCCAGGATGTTCGCGCCGGCCGCGATCAGGAACACCGTGTCCCAGCTGCCGGAGGACTGCTGCATGTAGTTCGCGAAGGGCACCAGCAGCGCGGCCGTTCCCTTGGCGGTGTAGAGCAGGCCCGCATTGGTGGCGGCGAACTTGGAGCCGAACGTGTCCGTGCAGGTCGACGGGAAGAGGCTGTAGATCTCACCCCAGGCGAAGAACACGAAGCCCGACAGCAGCACGAACCAGAGCGGGTCGTGACCCCAGGCGTAGAGCAGGTAGATGCCGATGCCTTCCATGCCGAAGGCGATGAACATCGTGTTCTCGCGGCCGATCTTGTCGGAGATCCAGCCGAAGAACGGACGCGTCAGGCCGTTCAGGATGCGGTCGATCGTGGCCGCGAAGGTCACGGTGGTCATCGTCAGGCCGATCAGCGAGACGTTGATGCCGTCAATCTTCCAGTCGGCCGCGATGGGCTTCAGGTTGGCGGTGACCATGAGGCCGCCGGCGCCCACGATCACGAACATGAAGTACATCAGCCAGAAGATCGGCTGCTTCAGCACTTCGCCCGGCGAGTAGTTCTTGCGGGTCTGGATGATGTTGGCGTTGGCCACCACCGCCGGAACCTGCCCGGCCTTGGGGGCGTAGAGGAACATCGCCAGGATGCAGATGATGATGCCCTGCCCGATGCCGAACCAGTAGAACGTGGCCTGGAAGCCCGAATTGGCGATCATCGCCTGGATGGGGGCGACCGTCAGGGCCGAGCCCGCGCCGAAGCCCGCCGCCGTGATGCCGGCCGCGAGGCCGCGCTTGTCAGGGAACCACTTGAGGGCGTTGCCCACGCAGGTGCCGTAGACGCCGCCGGCGCCGATGCCCGCCACGATCTGGCCGACATAGAGCATGTTCAGCGTGGTCGCGTAGGAATTGATCACCCAGCCGATGGCGCACAGGATGCCGCCGATGAACACCACGGCGCGCGGGCCGTATTTGTCCACGAACCAGCCCTCGATCGGCACCAGCCAGGTCTCGAACAGCACGAAGAGCGTGAAGGCCCACTGAATGGCCGCACGATCCCACTTGAAGGTCTTCTGAATGTCCGGGACGAAGAACGTCCAACCATATTGAAGGTTGGCGATCATCACCATCGCGCCGACGCCCAGCGCCAGCTGGGTCCAGCGATAAGCGTCACTGACGCGCGGAGCCGCGGCTCCGCCCTCTGCGTAATTGGTCATTTCCATCCCTCATGCGTTTGTTTTGTGACTGATGCCACGCATTTGAGAAGGCCAGAGTGGTATATGTTATGCCAACGCGCAAGCGACAAAAAAGCCGGACGCACAGGGTGCGCCCGGTTGCTTGGTGAATTCAGTTCGGAGTGTCGTCGGCGCCGAGGTTGAGGGATTGCTCCCCGTCGTTGCGGGCGCCGGCGAAGCAATCCAGCCTAACGCCCTGCAATTAGACTGGATTGCTTCGCCTCTGGCTCGCAATGACGGCGACGCGCACAGGGCGGCGGGCGGCCGGGTCCAGCCCGGCTGCCTCAAACCTCAGAGGCCGAAGGGAGCAACCGCGCCGTTGCGGCGGTTGATCTCGGCGACGTTGTTCAGGAACGCGACAACCGAAGCGAAGAGGCGGTCGAGGAGCGAGGACTGGCGGGCGCCGTAGAGCACGTTGGTGGCCATGGGAAATCTCCAATCAGGCTAGAGGGTCTCGAAACTGGGAGGCGCCAACTGCGTCAGCGTCCTTGACCCAAATCTGGCATGCCAGATACCAAACCTCCAGATCCAATGGTGCATCGCAGCTAAGATATTTTTGCATTGCAGCGTAAGTTGAGGAAACGCAAGGGTTCCCCAGACGCGCGGGCCGCGCGTTGACAGCTGGTGTTTGGCATGCCACCAATTTGGCATGCGACGTGCCACCCGAAACCGCGGCCGGGTTCGCCGATGACCGACGACTCCCATCCGCAGTTCACGGGCGTGTTGCAAAGCCCTCCGGGGACAGCCCTTTCCTTCGAGCGCGCGAGCGAGAACGCGACGGCCATGCTCGACATCGAACCGATGAAGCCGGAGCTCACCTTCAAGAAGCGCGCCTATACGGCGCTCAAGAAGGCGATCACCGGCATGGATCCCTACAGCTCGCCCGAGCCCGTGTGGCTGGACGAGCGGCAGCTGTCCGAGCAGCTCGGCGTCAGCCGCACCCCCGTGCGCGAGGCGATCGCGATGCTCGAGCACGAGGGCTTCGTGCGCTCCGTGCCGCGGCGCGGCATCGTGGTGGTGCGCAAGAGCCTGCGCGAGATCGTCGAGGCCATCGAGGCCTGGGCGGCGCTGGAGAGCATGGCGGCCCGGCTCGCCGCCCATCACGCCTCCATGGCGGACATTCGCGGGCTGCGCACCCTGTTCGAATCCTTTGGCGAGCAGCATCCGCCGGCCGCCTTCGTGAGCGAATATTCGGCGGCCAACATCGCGTTCCACCAGCGCCTCATCGAGCTTGGCGGGTCGGAGCTGCTGGTGGACCTGACCGCCAACCTGCTGCTGCATGTGCGCGGCATCCGGCAATTGTCGATCGGCAAGTCCGAGCGCATCGCGCGCTCGTTCGACGAGCATCTCGGCATCATCGACGCCCTGGAGCGGCGCGACGCAGACCTCGCGGAGCGGCTCTCCAAGGAACACACGCTCGGCCTCGCGGCCTATGTCGAGAAGCACGGCAAGGAGCTTCTCGGCGACGGCCCGGTTCGGCCGGGCCGGTTCTGACCCGGGCCGTTCTCTACCCACTGCAAAACCGACAAGAAACAACAGGGAGAAAAGACCAATGAGCGCAGCTCTGACCGAGGGCGCCGCCGCCGGCGCCGAAGAGCGCGAACTGACGGATGGCTTCCATCTGATCATCGACGCGCTGAAGCTGAACGGCGTCGAGACCATCTACGGCGTGCCTGGCATCCCGATCACCGATTTCGGCCGCATGGCGCAGGCCGCGGGCATCCGCGTGATCTCGTTCCGCCACGAGCAGAACGCCGGCAACGCCGCCGCGATCGCGGGCTATCTCACCAAGAAGCCCGGCATCGGCCTCACCGTCTCCGCCCCGGGCTTCCTGAACGGCCTGACGGCGCTCGCCAACGCGACCACGAACTGCTTCCCGATGATCCTGATCTCGGGCTCGTCCGAGCGCGAGATCGTCGACCTGCAGCAGGGCGACTACGAGGAGATGGACCAGCTCGCCATCGCCAAGCCGCTGTGCAAGGCGGCCTTCCGCGTGCTGCACGCCGCCGACATCGGCATCGCGGTGGCGCGCGCCATCCGGGCCGCCGTGTCCGGCCGTCCCGGCGGCGTCTATCTCGACCTGCCCGCCAAGCTGTTCGGCCAGACCATGGACGCCGAGAAGGGCGCCGCCTCGCTCGTGAAGGTGATCGACGCCGCCCCGGCGATGATCCCGGCGCCCGACGCCATCAAGCGCGCGCTGGACGTGCTGAAGGGCGCCAAGCGCCCGCTCATCATCTTCGGCAAGGGCGCGGCCTACGCGCAGGCCGACGAGGACATCCGGGCCCTGGTGGAGACCAGCGGCATCCCGTTCCTGCAGATGAGCATGGCCAAGGGCCTCCTGCCCGACACGCATGCGCTGTCGGCCGGCGCGGCGCGCTCCACCGTGCTGAAGGACGCCGACGTCGTGATGCTGATCGGCGCGCGCCTCAACTGGCTGCTGTCGCACGGCAAGGGCAAGACCTGGGGCGACGCCCCCAAGAAGTTCATCCAGATCGACATCGAGCCCAAGGAAATGGACTCCAATGTCGAGATCGTCGCCCCCGTGGTGGGCGACATTGGCAGCTGCGTCTCGGCGCTGCTGCAGGGCATGGGCTCCAACTGGCCCAAGGCGCCGAGCGACTGGGTCGGCGTGGTCTCGGCCAAGAAGGACGAGAACATCGCCAAGATGGCTCCTCGCCTGATGAACAACAAGTCGCCGATGGACTTCCACGGCGCGCTGGGCGCGCTGCGCACCATCATCAAGGAGCGTCCCGACGCCATCCTGGTGAACGAGGGCGCCAACACGCTCGACCTCGCCCGCGGCGTCATCGACATGTACCAGCCGCGCAAGCGCCTGGACGTCGGCACCTGGGGGGTGATGGGCATCGGCATGGGCTACGCCATCGCGGCCGCGATCGAGACCGGCAAGCCGGTTCTGGCCGTGGAAGGCGACAGCGCCTTCGGCTTCTCGGGCATGGAGGTGGAGACGATCTGCCGGTACAACCTGCCGGTCTGCATCGTGATCTTCAACAACAACGGCATCTACCGGGGCACGGACGTGAACCCGGCGGGCGGCGATCCCGCCACCACGGTGTTCGTGCCCGGCTCGCGCTACGACAAGATGATGGAGGCCTTCGGCGGCGTCGGCGTGAACGCCACGAACCCCGACGAGCTCTCGCGCGCCGTGAACGCCGCCATGGATTCCGGCAAGCCGACCCTCATCAACGCCGTGATCGACCCCGCGGCGGGCACCGAGAGCGGCCGCATCGGCAATTTGAACCCGCAAAGCGTGGTCAAGAAGAAGTAAGGGAGGACATCGAATGACCAAGGCTCTCGAAGGGGTGAAGATCCTCGACTTCACCCACGTCCAGTCCGGCCCCACCTGCACGCAGCTCCTCGCCTGGTTCGGCGCGGACGTGATCAAGGTGGAGCGCCCGGGCGTCGGCGACATCACGCGCGGCCAGCTTCAGGACATCCCGAAGGTGGACAGCCTCTATTTCACGATGCTGAACCACAACAAGCGCTCCATCACGCTCGACACCAAGAACCCGAAGGGGAAGGAGGTCCTCGAGCGCCTGATCAAGGAGTGCGACGTCCTCGTCGAGAACTTCGGCCCCGGCGTGCTGGACCGCATGGGCTTCCCCTGGGAGCGCATCAAGGCGCTGAACCCGCGCATGATCGTGGCCTCCATCAAGGGCTTCGGCCCGGGCCCCTATGAGGACTGCAAGGTCTACGAGAACGTCGCCCAGTGCACCGGCGGCGCCGCCTCCACGACCGGCTTCCGCGACGGGCTGCCGCTCGTCACCGGCGCGCAGATTGGCGATTCCGGCACCGGCCTGCATCTGGCGCTCGGCATCGTGACGGCGCTCTACCAGCGCACCGTCACGGGCGAAGGCCAGCGCGTCACCTGCGCGATGCAGGACGGCGTGCTCAACCTCTGCCGCGTGAAGCTGCGCGACCAGCAGCGCCTGCAGCACGGCCCGCTGAAGGAATACAGCCAGTTCGGCGAGGGCGTGCCCTTCGGCGACTCGGTGCCGCGCGCCGGCAACGACTCGGGCGGCGGACAGCCGGGCCGCATCGTGAAGTGCAAGGGCTGGGAGACCGACCCGAACGCCTATCTCTACTTCATCACCCAGGCCCCGGTCTGGGAGGCGATCTGCGACATCATCGGCGAGCCGGACTGGAAGACCAACCCGGACTACGCCACGCCGCCGGTGCGCCTGCCGCGCCTGAACGAGATCTTCGGCCGCATCGAGCAGTGGACGATGACCAAGACCAAGTTCGAGGCCATGCAGATCCTGAACGAGCGGGATATCCCGTGCGGGCCGATCCTCTCCATGAAGGAGATCGCCGAGGACGAGTCGCTTAAGGCGACCGGCACCCTCGTCGAGGTGGATCACCCCACGCGCGGCAAGTACCTCTCGGTCGGCAACCCGATCAAGCTGTCGGCCAGCCCGACCGTGGTGGAGCGCTCGCCGCTGCTTGGCGAGCACACGCAGGAGATCCTGAGCAGCGTGCTGAAATACTCGGAGAGCGAGCTCTCCGAGATCGCCGCCTCCGGGGCCATCGGCGCCCCGCGCATGGCGGCGGCGGAGTAACCTCCTCCACTCCAACTGGCCGGGATCGCGAGATCCCGGCCTTTTTGTTTTCAGCAACGCCGCGCGGCTAGACTGGGCCATCCCGCCTGCCGGGCCCTACCCGCCGAGTAATTCCCATGATCCTCACCTTCGCGCTTCTGATGCTGGCCGCCTTCGCGGCCGGGGTGGTCAACGCCGTGGCGGGGGGCGGCGCCTTCCTGACCTTTCCGGCCCTGATCTTCGCCGGCGTGCCGCCGCTGGCCGCCAACGCGTCCTCGACGGTGGCGCTGTTTCCCGGCCAGGGCGCGAGCGCGTGGACCTACCGGCGCGACATCCAGTCCATCACGCAGGTGAACGTGCCGGCCTTCGTGGCCGTGAGCCTCGTCGGCGGGCTCCTGGGCGCGCTGCTGCTGCTGTTCACCTCCAACGAGGCCTTTGCGCGGCTGGTGCCGTTCCTGATGCTGTTCGCCACGGCGGTGTTCGGCTGGGGCAACTTCGCCGGGCCGGCGGCGCTGAAGCGCTACTCGCTGGGGCCCAAGGCCGTGCTGGCCACGCAGTTCCTGATCGCCATCTATGGCGGCTATTTCGGCGGCGGCATCGGCTTCCTGATGCTGGCGGCGCTGACGCTGTTTGGCCTGCGCGACATCCACGCCATGAACGGCCTCAAGATCATGCTGGCCACGCTGATGAACGGCGCCGCCGTGGTCGCCTTCGCGGGCGCGGGCATCGTCCGCTGGCCGGAAACGCTGGCCATGATGGCCGCCGGCATCGTCGGCGGCGTGCTTGGGGCCAAGGGCGCGAAGCTGATCGACCCCAAGCTCATCAAGGCGGCCGTGCTGGCGCTGGGCGTCATCCTCACGCTGGTGTTCTTCTGGCGGCAATACGGCTGACGCCCCCAAAACGAAAAACGGCGCCCGAAGGCGCCGTCTCAACTCACAACATCCCGAAAGCCTCAGCCCCGGCGCTTGTCGACCATCGTCCACACGGCCGGCACCAGCGCGGCGCCGAGCGCGGTCTTCAGCGCCGTGGCGGCGAAGAACGGGACCACGCCCGCCAGCCAGGCCTTCTCGGCGCCGATCGCCATCGCGAGCCAGCCGAAGCCGAAGGCGAAGATGGCCAGGTGCCCCAGCGTCATCGCGGCCGCCATGCCGATGAGCGAGCGGCCGAGGCCGCGCTCGCAGAGCACGCCGACCAGGAACGCGCCGGCCACGAAGCCCAGCAGGTAGCCGCCCGTCGGGCCCATCATGTAGGCGAGGCCGATGCCGCGCTCGGGCGTATCGGCGAACACCGGCAGGCCCAGCGCGCCTTCCAGGAGGTAGGCGATCACCGTCACGGCCGCGAGGCGCGAGCCATAGGCGGCCCCCAGCCACAGCACCACCAGCGTCTGCAGCGTCATCGGCACCGGGTAGAACGGAACCTTGATCTTGGCCGACAGCGTCAGCAGCGCCGTGCCGACCAGCGCCAGGAACACGGCGCGCGCCAGCGTGGCGGCCCGGTCGGAGCCCGTGGAGGCGGCCGGCCACAGCGCGGAGGCCAGCGTGGTGGGCATGGAGGTGGGGAGCGACTCGGCGGCCATCAGGTCCTCTCGGGTAACCGGGCGAAAGCATGCGGCCGGGCGGGGATTCGCTCCCCTTCCGATCCGTCCCTTCGACCTATAGGGTCTCGCGCGGGCGGCCACAAGTTCGCCGAAACGCCAACCCGCGCGGCCTCCGGCCGCCGACCGGAACCCCCCCCCGCATGGCCGACGACATCCCCTTCGACCGCTCCTTCGAGGCTCCGCCCGGCGCGCTCCAGCAAGTCAGCCCGCTGGTGCGCCGCATGGTGGCCGGTAATGGCGGGCCGTTCACTTTCACGGGCACCTGCACGTATGTGGTGGGGCGCGGCGCCGTCGCCGTGATCGACCCCGGCCCGGACGATCCCGCCCACATCGCAGCCCTCCGGGCCGCGCTGGCGGGCGAGACCGTGGCGCAGATCGTCGTCACGCACACGCATCGCGATCATTCGCCCGGCGCGCGCCTCCTGGCCGCCGCCACGGGCGCGCCCATCGTCGGCTGCGGCCCGCACATCGCCTTCCGGCCCCTCGCGGAGGGCGAGCACAACCGCCTGGAAGCGAGCGGCGACCGAGACCACGCCCCCGCCCGCATTCTTCAGGACGGCGACAGCCTCCATGGCGACGGCTGGACGCTCCAGGCCCTCGCCACGCCCGGCCACACCGCCAACCATCTTGCGTTCGCGCTGCCGGAGGAGAACGCCCTGTTCTCGGGCGACCACGTGATGGCGTGGAGCACCACCATCGTGGCCCCGCCGGATGGCGCGATGGCCCCCTACATGGCGTCGCTCGCCCGGCTGCAGGGGCGCGACGACCGCGTCTACTGGCCCGGCCATGGCGGCCCGGTCACGAATCCCTCGCGCTTCGTCCGCGCCCTCGCCCACCACCGGCGCCAGCGCGAAGCCTCCATCCTCGACCGCCTCGCGGCCGGTGACGACGTCATCGCCGCCATCGTGCCCAAGCTCTATGACGGCCTCGCCCCCGCCCTCCACGGCGCAGCCGCGCTCAGCGTCTTCGCCCACCTGGAAGACCTCGCCGAGCGCGGCCTGGTGGCGACCGACGGCCTGCCGGAGCTCACGAGCCGCTATCGCATCGCGTGAATGCTGCTGGCATCCCCGCCTTGCGCGGGGCGCCCTGCGGCCGCCGGCCACGCCCCGCGCCGGCCGCCGGAGCCGCCAGGAAACCCCGCCCCGCCACGCAAAAGCCCGCCGGGCGATGCGCCGGCGGGCTCCTCTGTATTTCATGACTCCAGGGCGTTACTTGCCGTGGCCACCGCCACCACCGCCGCCGCCGCCGTTTCCGCCACCGCCGCCATTGCCGCCGCCACCGCCGCCACCGTTTCCGCCACCGCCACCGTTACCCCCGCCGTTGCCGCCGCCGGAGCCGCCGCCATGGCCGGAGCCCGCGCCGCCTGCCGATCCGGCGCCGCCGGAGGCCGATGCGCCGCCGCGCCCGCCGGACGCGCCGCCCAGCGCCGCCACGGAGCCGCGGCCCGGGTTGGAGGGATCGCCGAAGGCCGGGTTCACCCCGCCCGGATCATTCGCCTCGGCGCCGTTGCCGAGCCCGTTGTTGCCGCGCGATCCGCGTCCACCATGGGCGTGTCCGCGCCCCGCGCCGCCCAGCGCCGCCGTGGCGCCGCGGCCGGGGTTGGAGGGATCGCCGAAAGCCGGGTTGGCTCCGCCCGGATCATTGGCTTCCGCGCCGTTGCCGAGCCCGTTGTTGCCCCGGGGGCCGCGTCCGCCCTGCGCGTGGCCCCGGGCCGCGGGCGCCGAGGCCTGGCCGACGCCGAGCCCGGCG